>CAZRLO010000075.1:0-13914 GCA_964600965.1 uncultured Rhodobacter sp.
CTGGAAATGGACGAAATCAACGACGATTTCCCCACGACCGACGTCGCCATCGTGATCGGGTCCAACGACATCGTGAACCCGGCAGCGCAGGAAGACCCCAACTCGCCCATCGCCGGAATGCCGGTGCTGGAAGTGTGGAAGGCCAAGCAGGTTTTCGTGTCCAAACGCGGGCAGGGCACCGGCTATAGCGGCATCGAGAACCCGTTGTTCTTCAAGGAAAACACCCGGATGTTTTTCGGGGACGCCAAGGCCTCGTTGAACGATCTGCTGACCCGGATCGAATAGGCGCGTTGCGGCGTGTGCTATCGGTTCAGCAGATCGCTGTGAAAGCGCTTGAGCAGCAACAGACCCAGCACGAAGAGCACACCCGACACGCCAAAAACATAAGCCTCAGAGACATAGACCGCGTCGTAGCCCGCATAAAACCCGTTGCGCATTTCACCCGTGACATGGGCGACCGGATTGAACCACAGATACCAGCGATAGGGGTCCGGCACGCTTTCCAACAGGAACAGCACACAGGATACCAGAAACAACGGCCGGCTCAGGGCCGAAAACAGGCTGCGCCAGATCGGAAACACCAGAAACAGAAAGCAATTGAGTGTACCAACCCCCAGCCCGAATGCCGCCGCCATCGCCAGACTGCGAAAAATGGCACCGAAATTCAGGATCGCGCGAATGTCGAAATACTCCAGGATCGCACTGGTCAGCAGCACGAAAATCATGAAATGGGTGGCCACGCTCAGGATGAAACGCGCAAAGATCGTGTCGATGAACGTGACCCCGGGATACGCCAGCAACTGCTTGGAGAACACAAGCGAATTAGCCGTCTTGGCGCTGACATCGTTGAAAAGAAACAGCGGCAGCAGCCCGGTCGTGTAGAAGATCGCGAAATTGGTCCCGATCGGCGGATTGCGGAAGGCCAGCGAAAAGACGATGCTCAAAAGCGCGATACCGGCGACCGGCTCGGCCACCGCCCAGAAATATCCACCGACGGACCTGCCATAGGTCGCCGCCATTTCGCGCATCAACAGCGCGAAAATCGTGCGGAGGGTCTTGAAGCGGCGTTTCTCCCGCGGGCGCAACGCGCGTGCTGTGGCCATTGGGCTGCCATCCATGATCAGTTACGTATAGAAAATATGCCAGAAGCCCGTTAAACAAACAAACAGGTATTCCGGGAACATAAATTGTCAGACGAACCCAGCAGGATTTCCATCAGGCCCGTGCCGGGCGCAACCCAACATCCGAATGTTGCGGAAAATCCGGCGGGTCACCTTGCAGAGCCGCATCCGGATAGGGCGGGGCGCGTGGCGCCCGCTGTTGCCAGAAAGTCGCCACCCGTCGCGCAGCCGGCGCGGATGCGCAAGCGGCATTTCGGATTGATGTTCAGTTTCATGGTGGGGGTTGTCGGACCGCTGGTCCTGATTTTCTGGTATCTCTTTTTCGTGGCCAATGATCAATACGCCTCGCGGGTCGGGTTTTCGGTTCGCAGCGAAGAGATGCCGACCGCGTCTGACGTGCTGGGCGGTCTGGGCGCATTGTCCACCGGCACCTCCAGCGATTCCGACGTGCTTTACGAGTTCATTCAAAGCCAGCAGCTTGTGGCGACGATCAACGCCAGGATCAACCTCAAGGCGCTTTACAGCAAGCCGGTGAACGACCCGGTCTATGCGTTCGATGCGACCGGCAAAATCGAGGACCTGCTGCGATACTGGCAAAGAATGGTGAAGATCGATTATGACAGCGGCACCGGGCTGATCGAACTGCGGGTGAACGCGTTTTCGCCGGAAGACGCGCAATTGATCGCGCGTGAAATCTTCAGCGCGAGTTCCGCGATGATCAATGATCTGTCGGCAATCGCACGCGAGGATGCCACCGGATACGCCAAGGTCGAACTTGCGGCGGCGCTGGAACGGCTGAAAGCGGCGCGCCAGGCGCTGACACGGTTTCGCAGCGAAACCCAGATCGTTGATCCGACGGCCGACGTGCAGGGCCAGATGGGGCTGTTGACCACACTACAGACCCAGCTTGCGCAAGCGTTGATCGAATTGGACCTGTTGCGCGACGTTACCCGGGACGGCGACCCCCGCATCGCCCAGTCGCAGCGCCGCATCGCGGTCATTCAGAACCGCATTTCCGAGGAACGCAAGAAAATCGGCCTTGGGGAAAGCGGTACGGATGCAGCATTCTCCAATCTGGTCGGCCAGTACGAAGCGCTGGTCGTGGACCGCGAATTTGCCGAACAAACCTACCTCAGCGCGCGGGTGGCCTATGATCTGGCCCTGGCCGAGGCCAACCGCAAAAGCCGGTATCTGGCCGCCTATGTGCGCCCGACGCTGGCGGAATCCTCGGAATTTCCAAGGCGCTTGATGCTGCTGTCGCTGTACGCGCTGTTTCTTTGTATCGGCTGGGCAATTCTGGTGCTGGTCGGCTATAGCATCCGTGACCGAAGGTAAGGTCGATGATCCGTCTGGAAAATGTCTGTAAATCCTTTCACATGAACGGGATCACCACGACCGTCGCCGACAACATCAATATTGTCTTTCCCTCGCTGACAGGCGTTGCGCTGCTGGGGCGCAACGGGGCCGGAAAATCCAGCCTGCTTGGCATGATCGCCGGCACCATTCATCCGAACAGCGGCAAGATCACCTCGGACGGCTCGATGTCGTGGCCGGTCGGATTTGCAGGCAGTTTCAGCCCCGATCTGACCGGGGTGCAGAATACCCGGTTCATTGCGCGGGTCTATGGCGTGGACAGCGACGGGCTGATTGATTTCGTCAAGGATTTTTCGGAACTCGGGCCGCGTTTTCACCTGCCGATCCGGTCCTATTCCTCGGGAATGCGGTCGCGGCTGGCTTTTGGCGTATCGATGGGCATCAAGTTTGATACCTACCTTGTCGACGAGGTGACCGCCGTCGGCGACGCCGGTTTCAAGGAAAAGAGCGCCACCGTCTTTCGGGAACGATTGGAGACCAGCGGTGCCATCGTCGTTTCCCACTCGCCAGATCTGATCCGCAGCATCTGCACCGCGGGGGCCGTCCTGGAAAAGGGGCATCTGATCTATTTCGAGGATCTGGAGGAAGCCATAGATGCCCACGAACGCAACATGGCACTGCCGGTACCGGAGCAGGCAATAGCGGTCTGAATGGCGGATACACAAACCCGAACGGCGGCACGGGCCGCGGCGACCCACGTCGTTGTTCTGCTGGCCACCTGCAACGGCGCGCGGTTCTTGCAGGCGCAGTTGGACTCGTTGCTGGCCCAGACCCATCGCGACTGGTCGCTGATCGCCAGCGATGACGCCTCGGCCGATGATACCATGGCGCTGCTGGAAAGGTTTCAGACCGAAAACCCCGACCGCAGGATCACCCTGATCCGTGGACCGGGCCGCGGGTTCACCCGCAATTTTCTGTCGCTGCTTTACCGGTCCGAACTGGCGGGCAACGTCGTGGCGCTGTGCGACCAGGACGATGTGTGGTTGCCCCACAAGATCGAACGCGCCCTGTCGCAAATGCGCGGCTTTGACCCGGAAACGCCGGTGCTTTACGGCGGATGCAGTCTGGTGGTCACCGAAACGCTGCAAGACCCGCGAATATCGCCCCGGATCAGGCGCCCGCCTTCGTTTGCCAATGCGCTGGTGCAAAACATCATGGGTGGCAACACCATGATGCTCAACCCCGCCGCGCTCGCCCTCGTACAGGCCGCGACTGACGCGCCGGAAATGTCGCATCACGATTGGTGGTTGTATCAGCTTGTCGCCGGTGGCGGTGGCCGGGTTTTTTTCGACCGCGAACCGGGCCTGTTATACCGACAGCACGGTGCCAACCTGATCGGTGCCAACTGGGGTGTGCAAAGCAAGCTTGGCAAGATCGGTTACGTGCTGTCCGGGCGTTATAAACGCAACAATGACCTCAACCTTGCCAGTCTGAACAGCGTCTCCACTTTGCTGAGCACAAAGAACCAGCGACTCTTGCAGGATTTTCGCCGACTGCGCCGCGAGACTCCGCATCCACGGGCGATCCGCCGGTTCTATCGGGCGGGCATCTATCGGCAGACCACCATCGGCAACATTCTGATGCTGCTGGCGCTGTTGCTGCGCCGGATTTAGGCCCGGTTTGTGGCCATTGCGCGCGGACGGCCCCGGTCAGCGCCGCTATTGCAGCGGAATTGTCACCCGCACCGACCCGCCATAGGACTGATATCCCGCCTTGCCGAGGCCATCCAGATTGGTGTTGATATCGACACGGATCCCATTGCGTTTGACGATCAAGATGCCGGCCTCGAACCGTGCCCGCCAGCCCGACGTTTCGTCCGTGGTGGTTCCGGCCAGCGTCGTTCCCGTGGCATTGCTGAAATTGAAGATCCCGTCCAGCGAAAGCCGTGGATAATAAACCTCGCCGTGTTTGCCCTCGACCATGGTCGAGAAATTCGGCCCAAATCGCAACTGCCCCTGCGCCACGGTCTGCGACGGAATCAGAACCATCAGCGAATCGACATAGGCGGCCTGGGTTTCCGACATGAACGAAAGGCTGGCATTGGGTTGCATTTTCCAATTACCCAGCGTCGCGTTGCCTGTCAGGCTGGCGTCGATCAGCCAGCGACTGGTGTTGAAGCTGTCGGTGTAGGTGTTGAAAGGGCTGATCCGGTTGTTCGATTGACCGGCCGCAATGCGACCATCGAAATAAAGACCCGACCCCAGCCGCGCGGTCACGTAGGGCCCGACCATCCAGCCCGCGCCGCTTGAGGTGTTGTTCAGCACGTTGGAAAAATCGAGGATCGAGTCGAACTGTATCAGCGCCCCGACCAGCAGATCGGGATTGACCAGCCAATCCGCGCCCAGATAGCCGACCGCGAAATGGCCCTGCGAGCCCTGCAGGGCGTCGAACTGGTTGTACGAGGCCTCCATCCACACGTCGAAATCGCTGCTGTAAATCTTGGCGGTTGCATCCTGGGAACCATCCACCGAAAGATCCACCCGCGCCGCCGCCATCCGCGCCTGCGCCAGACTGGACGAAACCGAGAAGTTGTCTGAACCCGGCGTCAGGCCCCGCACCGTGAACGGCAACAGCGATTCCAGATCGCCGCGCAGAAAGCCCACATTCTGCGACGCGCCGTCGCCGCCGCCCAGCCGCCCAAAGCGCCGGCCCCGGCTTGGCTGGTTCGACAGCAGGAAATTGACCCGCCGCCGGATCATCACTTCGATGCTCTCGGACGTGAATGTTCCGGACTCGCGGCTGTTGAAGGTACAGACGACCGATTCTCCGGCCTCCAGCTTCAGGGTCAGAACGCCGGTTGTCGTGTCGCCGGTGCTGTTGGCATCCGAACAGGTGATCGATTCGTTGCCAAATCCTGAGGGCAGGGTCTGGGTAACCGTGTAGTTGCCTGCCGTCAGGGTGACCGGCCCTTCAAGCCCGGCGCCGCCCACGGTCGTGATCGCAAAGGTCAGCGACGCCTCGGAAGACGTGAAATTGAACGTATCGTCGGTATCTGCGGTCTGCACGATGGTGATATCGGCCGTGGTGCTGGCAGTGGCGGTCAGGGTTGCGGTGGCGGTTCCGCTGTTGCCCAGCGACGACGTCAGATCGTCGGTAAGGTTGACCAGCGAACCGGCGCTCGTCGCGGTCACGTCGACGGAAATCGTGCAAGTGCTGGCCGCCGCGACCGAACCGCCCACCAGCCCGACCGAACCCGCGCCACCCGTCGCATCCAGCGTGCCGGCGCAGGTGTTCGCGGCGTTCGGCGTGGACGCGATGGCCATGCCCGGCGGCAGGGTATCACGGAATTCAAGCCCGCTGGTCGCCCCCGGTCCGGGTGTATTGTCGATGGTGAAGGTCAGGGTCGACGTCCCGCCAACGCTGATCGTCGAAGGGCCGAATGCCTTGGCGAAACCCGGCGGCGGCAGGGTGACCGTCAGGTCGTCCGTGGCCGGGTCGGCGATGCTCAGCCCGTTCTCAAGCAGATTTCCGGTCGTGTTGGTAAAGGTCCCAGCAACCGTGGCCGGTAGTTGAAGATCGACGCTGAACGTGCAGCTTTCCGCCGCGCCGAGGCTGCCGCCGGTAAACAACAGCGGCGATGTGCCGGTGATCGCCGACCCGGCCCCGCAGACATCGTTCAGGGGCAGTCCGGTTGCGACCAGCCCCGCCAGCGCCGCATCCAGGTCGTCGGAAAACGCAAGGTTGGACAGGGTGCCGCCGGTGGCCGGATTGGCGATGGTGAATTCCAACGTCGTGGTTCCGGCCGATTCCACCGGATTGGTCAGGAATGTCTTGCTGAAGGTCGGCGATGTCGACGAGAATACACGCAAGGTATCCGACGCGCTGCTGCCGGTCACGGCAGACGCGCCGATCATGCCGGTCAGGTCGCTGACGGTATTGACATAATCGCCGGACGCCGCGCTTGCCGGCACCAGAACCGACGCGCCGATGGTGCAACTTGCACCCGGGGCCAACGTGCCGAAATTCAGGGCAAACACAGCGCCACCCAGCGTCGAGCCCCCGCACGAATTGGACGCGATATATCCAAGCGATCCCGGCAGCACTGCATCTATGTCGTCGGTGAACGCGATGGAGGAAACCGTTGATCCGCTGGTGTTCTGGATGGTGAAATCCAGGCCAACGAATTTGCCCGCAAAGACCGGATCGCCGGTAAATGTCTTGGTCAGGAGCAGCGGTTCGGAGATCACGGTTAAGGTGTCGCTGGCCATATTGCCGGTACGGGTGGCACCGCCGACGGACCCGATGATGGCGGTCGTGGTGTTGACATGGTCGCCGTCGCTTGCCGACGCCGGCACCACCATGTCCAGGACCAGGGTGCAGAAAGAGCCGCCGGTCACCGCGCCCCCGGTGAATTGCAGATCCGACGTTCCGGCCATCGCGAATCCGCACGTATTCGTGGTTGGCGCGCCACCGGTGACCGACATCCCCGGAACCACGGCACCCAGGTTGTCGTCGAACCCGACGGCAATCGCGTCATCGGCCGCGTTCGGGTTGGTGATGGTGAAGGTCAGGGAAACGGAATCGCCGGCCACCACCGGGTCGCCGCTGAATACCTTGGTCAGTTGCAGCGCCAGAACATCCGTCACATTGAAATCGTCGGACGCCGCCGTCCCTGTAACCGCCGCGGGCGTGCCGCCGTCGGCACCCGCCGTCAGTTCGCTGGTCGTGTTGGTCGCAACCCCGGACGGTGACGGGCCAACCTTGGCCGTGGTTGAAATCGTGCACGCGCCGCCAACTGCAAGCGGGTCGCGGCCGCTGAACCCGATCAGGCCGGTTCCGGTTCCGGTCACCGTGCCACCGCAGGTATTGGCGTCAACCGAAGTCAGGGTCGCACCGCTATGAAACGCATCCAGATCGTCGGAAAATGAGATATCGGTGGTAGACGTGGTTTCACTGGTGTTGGTGATCAGGAATTCCAGCGTGACGCTGCTGTCGGGAAGGCCTTCGTCGGCCCCGAAAGTCTTGGCGAAACTGACGGAAACCCCGGCATCGACCACCAGCAAATCGCTGGCGGTGTTCCCGGTTTGCGTCGCGCCGTCCAGCGTGGCCATGACCGGTTCGGTGATATTGACGTAGGAACCGTTCGCCGCAACCGCCGGCATGTCAAGCGACACCGAAAGCGTGCAGCTTGATCCAGACGCAACGGTCCCGCCCGAAAATTCGAGCGAGGAACTTGAGTCCTGTGTGAACAGGTGTGACGGTGTTCCGCCGCAGGTGTTGCTGATGATATTGGCGGGCACCGCGGAATCGAATTTCAGGTTGGGCAGGACGGCATAAAGATCGTCGCTGAACGCCACGCTGGTCGCCGTAAATCCGGCATTCGGGTTGGTGAGGGTGAAGTCCAGCGTCACCGTCCCGCCGGGGACGGCGGTGCCGCCAAAGCTCTTGGCGATGCTCAGCGGGACCGAACTGGAAACCGCCAGGGTATCGGTCGCGGGGCTGTTGGTTGCCGTATCGCCGTTCACGGTTGCTGTCAGATTGCTGGTCGTGTTCAGGTAACCGGCAGCCGCCGCCGTTGCGGGAAGCTGCACGGTTACGTCAAAGGTGCAACTGGTATTGGCCGCCAGCGAACCGCCGGCGAAGGTCAAAAGGCTGGTCCCGGTGATCGTCGAGCCGGTGCCGCACGGATCGGCAATCGGTGCGCCGACCAGGGTTGCGCCCGTCAGCATCGCGTCCAGATCGTCGGTAAAGGCGATGCTGGTCGCGGCGAAATCGCGGTCGGGGTTCAGGATGGTAAAACTCAGCGTCGCGGTCTGCCCCGGAATGACCGGATCGTCGATGAAGGATTTCGTCAGCGTAGGCGCCGATGTCGAAAGCGGATCAACCGTCAACGATGCCGTCGCAACACCCGAAGTGAACGCGCCGACAGAGTTAGAACCGGTCAATTCCCCCGATACGTTGACATGCGTTCCAACCGCATTCGCCACGACATCGACGCTGATGGCGCACGAAACACCAGCAATCAAAGTGCCGTAAATCATATCGATCACGGATGTTCCCGGATCCGCAACAACCGTCACGGACGAACAGGTGGAGCTGAAGTTGGACGGGGACGCAATGGCGACCCCGAGAGGCAGGTTGTCCGTGAAATTAACGCCGGTCAAAGATCCGCTTGCGGCGCCTGCCGTATGGTCGATCGTGAAAGTCAGGGTCGAGGTGCCGCCTAAGGAAACGGTGGCCGGGCTGAACGCCTTGGTGAAGGCGGGAGCATCCGAATCAACCGCCAGCGCCGCGGTGGCCGTGCCGCTGTTGCCGGCGGACGACGTCAGGTCCCCGGTTGTCAGATCGGTCGATCCGGCCAGGGTCTTCGTGACATTCACCGTAACCGTACAGGTGCCGGGTCCGCCGACCGAACCGCCGGAAAACGTGACGCTGGTGCCGCCGCCGGTTGCGGTGACCGCCCCGCCGGTGCAATCGGTGGTCGCGCTGGGTGGCGAGGCCAGAACCACGTCGCCCGCAAGCGTATGCGTGAAGGCAAGGCTGGTCGCGGGCACCGTTTCGGCGGAATTGTCGATGGTATAGGTCAGGGTCGACGTTGATCCGGGGCCGATCGAGCCCGGTGAAGCGCTGATCGAAAACGCCGGCAGGGCGGCCACCGGACTGGCTGCGAGGGCAAACAGCCCTGCCAGTGCCACCGCAATTCGGTTACCCGGTCTGATCATTGAAACGTCCCCCATCAGTCCCGCCAAGAAAACAGGTTTTGGGGCCGATCATCAACTGATTTTCCCGAATATTGGCAGAAAAATCGCCCATGTGGCGCTTTGCCAATCGACAGACGCAAGTATTACGCTGAAATCAGAATTTCTGCAGTGCCGGGTCAGCAACAATCGCGGGGGATTTTTCGGTTCAGATCGCGCGAGTACAGTAACTTTTCGCCCTCGTACGCCTCGATTCGGCCCGAGACATGAAACGCCTCCGCATCGGACCACATATTCGAGAATGTCTCGGTGCGAATCGCCCAGTCACCGCGCCTGATTTCCTGTGTCCAGTGCGCCGAGGCCGAGGCGCAAAGCGGGTCGTCCGGATGGATGCGATGGGTTTCGCGGGTGACATGGCCAGATTGCAGCCCATGGGCCGCGTCCTCGTTCAGCCCGCCATCGTCCACCATTTCGACCGAAACCTCGCCACTGCCAAGATCGGAGGTGATCGCCTTGTGGTAGGACGGCGCGCGCAGCGATTCATGCGCCCAGGGCCGGGCGCTTTCGGCCTCGTCAAACCGCCATTCATCGCCTTCAGTTCCGCCGTGAACCGGCAATTCCAGCGCACCGCCCAACAGCGTGACCGTCGCGCGTTCCGCGACCGGCCATACAAAGGGCCAATAGGCCGTCGATACCGCCAGCCGCAATATCATTCCGGGCTTCACGCGGTACGCAATCTGATCGAGGTCGAGCCTGATTTCAAACGCCTCACCGGGTCGCAGGTGGGACGGCTTGTCGTGCCCGTGCCGGTGGCAAAGGTTGAGCAATCCATAGGTGATGCGGTTTGAGGCGCCGTCGGGATGCACCTCGCAAAGCCGCACCGCGATCTGCGCGTGGGGCCGGTCGGACGCGAGTTTCAGCCGCACCACCGGCGCGCCCAGAATATCAAGGCCGCCGACCGCGACCGGCATGTCAAAACAGGCCGAACGCGCGTCGTCGTCGCGCTGATCGCCCGGCAGTTCCGGCACATCGCCCGACATCGGGAAATAGCGTCCCGTGCCCAGCCCGCAATCCATCGGCGAATTCACCGCCACCGACAAAGCGCCGCCTTTCCCGCCCAGAATGCCGCCCGCAGACAGGGCAAGCGCATGCGGGGTCACCCGGTCCGACGGCCAGTCCGCCTCGGCCTGCCAATGGCCGGCGCGGGCCTTGCGGGTGCGCTCCGGGCGCACGGTTTCCTGTCGCCAGACCCGATAGGCCGGGTCGGTATCGACCCCGTTTGCGACGCCTTTCAGCCAGTGATCCCACCAGCGGACCGCCTCTTGCAGGAAACCGATCCGTGGTTCCGGGCTGGCCTGATGCGGATATTGATGCACCCATGGCCCAACGATGCCCTTGACGGGAACATCAAGATTTTCAAGCAGATGCGCGACGGTATTCATGTAATTATCCGCCCAGCCGCCAATCGACAGAACGGCGGCTTTGATGGCGTGGTAATCCTCGCAGACCGATCCGTGTTTCCAGTATGCGTCGCGGTGCTGATGGCCCAGCCAGTCCGCCGCAAGCAGCGGCTGGTTCTTCAACCGTTCCAACCACATCTCGCGCCACTTTTCGCCGACCACCATCGGGTCGGGCGGACGCGACGAATAGCTGAGCATCTGCGCCCCCCACGAAAAATTATCGCCCAGAAGGCAGCCGCCCTTGTAGTGGATGTCGTCGGCATAGCGATCCACGCTGGAACAGACTGTGATGATCGCCTTGAGCTGCGGCGGGGCCAGTGCCGCGACCTGCAGGCCGTTGAACCCGCCCCAGCTTTTGCCCATCATGCCGACATTGCCGTCGCACCATTCCTGATCCGCGATCCAGCCGATCGCCGCGACGGCATCGGCAAGTTCGGTTGCGGTGTATTCGTCCGCCATCAACCCCGCACTGTCACCATTGCCGCGCATGTCGATTCTGAGAACCGCATAGCCGCGACCGGCGAAATACCGGTGCATCGGCTCGTCGCGCGCGATGGTGCCGTCGCTCTTGCGATATGGGATATATTCGATGATCGCGGGAACCGGATTACTGGTCGCATCCACCGGCATCCACACCCGCGCCGACAGACGGCAACCATCGGGCATGACAATCGCCATGTCCGGCTCGTCGGTGATTTCATGCGGGAATTGTGTGACGATCTGCATTTTGTCCGCCCTTTGGTGTGCTCAGTGCATTCACACAGCGCATGTGGATGGAAGCAACAAAAAAATCTTCGCGAAGATACTCCGAAACGGAAAAATCATCGGGAAATTTCTTCCCCTCACAGCAGTTGCAAACCGGGAATGGGCGTCTTAGGCTGACCCGTCAAATCCATTAATAACCGGAGCATCCCATGTCCATCACCCGTCTTGGCGCAGGTCCGCGCATGTCGCAGGCCGTCATCCATAACGGCCTCGTTTATTCCGCGGGGCAGGTCGGGCAGGGGGCGGATATTACCGCGCAGACCCGCGACGTGCTTGCCAATGTCGATAAGTGGCTGGCCGAGGCCGGAACCGACAAGTCGAAAATCCTTAGCGCGACGGTCTGGATCAAGGATATGGCCGAATTTGGCGAAATGAATGCCGTCTGGGATGCCTGGATCGACCCCAAAAACCCACACCGCCCGCGCCTGCACCGAGGCCAATCTGGCTTTGCCGGAATTTCTGGTCGAGGTGATGGTGATTGCCGCGATAAAATAGTCGAAGGGCGGAAACACGGATGAATATTCTAAAAGCAATCGTAACGTCGGCACTGGTCTTGGCCCCGTCATTCGCTCTGGCGGAGGAAGCCGAACCTAAAGTCGAGTTAAACCTGCTGACGGTCGAGGGTTTCGTCAAAGGCAACCGGCATGTGTTTGATGCCGATTTCGCGGCGGAACACAGCATTGCCGTACCGGTGCCGTTCGAGTTCATCGCGCCGACTTCGGATGCGCATTTGAACTACATCCAACCGGCACCCGGCGGCACCGGGATCTTCAAAGTATTTTTCACGACACTGGAAAAACAAGTCCGCTCGAACCTGCAATTCGTGCCGATTACCATCGAGCAGGGTTCGGTTGATGAGCGCCTGAAAGCGCTCGAATCCATCCTCCATCAGGCGTTTCGAGCTTCGGTGCCCGATATAGACAACGCGCGGATCAACGCGGTCAGAAACACCGAAATCGGTAAATATCCGGCCGTCGAGATGTTCGGAAATTACGATTCGCCAACCGACGGCACCGTGATCATCCGCATTGTCGCGATCCCCGATCCGGCCAGCGGAAACGGCATTCTGGCGATCATCAATGCGCTGCCGAAAAATTTCCCGATGACCAAGGTTGAGGATATTCTCGGCACGCTTTCTTCGCGCGGTCTGGGAACATTCCGGTTCCGGGAATGAAAGCAGCGGATCATATCGAGTCGGCTCGATCACGCGGAACAGGCCCGCCATCAGATCGGCTGTTTCAGCCAGGACTTTCCGGCGATGGGGATGGAAGATGCCTATGCGATCCAGCGGGAATGGGTTGCCCTCAAGGTCGCCGCCGGTCGGCGGATTCTGGGTCGCAAAATCGGACTGACCAGCCGGGCGATGCAGCAGCAACTGGGCATTACCATTCCCGACAGCGGCATTCTGTTTGGCGACATGTTCTTTGATACCGGTGCGCACGTGCCCGCCGGGCGGTTCATCGAACCGCGCGTTGAGGCCGAGATCGCCTTTGTTACGGCGTCGGACCTGTAAGGGCCGAATGTCACGCCCGCTGACGTTCTCGCGGCAACGGACAAAGTGGCCCCGGCGCTTGAAATCCTCGATACCCGGATTTTTCGCACGGATCCGGTCACCAATGTTCACCGCACGGTGTTTGACACCATCGCTGACAATGCCGCCAATGGCGGGATCGTTTTGGGGACGAAAAGGTTCGATCCAACCGCGCTTGATCTTGGCTGGATCGGCGCGATTGTCTCGCGAAATGGTGTCGTTGAGGAAACCGGCCTTGGGGCGGGCGTACTTGGCGATCCACTGGCCAGCATGGCGTGGCTTGCCAACCGGTTGGCGGAACACGGCGATCACATCCGCGCGGGCGAGGTCGTGCTTTCAGGCGCCTTCATCCGCGCCATCGAAGCACCGTCAGGTGCCGAATTCGCTGCCGATTTCGGCGCGCTCGGCGTTGTAACATGTTCGTTTGAATAGGAATAAAGCGATGAACCCCCGAAATACATTCAAGGAAGCGATCACTGCGAAAAACCTGCAAATCGGTTTGTGGCAAAGCCTTGCGACCGCCCCGACGGCCGAGATTTGCGCCTATGCCGGATTTGACTGGCTGCTGATCGATGGCGAGCATGGAGTCAACGACCTGCGCTCGATCCGCGACCAGTTGCAGGTGATCGGCCCGTCGCCCAGTCAGGCGGTGGTGCGGGTATCCTCGGTCGATGTCGCCGAGGTCAAGCAGGTGATGGATGCAGGTGCGAAAACCGTGCTGGTGCCGATCGTGAACACGCCCGCGGACGCGGCGCTGATGGCGGCGGCGATGCGCTATCCGCCGGATGGCATTCGCGGCAATGGCGCGGGTGTGGCCAGGGTCAGCGGCTATGGTCGCGACAAGGGCTATCTGGCGGGTGCGAACGATCAGGCCTGCCTGCTGGTGCAGGTGGAAACCCGGCAGGCGCTTGGCAATCTCGAAGCCATTTGCGCGGTCGACGGCGTGGATGGCGTGTTCATCGGCCCGTCTGATCTGGCGACCAGCCTGGGTCACCACGGCAATCCGGGCCATGACGACGTACAGG
>CAZRLO010000076.1:0-13856 GCA_964600965.1 uncultured Rhodobacter sp.
ATGCGCGAAGGCAATGTCGAACAAGGCAGCCTGACGGATTGGGCCGAGACGTTGCAGGTGAACCTGACCGCGCCCTTCCTGTTGATCCGCGCCGCGATGCCGTATTTGCGGGCGTCTAGGGGCGCGATCGTCAATATAGGCTCGATCGAGGGGTTGGGGTCGAACCCGGGCCACGCCGCCTATGGTGCCGCCAAGGCCGGGCTGCACGGGTTGACCCGCGCGGTCGCGGTCGATCACGGATCCGATGGCGTGCGCTGCAACGCGGTCGCACCCGGGTGGATCGATACGCCGCTCAACGCCGATTTCATTCAATCGCAGCCCGACCCGGATGGCTTTCGCGCGGCGATCGGTGACCTCCATCCGGTTGGCCGCACCGGCGCACCCGACGAGGTGGCGGCGCTGGTCGCGTGGCTGGGGTCACCGGAGGCCTCATTTGTCACCGGGCAGACCTATGTGGTCGATGGCGGGCGCACCGCCAAGTTGAGCCTGCCATGAGGGTCAATCGTCTGCCAATTGACCCTGGACCCGCCGGATGGAACAAAATCCTGCCACCGGATGCGTCGCCGCAGCGGCTGGAAAGCACGATCACCGCCGATTGGCTGATCGTCGGGGCCGGGTTTACCGGGTTGTCCGCCGCACGCCGTCTGCGCCAGTTGCGCCCCGCGGGCAAGATCGCCGTGCTGGATGCAAAACGCGTCGCCGAAGGGCCCGCCGGACGCAATTCGGGTTTCATGATCGATCTGCCGCACGATCTGGCATCGTCCGATTACGGTGGCCAGATCGAAGCGGACCGCCAACAGACCCGCGCCAACCGCGCCGGGATCGCATTTGCCAGCACGGCCGCCGCCGAATACGGAATGCCGGACGAGGCGCTGGTCAGATGCGGCAAGATCAATGCCGCCGCCAGTGAAAAGGGCCTCCATCACAATCAGGCCTACGCGGCGCATCTGCGGGCGATGGGCGAACCTTTTGACGTGCTGGACGCGGCGCGGATGCGTGAAATCTCGGGCAGCGATTACTATCATGGCGGCCTGCGAACCCCCGGAACGGCGATGGTGCAACCGGCGCTGTATATCCGGGCCCTTGCGCGTGGCCTGCAAGGGCAAGGGGTCCATCTGCACGAGAATTCGCCGGTCCTGGCGCTGGAGCGGCGAGGCCCGGACTGGTGTGCAACGACGCCAAGGGGGCAGGTGTTCGCCCCCCGTGTCATTCTGGCGGTCAACGGCCATACCGAAAGTTTCGGGCATTTCCGGCGGCGGCTGATGCATGTCTTTACCTACGCCTCGATGACGCGGGCGCTGAAGACGGACGAAATCGCGGCGCTTCGCGGCGAGGATTTCTGGGGATTCACGCCGGCCGATCCGATGGGAACCACGGTACGCCGGATTTCAGGGATCGGCGGCAGTCGGATTCTGATCCGCAACCGGTTCACGTATGATCCCTCGATGATGGTCAGCGACCGGCGCATTGCTCGGATCGCGCCGGATCACGACCGCGCCTTTGCCAGCCGGTTCCCGATGCTGAAAGACGTCGAAATGGCCTATCGCTGGGGCGGACGGCTGTGCCTGTCTCGCAACGCGGTCCCGGCTTTCGGTCAGGTCGAGCCCGGCCTGTTCATTGCCGCCTGTCAGAACGGGTTGGGCACGGCCAAAGGCACGCTTGCCGGCATGTTGGCCGCGGAATTGGCGGTGGGCCAAAGCTCTGCGATGTTGCGGGAATTTCAGGCGCAGGCGCAACCGTCGCGGCTGCCGCCCGAGCCGGTCGCGTGGCTGGGCGCCAATGCCGTGATCCGCTGGAACGAATCCCGGACCGGGCGCGAATTCTGACCGTGCTTCAACGTTCCGAAAATACTCGGACCGGTACCCGGATTTGGCGCTGTGATCAAAAAAAGTGCACGACCTTCACCGCCACGCTTTGTGCCGGACCCAGATACACGCCCGAGCCGGCGCTGGTTTCCCGACCGCCAAATTCCGTACCCGCCGAACCCATCGGATGCGTTGCGTTCACCACAAGGTCGGTATTGTCGCCAAGGGTGACATTCAGCACCAGACCCGCCAGCACGGAATGATCGTTCAGGCTGACGATGGCGTTGGGCGCAAGCACCACGTCCGGCGAAAGCTGGACCTGCGCGCCAAGCGCCAGAAAGTCGGTTCCCGCGAAAAATACCTGCCCCGTCGCCAGCCGCTTGGTCAGGCTTGCGGGCAATGCATCCAGCGCCAAGGCGGGGCTGACGCCGAAACCGTTGTGAAAATACTCGGCAAAATAGGCGATATTCGCGCCAAACAGCGCGCCGAAATTCGAGACGCTGAACAACCAGGATGGGTACGACCCGCCACCCGCCAATTGCCAGTTCAGATATTCCGCGTTCCACGACGCCCCGCCCAGCGCTCCGCCAAGCCCCAGTCCGGCCACCAGATCACCGCGATCCCGCGCCAGCAGGACGCTGGCATCAAGGCTGTCATTGGCCGCCCGCGCCCGCAACGCAAACGTGCTGCTGTCATGGACCACCGGCCCGCCGGTCACCGCCGGGCGTGGGACCGCAATCGCCTGAATGTCCGCACCCGACTGGAACAGGTATTGCGCATATATCATGTCGACGCCGGTCTTATAGGTCGTATCGACCGCGTTCGGGGCGAACGGCGCGACGATATCGCCGGGATGAAACACCGTACCGCTGCCCCAGGTGATCGCCTGCCGCCCGGCCCGCAGCACCAGGTTCGGGCTGGTATAGCTCACGTTCAGGCGGTCAAACGTGTTGGTGGCCACGGTATCGCCGTTCATCAGCCAGGTCTGGGTCAGATCAAAAAGCGTGGCAGGCGGTGGCGCGGGCAACAAAGGTGCCAGCGCCGCCGCGAACGCGACATCGCCACCCTGCGTCATCGAGGTATGGTTGTGGATTTCAAACCGGAACGGCCCTGCCGAGGGCGCCCATATCACGCGAATGCCGCCGCCAAGGGTCTGGCGGTTCTGATAACCCAACGTCGCGTCGACGCTGTCAGCACCCGCAAGGGTCGCCCAGGATCCAAGGGTCGAGCGGACCCGAAGGCCCTGCGCGGTGACCTGCCCGCCCGCCAGCGCGGCGGCCAGGACGAAGCCGAAAATTCTACTGCCGCGTATCACTTTTGATTCTTCCGTCCAGCAATTCGATATGGCGCTTGGTGTGTTTCATCACCCGCGGATCATGGGTGCCGATGACAAAGGTTATGCCATGTTCCTGATTTAGCCGGTACATCAGCGCCATCAGGTCGGCGGCGGTCCTGCTGTCCAGATTGGCCGTCGGCTCGTCCGCAAGCACGATCGCGGGTTTCGAGATCAGAGCCCGCGCCACCGCGACCCGCTGCTGCTGGCCGCCCGACAGGGCAGAGGGTCGCCGGTGCTCCATGCCGGCAAGGCCGACATTGTCAAGCGCCTGCCGCGCGAGGTCGCGCCGCTCGGACCGGTCGCGCCCTTGCAGTTCCAGAATGAATTCGATGTTTTCCTGTGCCGAAAAAACCGGGATCAGATTGAAGGATTGAAATACGAACCCGATCTTGCTGAGCCGCAGTTCAGAGAGCGCGGCATTGCTGAGCCCGCTCAACGCCGCGCCGTCGATCACGACGCTGCCGCCGGTCGGTTGATCCAGCGCGCCGATCATGTTCAGCAGCGTGGTCTTGCCCGATCCGCTGGGCCCGGCAAGGGTGGCAAAATCGCCGGGCAAAACGTCAAGGTCGACATCGCGCAAAGCCTGAACCGCCAATTCGCCCTTGCCAAAGGTCTTGGTCAGTTCACGGCAGGTTACGATATTTTCCATCGGCGGTTTCCTTGTCACGTGGCGCGGCGCATGGCTTCGACCGGGCTGGATTTCGAGGCACGACGTGCTGGCCACAGCGCCACCAGACTGCCAAGCGCCCAGATGATTGCGGCGAAAAATGCAAATGCGCCGGGGTGATATTCGGGGTAAAGCACCTGCCCGCCCTGAAACATTTCCAGCGCCTCGGCAAAGGCGCTAAGGTCGACGCCATCGGCGAAGGACCAGATCGTCGCAGCGGCCAGCACGGCGCCCAGCGCGACGCCAATGCCGATCAGCATGGCGGATTCCAGTGTCACCATCAGCAGCACCAGGCGCGGCTTCATGCCAAGGGCGCGCAACAGTCCGAATTCCTGCATCCGCTCGAACACGGCCATGAGTTGCGTGTTGATGATGCCGATCGCCATCAGGGAAAAAACGACCCCCAGCCACACGAAAATGAACCCGCCCATGAATTTCTCGTTGGTGGCCAGAAACAGTGACAATTCCCGCCACGAGCGCACGTCAAGTTCTGGTGCGGCCAATTGCAGGGATGCGACCACGCCGTCCAGGTCCGTGGTATCCGGAACGTCAAAAACGATCTGCGCGATTTCACGGTTCAGCCCGACAAAGGCCTGCGCGGTCTCGCGCCCGGTAAATGCGAAAAAATCCTCGGTCGGCTTGTCGGCGTCAAACAGACCCACGACGTTGAAGCTGCGTTCGGCCAGCGAACCGTCGATGCTTTGCGACATCAGAATGACCCGGCGGCCAAGTCCGGTTTTCAACCGCTCGGCCAGATTGAGTCCAAGAATAACCCCGTCATCGGCGGCGTCGCGCAGGTACCGGCCCTCTACCACCTTGCCGGGCAGGGTGGAAACGACCCGCTCGGCCATTGGATCCACGCCCATGATGGTGACGGGCAAGGTTTTGTATTCGCTCAGCACCACGCCGGGCAATTGCAGACGGGTCGTCCAGTTGGTGATCTCGGGCGCGTTCAACGCGGCCTCTAGCGCGCCATCGGGCGGTGGCATCAGCGTGTCGATACTGGGATCGTCCAAATAGCCGGTGGCGTGGATCTGCCCGCGCCCGATCAAAAGGTCGAGCGTCGCCACCTTGCTGGCCTGCATCCACGCATTCATGAAGGAATTGAAAAACAGAATCGACCACAGCCCGACGCTGACCACAATCAGCGTGATCAGCGTGCGTCGCGGATTGCGCCACAGGTTCCGCCATGCCAACGGGGCGAAGGTACGCAAGGTTTCCATCATGCGGCCATCGCGCTGACGGGCTCAAGACCAAGCACCCGGCGATAGGGAATGAAGCCCAAGACCGTGATGGCTGTTACGATGGCACCCGGGCCAAGCAGCACGCTTAGCGGCGACATCATCGGATAGAACCGCGACGGCAAACCCCATTGCGCATATACTTCGTCCAGCGCCTCGAATGCGATGCCCTGATGGCTGAAAAACAGGGTTACGCCAACGCCCAGCAGCACCCCGATTCCGGTCCCGGCAATCGATAGGAAGATCATTTCCAGCCACACCATGCGCCCGATCTGGCCGGGTTTCATGCCGATGGCCAGCAACACGCCGAATTCACGGGTGCGTTCCAGCACCGACATATAAAGCGTGTTCAGGATGATGAAGACCACGACCACGACCAGCGTCACATACATCATCATCGCGGTCGAAATATCCAGCGTGATCGCCTGTTTGACCGCCGGCGCCAGTTCACCCCAGTCCAGATAGACCGCATCGTGCCGGGCAGCCAACGCCCGCAATCTGGGGCCCGCGGCAACGATGTCGCTCAGATGTGCGCCCATGATCGCCATGGTGTTGACGGTCTGGTCCATCAGGAATGTCTCTTGAAATCGCGCCAGCGGCATCTGCGCCATCTGCCGGTCGATCTCGGGCACGTTGGATTTGAAGATTCCGACCAGCGTCAGAACGTCGGCCGCAACCGATCCATCGGGTGCCGAGCCCAGCAGCGTCACCGGATCGCCAAGTTTCAACCGCAGGTTCCGCGCCAGACCGTCGCCCAATATGATGGCCTGGGTGTCACCGGGTGCAAGCGCGCGGCCCTGCTGAACCATTGTCGGCAAGCGCGAGATTTGTGGTTCGGTTGCCGGGTCCACGCCGATGATCGCGGCGGCAAAGCTGCGCTCGCCGTTGGCCAGCAGGGCAAAACCGCTGGTGCGCGCCGCCGCCGCCGTGACCGCGGGCAGTGCCCTCAGTTCGGACTGCAACGCCGCCGCATCCTTCAGGACCTTGGCGAGATCGGGATCATCCTTGTACCCGACCGGTTGAAACTGGCCGAACCCCTCGCTGATTTTCAACATGCTGGATTTCATCGTGTCATAGGAACCAAGCTGAAAGGACAGCATGAAAACCAGCAGCATCGACGTGAACGCCATGCCCACCATGCTAAGCGCCGTGCGGATTGGCTGCCGCCAGATGTTTCGCCAGGCAAGGGCTGCGATCATCGATCAGTTCCTGGGGTTTTCAAGGTTTGAGCGCGTGAAAAGCCAGGCCGGAATCGCCAGATCGAACTGCGCCGATTGTGTGGTTACGCGGGTAAACTGGCCGGGCTTGTCATCGCGCCGCATGGTCAGCACGGTCGGATACGGTCGCCCGGAAAGCATGGCAATCTTGTCGGCCTTCATCACCCGGACCCGTTTGCCAAGCTGGTCAAAATATTCGACCTGCACCAGCACGCCGTCGCTGCGGACCGAAATCACCTGTTTGCCCCAGACGATCGGTTTTGTCGGCTTGGGCACACTTTCGATGACATAGATTTTCCGGCTGCCCGAGCTGTTGGTTGCGATCAGCGTGTGGGTGTAATCGTCAACCACCTTTTCGCTGCGCGACAGGTCTTCATAGGAAAAGTCCGACCCCATCCAGCTTTGCGACATGGCACTGGCCGGCAGTTTGATCACCTGATTGAGCTTTGGGTTGAAGACGTAGGTCTGCGCGCCAAGCTGCAAAGTCGCGTTTCCCGCATCGCGCGCCGGCGCCGTAAAACGCACCAGCGCCCGATCGCTGCCCTGTGTCCAGCTTTCCATGGTCATTTTTCGGGTCGAACTGGCGCGTTTGATCGTCATCGCGACGACGGCGTGCGAGGTATCGGCCCGCCAGTTCCTGAACGCCGTCTTCAGGATCGACCGCGCGTCCTGCGCCGCAACCGGCGTCGGCCACAGAAACGGCGACGCGGTGACGGCGGCGATTGTCGTCAGAAAATCCCGGCGATTTGGCGTGCGCATGCTGTTTTGCCTTTCCCGATATCCGGATTTCGCCACCGGCTTGCGTTGCAGGTGTCGGCAGGTTAAAACCCAAGTGGACCATGTGGTCCAATACACAGGTAATCCCGCAGTCAGAGCGTGTCAAGATCGTGACAGAGCACCCCTCGCGTAAATTGCCGACAGAAAAACGGGCCCGGCTTTATCAGGTTGCCAGCCACGAATTTGCGACGCATGGATTCTCGCAGGCGTCGCTGAACCGGATCATTGCATCGGTCGGCATGAGCAAAAGCTCGTTTTACCACTATTATGCCAATAAGAACGATCTGTTCCGCCAGACGTTGGAACAGACGCTCGCGCCCGTGCTTGCAGCGTGGGACGGCTTTGATCCGGGGCGGCTTGATGCGGCGACGTTCTGGCCATCCATTCAGCAGTTGGCGCAACAAATGGCCCAAACGGCCATCCGATCACCGGACTTGGTGGTGGTGGGGCGCATGTTCTACCGCAGCCGCAACAATCCGGACGAGGCCGGGCTTACGCAGGAAATCACGGCCGCATCCGCCGGTTGGTTGGGCGAGTTGATCGGTCGCGGGCAAGTGCTGGGATTGATACGGAATGACCTTCCCGACGGTTTTGTGATCGAAACCGTGATGGCGCTGGGCATGTCCATCGATCGATGGATGCTGGCACATTGGGAGGAACTGACCGATCAGCAGCGTTTGACGCTGAGCGGCAAGGCTTTCGACTTGTTCCTGCGTGTTCTGCAGCCCGCGTGATCGGGTCGGGCAGAAATCCGACCTCATACGGACCGTTGGCTGGTCTGGATTTTGGACAATTAACCGAATTACGAAATGACTTATATCGTTTGTAACCAACTTGTTACATCGGGAAATATCCGGAAAACCGGTTTATCGGTACACCAGTAGACCGGTAATCCGGTAGACCAGCAAACCGGTAGACCGGTAATCCGGTAAACCAGTAAACCAGCAAACCGGTGCTCCAGCGGACCGGTGGACCGGTATACCAGCGGACCGGTAAACCGGTAAATCGGTGGACCAGTAAACCAGGAAACCCGCAGATCGGTTTGCCAGTGCATCGATAGATCGGCAGCCCAGAGGATTGGCGGGTTGGATGTCACCCTGCCAGATTACCAGACTACCAAACTACCAGACCGCCAGTCCGGCGGGCAGATGGATTGTCAGAACGATGGATCGAAAATCCGGTAGGCCGGCAAACCTGCAAACCGCGCGTCGCGGCAGCCCCGCGATTTCCGGCTCGGGTCGTCCACCTGACCGGTGGGACCAATTTTCGGCAGATCGGCGGACGGGTGCGCTGGCGGAGCGGGGTTTCACAGGTTCGAACTCCGTTGCGGTTTCCGCTGGGGAAACTGCGGCGATGGCCGCCAACATCACGGGGGTGGCGTTCTGCCTGCCGCAATGCGAAGGTGTCCGTTACCCCAATATATTAGCCCGCTTCTGGCAAAATCCATCCCGCTCCGTCTTTGCTCAAGCCCCGGCCCGCCATCGGGTTTCGTTGGAACGCGGTCACCCGAAATTCCGGCCTTTGTCGCGCAGATCGTCATTTTCCGCCGGGTAACTCCAGCATCGCGTCTGGATCGTGCAGGACGACGCCCTTGCCGATAAAAGCATGGGCGCCGGCGCCGGATCGAAGTCCGACGGGCCGGCAATCACCGGTTTGCGCACGTATGAAATTCAATGCCGCACCAGAATTGCAGCGGCCCGACCGACCGGCAAACCGGTCGCATTATCGGCGTCCCTGTGGGTCAGGCGGTTGCATCACGGCACGATCACGATGTTGCCGGTGTGTCTTTTCCCGATGAAGGCGATTTGGGCCTCGCAAAGTTTGCGCAACGGGTAGGTCGCCGCCAAAACCGGTTTTACTTCGCCCCGTTCGATATAACCGACCAGATCGGGGAATACGTTCAGCGCCAGCACGGTCGAGCCGGTGAACGTCAGGTCGTGCAGGTACATCGTGCGCAGGTCCAGCTCCACCATGGGCCCGGCGATCGCGCCCGAACATGTATATCGTCCGCCACGTTCCAGAATGTCGATCAGCGCCGGAAATCCATCGCCGCCAACGATATCGGCAACGACCGTGATCTTTTCGCCGATCAGGGCGGCAGCCAGGTCATGCGGTGTACGCGGCAGAATGCGGTCGGGGCCAAGGGCGGCGACATCGCTGTGCTTGTTTGCCGACGCCATCGCGATGGTCCGCGCGCCGCGTCGGTTTGCAAGCTGGATCCGCGCGCCACCGACACCCCCCGAGGCCCCCGGAATCAGAACCGTGTCACCCGCACCGACTCTGGCGCGGGACAACATCCCCTCGGCCGTGGAATACGAACACGAGAATGTCGCAAGCTCCGGCGAGGAAAGCAGGCTGTCCACGGCGGCGACATTCCGGAAATGGGTCTTGGTGTATTCGGCATATCCGCCATCGCACTCCGAGCCGAAATAGCCGGTTTTGTCCAGAGCCATCGGGTCATTCCAGTCGCGCAGCCAGCCGTCGGTCATCACGCGCCTGCCAACCAGCGCAGCGTCGGCATCGGCACCGGCAGCGATGACCGTGCCCACGACATCGGCACCCTGGATACGTGGAAAGCGAATCGCGGCACCGCCCCACGACGGATCGTCGTTTCCAATACTGTCATGGGCGCCGCCAGTGGTGGCCTCGGTCACATCCTTGGAATACCAGCCGGATCGGGTGTTCACGTCGGTGTTGTTCATTCCGCAGGCTTCGACGCGGATCAGCACCTCGTCGGGCGCGGCAACCGGAACCGGCCAGTCATCGTGCCATTCGTATTTGTCGAGCCCGCCATGGCCGGTCAGAACCATCGCCTTCATGGTTTTGGGCAAATCCGCCATGCAGCGCTCCCGGGTGGTCGGATCAAATGATCCGGTTGAGGTCCTGCCGACATTCTGCCCGTTTTTTCGCCCCGTGCAATCACCGTTTCACTGGGTGTACCGGGCGGGGTTGTGGGGGGGGGCGTGACGGCAATCGGGGAATTGGATCGTTTGATTGCGGACGGCAACAGGAATTCCGTTGGCGGGGCAGATCGACGTCAGGCACCCGCAAATCACGGATGGCCGCAATGGTTCCGCCGCGCACGATCCTTTTCCGCCAGCGCACCCATTAACCGTTTAATGTCATATATATGCGCAACGCCCGGCCCGCTGGATAAAATCGTGAAACTAGTTTAGGAGGTTACTCCGACAGGAATTTTGCCAAACGGTTTCCTTCCGGAGGTACCGGTTTTCAGGCAATCAGACGGAAAGCTATCCAGATGTTGAAACTTCTGATCGGACTGGTCCTTTGGTGGTCGGCGCACACGCTCAAACGCCTGGCGCCCGCGGTGCGGCGCGATTTGTCCAAGACCCTGGGCACGGGCCCTTCAAAGGGCGTGATCGCGCTGGTTCTGCTGGGCGCCGTGGTGCTGATGGTGCTGGGATATCGCGAGGCCGAATTGATCCCGGTCTACACCCCGTTGCCCGGCATGGGCCACCTCAACAATCTGATGATGTTTTTCGCGATATTTTCCATGGGTATCGGGCGTGCCGGTGGGCGCTTGTCGGCGCGGTTCCGCCACCCGATGCTCTGGGGTCTGGTGATCTGGGCGGTGGCGCATCTGCTGGTCAATGGCGACCTGGCCTCGGTCTTTCTGTTCGGGGGCCTTGGCGTCTGGGCGCTGCTGCAAATTCGCCTGATCAATCAGAACGAAGGGCCGTGGGAACGCCCGATGCCCGGCGACGCGCTGCAGGATTACAAACTGGCCCTGGCGACTTTGTTCCTTTACGTCGTGATCGCGGGAATTCACTTGTTGTCGAACCATAATCCGTTTCTGGGAACCTATGGATGAAGGCCTATCGACTGCTGACCGAAGATGACACCAGCGCATTCTGTCACAAGGTGACCGAGGCGTTGTCAAACGGCTGGGCGCTATATGGCGATCCACAACTCGCCTTTGATGCCAGGCGCGGTGTGATGCGCGCCGCACAGGCAGTTGTCAAAGAAGCAGACGGCGATTATAGCGCCGAAATCAAACTCGGACAGCTTTAGAGGCGGGGCATGGCGACGAAAACCAATCCGGGGCGGTTCTTCGAGGATTACCGGATCGGCGAGACGCTGGTTCACGCCGTCCCGCGCACGGTATCAGGCGGCGAGCGGGCGCTTTATCACGCACTTTATCCTGCGCGGCACGCGATCTATTCTTCAGACGAATTTGCCCGGAATTGCGGGCTGGCGTCGGCGCCCATGGACGATCTGGCGGCATTTCATGTGGTGTTTGGCAAATCGGTGCCCGATGTATCGCTGAACGCACTTGCCAATCTTGGCTATGCCGAGGGGCGGTTTTTGCGTCCGGTCTGGCCGGGGGACACGATTCGCTCGACGTCCGAGGTGATCGGTCTCAAGCAGAATTCAAACGGCAAGACCGGCGTTGTCTGGGTCCATACGCGCGGCATGAACCAGCACGAACAGGTCGTGATCGACTTCAAGCGTTGGGTGATGGTGCGCAATCGCGATGCGGGGGGGAACGCGATCGATGCGGACATCCCGCGTCTGGCGGCACAGGTCGCCGCCGCCGATCTGGCGATTCCGGTGGGACTCGACTTCACGGGTTACGATTTCGATCTGGCGGGGGAACCGCATCGCTGCGAGGATTACGAGATCGGCGAAAAGATCGATCATGTCGACGGCACCACCATTGCCGAGGCCGAACACATGTTGGCGACGCGCCTTTGGCAGAATACGTCGAAGGTGCATTTTGACACTACCGCCCGCCCGGGGGGGCAGCGGATCATCTATGGCGGGCATGTGATCTCGGTCGCGCGCACGCTGTCGTTCAACGGTCTGGCGAATGCGCAGATGATTGCGGGCATCAATGCGGGCGCGCATGTCAATCCTTGCGTTGCGGGCGACACGGTGCGAGCATGGAGCGAAGTGCTCGACAAAGCCGAAACCGCAGCACCGGGGGTAGGTGCGATCCGGTTGCGTCTGGTGGCGGTCAAGGACGAGGTCGGCAGCATGGAATTACGGGATCAGGACGGCAAATATTTGCCCAACATCCTGCTTGATCTGGATTATTGGGCGCTGATGCCCGCCTGAGGGACGCGTGACATGGCAAAGACGCTGCTGGCCTTGATCGCCGGGTTCATCCTGTTTTCCGGGCAGGCCAGTGCCCAGAAGATCACCGCGGATCAAAGGGAATATATCCGCGCCAACACGATCTTCATGATCTATCACGAGCTTGGTCACGCGTTGATCGATTTGTTGCGCCTGCCGGTTTTCGGTCGCGAAGAGGACGCGGCCGATGTTCTTGGCGTGGTTTTGTCCGAAAAGATAAACTCGGAGAAAGAGCACCAGTTCATTCTGCTCGCCGCCGCCGACAATTTTGCGAAAATGGCGAAATCCGCCGAACGCGATGGCGACGAGCCGGCGCTCTGGGATACGCACGGCCTGGACTTGCAGCGATATTATACCCTTGTCTGCCTTTATTACGGGGCCGATCCCAAAGGCCGCAGGCAGGTCGCAAAGGACCGGCGTCTGCCCGAGGGCCGGCGGGAAACCTGCGCGGAAGAATTTCGACTGGCCGAAGAAAGCTGGGGCCCGGTTCTGGAAGACATCGCGGTATCTGGGCAGGAAAGGGGCTGGATTCGGTTCCGACGCGAAGATCGCCCCCGCAACGACGGCGAGCGCGTTGTGCTGGCAACTGCAAAAGCCGAGGCCGCCGCGCTGAACGCGCGGTTTCGGGCTGACAAACCGTTGGACATGGTTTTTGGCCAATGCGGCGAGGCCAACGCCTATTATGACGAAGACGAACAACGCGTGATCATCTGCGCTGAACTCGCCGAATTGTTCACGGGCGTCGCACCCCTTGCCGGTCAACCGGACCATACGCAAAACAAGCAATAGGGCCGTGGCGATCCCTCCGGACGACACCGAGCCTTTTCAGATGATGTTTGGCGCCCCATCTTTGGCGTGATCACCTTCACACGGCTACGCGGTGCTTGTCACCCAGTCGCCTGATGAAACGCAATCCGCCGATGCAGGGTCGAACGGCAGCGCAACAATCAGGTTCTGCGCAGAACGCGGCAACAAGGATTTTGCCGGTTGCCACAAAGCCCCAACTCGGGTCGGCGTTGCCGTTGCTGGCGGGATCCGGATTTGCCGGCGGTCGCGTGTCAGATCGTGGTAACGTTGCGGTTTCGTCCATATGGTGGCCGTTTTGGCGGGCGATTGAAAACGAAACGCTGTTGGGGTTTCGGACGGTCGGGGCGGATACCGCGGTTTCAAAATTGCGTGACTAAAATATTTTAGTCACGCAAGGAAAGCAGGCCTATGCCATTGATCGTACTGGGAAAATCACGCACGGGTGACATTCCGATCCTTGGCAGTCTGATCCCGCCAAAAGCCAACTAAACCTCTGGATTTTCACGCATTCCGGCGGGATTTTCGGCCATTCGGCAAAGCGAACGCGGGCCGCGACACTTTTCCGGTTTAACTCCGGGCGCATTCGACCGATAAAGGCCCTGTAACGACGCATCTGGCTGACTGCGACAAGAGGTTTCCGATGGCAGATTCCGGACAAACGAACCGCCCGCTTTCCCCGCACCTGTCGGTATACCGCATGGACCTGGGCATGACGATGTCGATCGTTCATCGCATTACTGGCACCGGGCTGGCCGTCACCGCGACCCTGCTGGTTTGGTGGTTCATGGCGGCGGCGGTCTCGCCCGCCCACTTCGCGTTTGTCGATGGCCTGCTTACCAGTTGGGTTGGCTCGACGGTGATGTTGATTTCGCTTTGGGCGCTTTGGTTTCACTTTTTCAACGGCGTGCG
>CAZRLO010000077.1:0-13675 GCA_964600965.1 uncultured Rhodobacter sp.
ACGCGGGCCGGTTGTCGCTGTTGCAGGCCGCGCGACTGGCCGCGATTCTGCCCAGCCCAAAGACCCGTTCGGCGGTCAATCCCAGCGCCAGAACCCGCAAGCGCACGGCCTCGATTGTTCAGGGCGCCCGCACGATCGAGGCGGATGGCCGCGACAAGTGTTTCATATCACCGGACCCAAAAAACTGACCATTCTCCATTGAACGGTTCAGGCTTGCCGGCGGGCTTGCGCCCTTGGTTCCGCGCAATCGGCAGGTCTTGAGCGCCGGAGACAAGGCCAATGCCCGCCATGTCATGTGGTGCGATTATTCGGTCCTTTGGTTTCAGCGGTTGAAAATACCGTGGTGGACGGGCAAACAATGGCGGGTCGCCGTCTGATGAATTGTCCTGATATGCACCGACTGTACCATGCCCCGCTTTCTCCGTTTTGCCGCAAGGTGCGGCTGGTTCTGGCGGAAAAGAAGATCGAAGTCGAACTGATCGAGGAACGGTACTGGGAAAGGCGCAAGGACTTCATGGTGATGTCGCCCGGTGGCATGGTGCCGGTGCTGAAAGCCGACGGTCTGGTCCTGTCGGAAAGCACGGCGATTTGCGAATATCTGGACGAAAAACACCCGACGCCGCGATTGATGCCGCAGGAACCCGGCGAACGGGCGGAGGTCCGGCGGCTGAATTCGTGGTTTGACGACAAGTTTCACCACGAGGTTTCCGCCAATCTGCTGAACGAGCGGGTCACCAAGAAAATCACCCAATCCGGTTATCCGAACAGCGCCAACGTCAAGGCGGGTTCGCGGAATATCAAGTTCCACATTGATTACATGGGGTCGCTGCTGGATCACCGAAGGTGGCTGGCCGGGGATCAGATGACGCTGGCCGATTTCTCGGCGGCGGCGCATTTCTCGTGTCTTGACTATATTCGCGATGTCGACTGGGACCGGAACGCGATGGTCAAGAACTGGTACGCCACCATCAAGTCGCGCCCGGCTTTCCGGTCGTTGCTGGCGGACAATGTTTCCGGCTTTCCCCAACCGCCGCATTATGCGGACCTGGATTTTTGATCGCGCTCAAGGATGCGTTGCGCGAACAGGCGCGGATCGAGGGGTTTGATCTGATGCGGGTATGTGCGCCCGACGCGATTCCGCAGGCGGCTGGGCGGCTGGACGAATTCGTTCGGCTTGGGCGGCACGGCACCATGCGCTGGATGGCCGAGCGCATGGGGTGGCGCGGCGATCCGCAGGCGCTGTGGCCCGAGGCGAGGTCGGTCATCATGCTGGCCGAGAGTTACACGCCACGGGGCGACCCGCTGGCGATTCTTGCGCGCCGGGACCGTGGTGCGGTTTCGGTATATGCGCAAAACCGAGATTACCACGAACTGGTCAAGAAACGCCTGAAACGGTTGGGGCGCTGGTTGATCGGGGCGGCGAAAGGGACGGAAATCAAGGTCTTCGTCGATACGGCGCCGGTGATGGAGAAACCGCTTGCGGCGGCGGCGGGGCTGGGCTGGCAGGGCAAGCATACCAATCTGGTCGGCCGCGAGCTTGGGTCCTGGTTCTTTCTGGGCGCGATCTTTACGACCTGTGCGCTGGAACCCGATTCGCCAGAGGACGATCACTGCGGGTCGTGTCGCCGGTGCCTCGACATTTGCCCGACGGGGGCGTTTCCGCGGGCCTATCAGCTCGACGCCCGGCGGTGCATTTCGTATCTGACGATCGAGCATGATGGCCCGGTGGCAGAGGATCTGCGCCCGTTGCTGGGCAACCGCATTTTCGGGTGCGACGATTGTCTGGCCGTGTGTCCCTGGAACAAGTACGCGAGAGCGGCACGGGAAACGGGGTACCATGCGCGGGCGGAACTGGCGGCGCCCAGACTGGAGGATCTGTCGCGTCTGGATGACGCCGGGTTTCGGCGGATGTTCTCGAAATCGCCGGTCAAGCGGATTGGCCGCAACCGGTTCGTGCGCAATGTCGTTTATGCCATCGGCAATTCCGGCGATCCGGGGCTTGCCGGGGCGGCGGCGGATAATCTGGCGGATGCCGATGCGACGATCCGGGACGCTGCGCGCTGGGCGCTGGGCCGGCTGAAACGGGAACCTCGGGGGTGAACGCGCGATGACCGGGACGCTTTTGGTTTTTGGCCACGGATATACCGCGACCGCCCTGTCGCGAAGACTGGTGCCTTTGGGCTGGCGCGTGGTCGGCACGGTGCGGAACCCCGACCGTATGCGGCAATTGACCGAAATTGGCGTCGAGGCGCGGTTGTGGCCCGGCGACGATCTTGGGGACATTCCGGAGCAGGCCAGCCATATCCTGATGTCGATTGCGCCCGACGCTGGCGGGGATCCGGTGTTGAACGGGCTGGGCGGGCGGATGGCCCGCGCCGGGCAGCGTGCGTGGATCGGGTATCTGTCGACCACGGGCGTTTACGGCGATCGCGGCGGTGGTTGGGTGGACGAGGGTTCGGCGTTGGCCCCGGTGACCCGACGCGGCGCTTGGCGGGTCAACGCCGAGGCCGCGTGGCACGAGAGGATCGAGCGCACCCATATTTTCCGGCTGGCCGGGATTTACGGCCCCGGTCGTGGCCCGTTTGAAAAGGTGCGCGCCGGAACCGCCCGGCGCATCATCCGGCCGGGGCAGGTGTTCAGTCGCATTCATGTGGACGATCTGGTTTCGGTCCTGATCGCGTCGATGCAGCGGCCCGATCCGGGCACCATATACAATGTGTGCGACGATCTGGCCGCGCCGCCCGAGGATGTCATCGAATACGCCGCGCGGCTGTTGGGGATGGATGTTCCGGTTGCGGTGCCGTTTGCGTCTGCCGAAATGTCACCGATGGCGCGCAGTTTCTACAGCGAATCCAAACGGGTCCGAAACGACCGGATCAAGGCGGAATTGTCGGTTGCGCTGCAATACCCGACCTATCGGCAGGGATTGCGTGCAATCGTGGATCGGGAAATTGCCGGACCCTGAAAATGCGAAAGGCAGCGGAGCCCGCTGCCTTTCACGAAAACTGACTGCGATGGCAGATCAGGCGTTGATTGCTGCCCAAACGATCAGCAGGATCAGCAGCGGCACAAGAACGCCACCCGAAGAAGACGAATCTTCAACGATTACTTCTGGTTCCATAACCGGCTCGGTCATGGCGCCTGCGAATGCCGATGTGGCTGCGATCGAAAGAGCGGCTGCAAGAGCGATTGATTTCATTGTATCCTCCAAATATTTGCCGACCGCTTTATGGGCAAAGGTAGTAACCCAGCAGCAGGCACCCAAGACTGTACCTCGTCATTATTTTTAACCCGCAACATTTTGCAATTGCAATGGTTGTCGCCGCAGGCAGGGCACAGGTTTCGCAAGATGTCGCTAAATTAGCAACACCTGTGTGCCCACACGCGCATATTGGTACAAATCCGCGATGTGCCGGTTGTACAGGCCGATGCAGCCATTGGACGACTGCCGGCCGATTTTTCGCGTGTCGTTGGTGCCGTGGATGCGGTAATATTTCCAGGATAGATACAATGCGTGCGTTCCGAGCGGATTGTCCTCGCCCGGGCCGATATAATCCGGCCATTCGGGATTTCTCTTTTTCATGTTCGGCGTCGGTCGCCATTCCGGACCGACGACTTTGCGAACGATCTGGGTGCGCCCCAGGCGGGTCAGCTCTTTGGTGATTGGCACGCTGGTCGGATACAATTTGTACGTTTCACCGTCTTCTGACCAGAAATGCAGCGCTTTAGAGGTCGTATCCACCAGAATCGCGCCCTTTCGGCGATTCGCAAAGTAGGGCCGCCAGTCGAGCGCGGCAAAACTGGATATATTGTGGCGAACCGGCGCGCGGGGCGTGTCGTGTTCCGCCAATGCCGCGAATGGCACGCCCGCAAGCGCCGTTCCGACGCCCGCCGTCAGCCCGGACGTAAAGGCCCGGCGTGTCAGCCCGGTGATGTTTCGTTTTGTCATTGACACAACTCCTTTTGAAACCGCCGTCAATTTATTGCCCGAAAGCCGCAGTTACAATTCAATCTGTTGTTATCGGATGCATTTGCGCCTGCAAGTGTTTGAACGGCGACACAGAACGCGCTAGGAGGACATCGAAGATATCCACAGATGGTATGACATAAATGACACGCCTATTCGCGACACTTGCGACTGCCTTGCTGATACTGAGCGCCTGCGGCCACGAAGAACAGGTTGCCCTGTTGCAAGACGGCAAGCCGCCACCCACGATCTGGCACATCGGTCCGACCGAGCAGGGCAAGATTCCGTTCCGGGTCCTGGATTCGGTCAATGCGCTGCGATCGGCGAAAGGGTTGCAGAAGGTTGAACTTTCCGGTGCGCTCAATTCCGCGGCGGCGACGCATTCCAAGGATATGTCGGTGCAGAACCGGCCCTGGCATTTCGGTTCGGACGGCTCGTCGCCCATCGAGCGGGTGCAGCGAACCGGATTTACCGGCCGGATGACCGGGGAAAACATCTCGGAAAGCTACGAGGGTGACGTCGAGACCGTGGCCGCCTGGATGGACGCGCCCGATACCCGTGCCATCATTCTTGACCCCACTGCCCGTTTCATGGGCATCGCGTGGTTTCAGGAGGTCAACGGGAAAATCTGGTGGACGCAGGTTTTCGGCGGCTGAGCCGGCCCGATTGAGTAAAAAACGGTTGTAGATCAGACGCTTGCGGCTGGTCAGGGATGGATATCAATCTGCGTGCCGTCCTTGACCATCGCATAGATCTGCTCCATTTCGCGGTTCGACACCGCGATACATCCCCAGGTCCAGTCGGCGCGGTTTCGATCCCGAAAAAGCGTTGGCCCACCGTGGATGAAAATGTCGCCACCCGGATTGACCCCCAGACGCTGCGCCTCGGCCCGGTCCTGCGCGTCTGGATACGAGATTCCGATGCTGAGGTGATAGGCGCTGTCGGGATTGCGGCGATTGATGAAATAACTGCCTTCGGGCGTTTTCCCGTCGCGTTGCTGTTTCTTGTCGCCGACCGGCGCGAAACCAAGGTCGATATCATAGGATTTCAGCGCCTTTTTGCCGTGCAGCAGATAGAGCTTGCGCTCGGATTTCAGGATGACCAGCCGCGTGACCTCGGGCCCGTTGTAGGTACGGAACTTGTTGCTGCAACCGGACACGGCGACCAGCAAGGCGATCAGGATGAATGATTTTGTCAGCAAACGCATTTGTTTCCGGACGTTTTGAGGTTTCGCAATGCTTTGTTGCACGGATCGCGTGATTTTCAAACGGGGTCCGGGCCGGTTGGGGACAATTTTTTGAATTGTGAACTTCGCGCGGCGATATTGACGGAACAATGACGCAGAAGCCGCCGCGATTGTTCACACAATTCTGACGGTTGCCAGACCATCGGCGTCGGTGGCCGAGCAACAGATGCTTTTCAGGGTACGTGGTTCGGCATAGGGCCAGGGGCGGCCGCGGTGCAGGATCGCACGCTCGTCCCAGATCAGAACATCGCCGGGGCGCCAGGTGTGCGAATAGACGTTTTCAGGCCGGGTGCAGAATTCGATTGCCGAGTCGATCAGTGATTGGCCGCGACGAAGGCCCATCCCCTCGACCGCGAAGGCGTGCGAGGCGATGTATAATGCCGGCTCGCCCGTTACCGGATTGGGCCAGATCGCGCGCCAGGGCCTGTCGGGCCAGCGGGTCATGCGCGGTAGCGCCGCCAGTTCCGGCGAAATCCGGGCGCGGGAATGGGACAGGCGGTGCCACAGGACCGCATGATTGAAATCACGTTGCATCGCGGGTGGCATTTCGGCCCAGCCCGCGCGGGTCGAGGCAAGTTCGGTCTGGCCGCCCCGCGAGGGCACGGTCGTCGCGATCAGGATATTGGCAAGTGCGGGAATTGGCAGGAAGGTGCTGTCTGTGTGCCACAGCATGTTTCCCTGCAGGTCCAGCAAGTGCAGGCTGTCCGGGTCGGCGACCCCGTTTCGGGTCTGGTTCGAAACGCTCGAAACCGAGAATTCCAGGTCATCGCCGCTGGCCATCGACTCGCGGTTTTCCAACGGGCCGAACAGGCGGGCGAGGTTTTCATGCGCCGCGTCGTCCAGCGACTGATCGCGGAACAGCAGGGCGCTGTCGTGTTCGAATGCGGCGCGGATTTGCGGGTATAGGTGGGTGGCCGTGACCTTTCGAAGATCGACACCATGAATGGTTTTGCCGAATTTCGGGTGCAGTGCGGTGGATTTCAGGGGCGATGGCATCTGGGTTCCGGTTCCGGGCTCGAACCCCGGGAACCTGCCCCGGATTGCCGCGATGCGCCAGATGTTTCGTGGGCGCGGCGCGGGGCTGTGGTCACGCGGCCCCGGATTGCGCGGCGATGATGCGGATGGCCCGTGCGGGAACCGGCTTGCGGCCGCTTTCGTTGGCGCACAGGGCCAGCGCGATTTTCTGGGCGCGATCGGGGGGGAGTTTTCGCAGGACGGCGACGACGCGGTCCGTCGGGTGCGCGGACAGGATGGTTGCGGCGACGACCGGATGCTCGCGCGTGATATCGGTGGCGAAATCACCGACCCTGGCCGGGGGCGGCGGGGGCACGGCGGACGTTGCCGGATTGTGGTCGGGGCGGGGAATTGCCGGTTTCGGCGTCTGGCGGTCCTTGGGTTTGGGAGGGCGCGATTTCACCTCGGACACCAGTTCTGAGAGGATTTCACGGACCAGCCGGGCATCGGTCGCGGGGCCGCGCCGGGCATCGGCCGGCCCGGCGGCATCGGGCAGACCTGGTTTTTTCAGGTTCAGCAGATCGATCACAAGCTGCGCCTTGGCCGCGCGGGACATCGCGGCGGGTTCGCGGTTTGGCGCGCTGGTCGCGGGGGCATCGGTCGGGGGATCCGGTTTCGCGGTCGCGGGGTTCATTGATAGCTCCGGATCAGGGCGCCGGACAGCAGGCCCCAGCCGTCGGCGACGACAAAAAAGGCCAGTTTGAACGGCAATGACACGATGGCGGGGGGCACCATCATCATGCCCATCGACATCAGAACGGCGGCCACGACCAGATCGATGATCAGGAAGGGCAGAAAGATCAGAAAACCGATCTCAAAGGCGCGTTGAATTTCGCTGAGCAGAAACGCCGGCACCAGCGTCGCCAGCCCGTCCTGATCTGGTACGGCGGCCGCGGCGTTGGCGGCGCGCGCGTTCAGCAGTGCGAAATGGGTGTCGGGATCGACGCGGTTCTGCATGAAGCGGCGAAACGGTTCCATCGCGTTCTGAAAGGCGGTTTCCACGTCGATCTGCCCGTCGATCAGGGGTTGGGCGCCCTGTTCCCATGCCTGAGTAAACACCGGTTCCATGACGAAATAGGTCAGAAACAGCGCCAACGAGACGATCATCATGTTGGGCGGGGCCTGCTGCAGACCGATGGCCTGACGCAGGATCGAAAACACCGTCACCATGAAGGGAAAACAGGTGACCATGATGGCAAGGCCGGGGGCGAGGCTCAGCAGCGTGATCAGTGCGAAAAGCTGGATGCTGCGCAGGGTCAACGAGCCCTGATCGCCGAAATCGATGGAGACCGACTGCGCGAAAACCGGCGAGGCCGACAGGGCGCACAGGCCTGCACCCGCCAGCAGCGCAAGCCCGGTGCCGCGTCCGGCCCGCACGATCAGAGACCTTGGCCAAGATCGACGATTTCGGTCAGGCATACGGCCAGGCGGCCGGCCTCGCCGCCTTCGGGCTCGGTCAGGGTGCCGCGGGCAATCAAGCGGTCACCGACCAGAATATCGACCGGATCCTCGATCCGGCGATCCAGCGTCAGCACCGCCTCGGGCTGAAGGTTCAGAAGGTCGGCGATCAGCGGCCGGGCACGACCGACCGAGATCGTCAGTTCGATCGGGACATTGCCGAACGGGCTGTCGGGAAACGGTGGCTTGTTCGGGAACGCGGCATTCGCGCCTTTCGTGGCATCCGGGCCGGTGGCATCGGCTGGGGTTTCATCCATTTTCACGCTCCTGTGCGGCGAGTTGATAGAAAGAACCGGCGGCGCTGCGGATTTCGTCGATGACCCGGTCAAGATCGATGTCGCGCGCGCCATCGGGGGCGGCCAGCCTGACCTGTCGGGGGCCACAATCCCTGTCAGGTGCGACGGTCGCGGCAAACGGCAGATCGTCGAGCGCCGCCAGCATGTCCTGCAACACACCCTGGTTTTCTGGCGCGCAGAACACACGGATCGGCCCGTCGGTCACAAGGGCGGCAAGTGCGGCCACCTGTTCGGTGACGATGGCGCCAAGCGCGTTGTCGGCGATTGCGGGCAGAATCTTGTCAACCATCGCCGCGATCAGCGGTTCAAGCGAATCCAGCACCGACCGGCGCGCCGCGACGTGGGTGAAGGTGACTTCCTGCAGGCTTTCGGCGAGCATCCGCGCCGTCTGGGCCTGTGCTTGCGAGAATTCCGCCTGCGCCTGCTCATAGCCGCGCTGGTAGCCGGCCTTCAGCGTGTCGGCGCGGATGGTCGCCAACCGGTCGCCCGGCAGAAAAACCGTGGCCTGTTCGCTCAGGGTGGCACCAAAGGCCTCGAATTCAAGGGGCGGGGGCATCAGGCATGCTCTTCACTGGTTTCGATCCAGTTTCGCAAAACCTCGACCGTTTCATCCTGCCGCTCGGCGATGATCTGTCGCAGTTGGGAAACCGGGTCCGTGGGCGTGTCGTCCGGCCCGGCAATGGCGAATTGAAGATCCCCGCCCGGCGCGTCGCTGCCAAGCTCGGCAAGGGAATCGACGGGGCCGGGCAATGCAACCGGGGGTGGCTGGGTCAGGATCGGGCGCACGACGAACATGCCCAGACCCAGAATGACCAACGCCAGAAGCCCGGACTGGACGAACATCATGGCGTTCGCCGCGAAACCCGCGAAAATCGAGGCGGTGGCCAGCGTGCCAGCCTCGGGCCGGGGCAGGAATTGCAACGACTTGATCGTCACCACATCCCCGCGATCGGCGTCAAATCCGACGGCGGTCTGCACCAGTTCGCGCAACGAGTCGAGCTCGTCCGTCGAACGGGGCACCCAGCTTTCGCGACCATCGGCCCCGATGCCGGACAACCCGTTCACCAGCACCGCAACGCTGAGCCGGTTGATGGTACCGGGTTCGCGGATCAGTTCGCGCGTGGTTTCCGAAACCTCGTAATTGATGCGTTCGCGCGTCTCGGTATTGGTGGATTTCGAGGAAGATTCCGCCGGTGCCGCCGCGCCATCCGGCAGGTTGCTGGCCACCGTGACCGGTGCCGCCCCGCTGCCCGAGGATGACCCTGCGGTTTCTTCGGTATCGGTGGAAATGGCCACGCGGCCGTCGGGATCAAACCGGCGTTCGACGATGGTTTCCCGTTCGAGGGCGGTGTCGATCGAGACTTCGACCAGAGCGTTGCCCGGCCCGACGCGCGCGGACAACAGGCGTTCGATATTGTTTCTGAGCGTGGTTGCGCGACCGCCCGAATTTCCGCCTGTCGATCCCAGTGGGCCATCCGGGGAGATCAGCCCGCTTTCGCTGTCGATCACCGAAACATCCGCCGGCGACATGCCGGCGACTGCCGAGGCAACCAGAAAACGGAGCGCGCGTGCGCGGTCGCGCGACAGGGCCCCCGCCGACATTTTCAACGTCACCGACGCCACCGGCGCCGGTGCCTGCGCGAACGGGCGGGCGACCTGATTGGCGATGTGCACCCGCGCGGTCTTTACCTGTGGCCATGCCAATATGGTCCGGGCAAGTTCGCCTTCCTTGGCGCGCCAGTAGGCGGCGTCGAACATCTGCGCGGTGGTGCCGAAACCGGAAAGCGAATCAAGCAGTTCGTACCCGTCCGACCCGGTGGCGGGCAAACCGTCGCCGGCAAGGCTCATCCGGGTTTCATCGCGCTTGGCGCGATCGACATAGATGGCGTTGCCCTGCACGGAATAGGCGACATTGCGTTGTTCGAGGGCCGCCACAACCTCGCCCGACACCGAAGGGTCGAGACCGGAATACAGCAGCGACATCGAAGGGTTGCTGCCAAGCCGCGCCAACAAAAGCACCGCCGCGAAGACGGCGAAGCTGGCGATGGAGACGATCACCCGCCGGCGCGTATCAAGCGCGTTCCACAGTGACACGAGCTGTTGCAAATTCTTCGCCCTCGATCTGATCGCCCGCCTTTCCGGCGAACGTGTGTTCTTTGGCAAGATTGCGACGCCCGGCTTAACATTTGGTTAGTTCCAAGGGATTTATATGGACCGGTAGCGGGGGCTGAATTTGCGAGGCTAATTGTGGTCGAAACGAACCGGTTTGACGGTGACGAGACGGCTCAGGGCCGGGGCAGGCTGGGCCTTGTTCTGGGTCTGGTGGCGGCGCTGGTACTGGGTGGCGGTGGTTTTTTCGCGGCGTATTCCGGCCTGGTCGGCGGTGGCGAGGCCGGGCATGCAGCGGACCCGGTCGCGACGGATTCCCATTCGGCGCCGGATTCGGACATCGCGTTCGTGCCGCTGGAACCGCTGGTGGTCTCGCTGGGCCACAACGCCGCCAACCGCTATCTGCGGTTCAGCGCCCAGGTCGAGGTTCCGGCCGACTTTCAGGCAGAGGTGACCATGCTGATGCCGCGCATTCTGGATGTGTTGAACGGGTATCTGCGCGCGGTCGATTCGCGGGATATCGAAAACCCGTCGGCGCTGGCCCGGCTGCGCGCACAGATGCTGCGGCGCATTCAGGTGGTCACCGGCGACGGGCGCGTGCGCGACCTGCTGATCACGGAATTCGTATTGAACTGAGCGTGGACCATGGCGTTGATGGCTGACATATTCCTGTTGATATCGGCGCTGGGCGCGGCGATCTATTGCCGTGCGCTTGCCAACCGGCTGCGTAATCTGGCCAATACGGATACCGGCCTTGGCGGCGCGATCTCTGCGCTGAACTGTCAGGTTTCCGAAATGCAGGCGGCGTTGAATTCGGTGAACGACAACGCCAGCGCCCAGGCCGACAGGTTGAGCGGGCTGAGCGAACAGGCAAACGCGGCGGCGCGGCGGCTGGAAATGATGCTGGCGACCCTGCACGAGGATTCGCCGCCCGCGACGGCCGCGCCTCGTCACGATGGCGTGCTGCAATTAACGCCCAGCGATGCGGTCCGCCCGGTCGGACCTGCACCCGAAGCGCCGACCGGGCCCAAGCGCATTCTGAAACGAAACCGGCGCGCGGAACCCCGGGCGGGGGCCGTTTGATGGCGCAAGGGGTGAATATTCCGGCGGGCCCGCGCAAGGGGATTCTGGGCGTGATCATCGTGTGTCTGGTGGGCTCGGGGTTGTTCCGGGTCGCATCGGGAAACGTGGCGTTTGCCGAAGCGCGGCAATCCGGCAATCCGGACATCGCGGCACAAGCGCCGGGCGATCATGGCGGTGCGGATGCCTGCACGCCCGCCGATGCGCCAGAGGCGATGCTGCGCGCCATCCGCGAACGGCGGGCCGCACTGGCGGTGCAGGAATCGCGCATGGCCGACCGTTTGCAGGCGCTCAATGTCGCCGAGCTTCGTCTGAAGGAAAATACCGCGGCGCTGATCGAGGCCGAAAATCGCCTTGCCGCAACGCTGAGCATCGCGGACGCCGCCGCGGAAAAGGACCTGAAGCGCCTGACGTCGGTCTACGAGAACATGAAGCCCAAGAATGCGGCCAGCCTGTTTGCGGAAATGGCCCCCGAATTCGCCGCCGGTTTTCTGGCACGGATGCGCGCGGAATCCGCCGCACTGATCCTTTCGAGCCTCGCGCCGGAAAAAGCCTATACAATCAGCTTGATTCTTGCCGGCCGAAACGCGCTGGCACCGGTCCGATAGCGCCCGGCGCTGAATGTTTCTTAACCCCTGAGCGGGCAAGATGGCCTTTGAAACCGGAAATCGTTTTCGGCGGGTGAGGCAGGCGCATGATCGGCATTATCGGCATTGCAACAATCTTTATCATGGTCTTTGGTGGCTATATTGCCGCCGGGGGCAAGATGCCGATTATCCTGCATTCGCTGCCGTTCGAGATGATCATCATCCTTGGCGCGGCCGTCGGTGCCTTTGCGATCAGCAACGATTTCGCCGGAATCAAACACACGATCAAGGACGTCGGCAAGGTCTTCAAGGGGGCGAAATGGCGCCAGGCCGATTATCAGGACCTGCTGTGCCTGCTGTTCGAACTGATCCGGTTGGGCAAACAGAACCCGATGGCACTGGAAGAACATGTCGAGGGGCCGGATGATTCGGCGATCTTCTCGAAGTTTCCGAAGATTCAGGGCGACCGCGAAACCTGCGATCTGATCTGCGACACGCTGCGGTCGGCCCTGATGAATTATGACGACCCCAATCAGGTCGAAGAGGTGCTGGACAAACGGATTGAAAGCAATCTGCAACACGCGCTGCATTCCAGTCACGCGCTGCAAACCATCGCCGACGGGCTGCCGGCGCTGGGGATCGTGGCGGCGGTTCTGGGGATCATCAAGACGATGGCGTCCATCGATCAACCTCCGGAAATTCTGGGCAAACTGATCGGGGGCGCCCTTGTCGGGACGTTTCTGGGAGTGTTTCTTGCCTATGGGCTGGTCGGACCCTTCGCTGCGAAGGTGAAGGCGGTGGTGCAGGAAGACCAGTATTTCTATCAGTTGATCCGGGAAGTTCTGGTCGCCAACCTGCACCAGCACGCCGCCAACATATGCATCGAAGTCGGCCGTCAGAACACGCCAAGCTCGGTGCGGCCATCGTTTTCGGAACTGGAAGAGGCGCTGAAGGAAGTCAAGCAAAGCGCGGCGGCATGACCCAGATCCGTCTGATCCGGGCGGCGCTGTTGATGCTGGTTGCCCTGGGCGGTGCTGCCGGGGCGCAGGATCTGGTGGAAACCAACATTCGGTCGGGCGAACACGCCGGATTCTCGCGGCTGGTACTGGAATTTGGTGCGGATGTTTCCTGGACGATCACGCCCGCGCGCGAAGGCTATGTGCTGGCGTTCGATCCACCGATCGCAACCGGCGATCTGAACCGGATCTATCGCTTTATCCCGAAATCGCGCCTGCGGTCCATCGCATCGATGGCCGCGCAACCCGGACGATTGCAACTGACCGTCGCCGCTGATCACCACATCCGGGGCTTTGAGATCGCGCCGCGCAAACTGGTGCTGGACATCAAGACCGGGCCCGATCCGGCGCGCGCTGCCGCACCCTCGTTGGCCGGGCTGGCGCAGCGTGAAGCGGAAATGATCGCGCCCGATACAGCCCGAAACCCGCCCGCGCCGGACCCCGCCGCGTCAGGAACCGTGCTGCAAACCGTGTTGCAGCCACCCTCGCATCACGCGGGAACCGCGCGCGCGCAACGTTCCGAACCGAACGCGCCCGCGACCCGCGAAGTGCGCCTGACCGGGCTGACGCCAACGCCGCCCCGGTTGCCCGACCTGCGGGTCATCGCCGCGCAGGAACGCCTGATCAAGCAACTTGGCCGCGCGATCTCGCAAGGCGCGGTAGAGCCGACCCGGGCCTATCGAGCCCCGCGCGACCGGCAGGCCGCACAGGCACCCGCGCGCCCGCAAACCGCCACCGGCCCGGCGTCCGGTCAGATCGAACCCGACACCGTTGCCGCGCCTTTGCCACGAGACCGTGCGCCGGTAAAGATCGACGCCGGTACCTATCTGGACCACGTAAATCTGGATGCCCAATCGATTTATGATCGCGAACGCGACACCGGGCGCCACCCCCGCCGTGCC
>CAZRLO010000078.1:0-2364 GCA_964600965.1 uncultured Rhodobacter sp.
CCCGTTCCGCCAGCTGTTTCATCAGGACCTTCAAGGTTATCGTCGCCGGTACTCGGCCGCAAGCCCTCGACGAATTCTTCGTATGACAAGGATTGGTGAAAGGTCAGGAACTCTATCCGCCCCTCATTCGCGAGACGCCGATACTCAGCAGTTAATGCGTCTCTATCATCTTTGAGCTCCGCTGCGGCCTCGGCTCCGACACAGAGCCGCACTGCTTCCCATGCCGTCTGATACGTTTTGCCCGTGCCCGGCGGGCCATAGAGGATCAAGTTTACGGCGGAAGGCGAAGCTGCATTGTTTGTGTCGGTCACGGTGTCCGCCTCCGGTTGGGAATTGAGCGTGTATGTGAAAACGGTCGTGCTGCTTGGGTTCGGTTCGGTACTCGTGGGCGGCGGGACTTGCGCAAGATTCTGGAACTTTTCACCGCCAAGGGCCTGACAGATGTTCGGAAAGGCGTCCTTGAGCCCCATAGCTGCTGCAAGGTCGCCCGCGCGGATGGAGACCTGCCTGGCTGAATTTTCCCGGGCAGGTTCGATGAAATAGTTCAGGGCGCAAAGCCTGATCCGGTTGGCGCCTTCCATCAGGTGTTCGTAGCGCTCAGGGCGCTCGGTGGGCTGATCGTTTTGGTCAACTATGATGAAACCGGCATTGTGAAGACGCGCAGCGGCATCCGACTGCTCTCCCCAACCACCGTTCAGTTTCGTCTTGTTCAGAATGAACCCAATCAGTGGTTTGGTTGGGTAGACACGATTTTCGCGTTCACGCGTGGAACGGACCCAATAATCGCGAGGATCACCAAAGGCGTCGAAGATTTCGCTATGAACCTCAGTCGCGCGGTATTGATCGTAGGCATCCATCGCGTCTTCGATCCGGGCCCGGCCAATCTTGCCGTCCCGATCTAATTCGTAGCCCAGTCGCTGCAAACAATCGAAAGCCTGTTGCTCACCAAAACCGTTGAAGAATGTCTTCGCGGTCAGTTCTTGACCGTCAGGCAAATGGCCGATCGCAGCTACTACAGTGGCTTTAGCCGGATATCGTTCGGCGTCGCGCAGCGACCATACCACAGGCTTTTTGAAGCCGCCCTTAGCAAGAAACCCGTCTAGCCCAAGCCGACTACAGTCATTCATGGCCATCTCAATTTCTTGGCGGGTCAATTTTGCGATTAAGGCCCCTTGGATTTCCTTGCTGTCGTCTGGCCCGCTTTGGTGAACAAAGTCATGGAAGTGGCCGAGAGCTGTGCGAATGCTTGACAAACCGTTATAAAGGTCAGCCCCTTCGGAGAACGAAAGCGGCGAAGGGTTTGGTTTTCCCAATCGTTTGTCTTCGGACGTATACGTGAATGGTTGAAGAACCGCTTCCCGAGTTCGGTTCATGGCCAAATCTTCGAGACCGTCCAGAACCTGCTCTACGCGCTTTACGGAACTCAAACGAGACGAAACGCCACCTTGGTCCATTCCCTTACTTTCCAACCATACCCTGAATTCATCTTCTTTCATCGAAATCCCTTATTACATCGGGTAGCGCGCACAGCGTATTCACCAGCTGCATTTGCCGAACAGTATTACACTTCGCCTCACGCAATCGGGGAGCTCCAAATACCAATGCGAGTCCCTTGGCGCGGGAGACCGCGACATTGATGCGGTTCAGCGAAAACAGAAACTCCATCCCGCGCGAGGTTTCTTCGGCAGACGAAGCTGTCATGGAAACCAGGCAGACTGGCGCCTCTTGCCCCTGAAACTTGTCCACGGTTCCGACGCGAACACCCAATTGAAGGGGATCCCGCAGAGCGTTCACCTGAGCGTTGTACGGAGCGATGACAATGATGTCCGTCTCGCGCATCGGCCGCGTGCTGCCGTCCTTCTCCGTCCAGCTTCCGCCAAGGAGCTCAGTGACGGTTTTGCCAATAGCGGCGACTTCTTCCGGTGCGATCTGTGCATTGCCCTCATGCGGAACCGGCACCCAGAAAGCTCCGGCTTCGGGAAGCGCCGTGCCTGTCACGCATTTGTTAGCCGTATCAGGATGGCTGCTCAGTCGGCCTTCATACACCTGTTCCGAGACAAACCGACAGACCTCCGGATGCATACGCCGGGATGTGGGAAGGAAGATGCCCCGCTCGGCTGGAACCGTCGCATGCTCACCGAGCATCCAATCCAGGCATGACAGATTCGCAGGCTCGGGATGTGCCCCCTGGATGACCTGCGGCAACTGCCGCGGGTCGCCCACAAGTACGATGTTTCGCGCGGCACGACCCATGGCAGCCATGTTCGCAAGTCCGACCTGGCCTGCCTCGTCCACGAACAGCCAATCAAAGGCCTGAACATTTTCGTCGCGCGAGAAGAACCACGCGGTGCCGCCCACGACATG
>CAZRLO010000078.1:2464-12012 GCA_964600965.1 uncultured Rhodobacter sp.
AGGCCTGAACATTTTCGTCGCGCGAGAAGAACCACGCGGTGCCGCCCACGACATGCCCGCCATTGGCGGCCTCTGCGTTGTCGGTCGTACAATGAACATCGCAATCTTCGGGATAACCATCCTCGCTGCCAGAAACCTTGTGCACGAGTTCGAGATTGATCGGCAGGTCTTCGTCTTCCAACGCTGAAAGACAGCCCATCAGCACATTCCTGATAGCCTCGTGGCTGTTGGATGCGACGCCGACGCGATGGCCCTTGCGCACCAAAGACAGGATCGCGCGGGCGCTGACATAGGTCTTGCCGGTACCGGGTGGCCCCTGGATAGGCAGGACCGTCCCATCCATGTCATTCACCACGGCAATGGTGCCTGCAACAGGTTCTGCCCCGCCCAAAAGATCGCCTCGTGGGCCAGAGCCCAGACGCGGTGCAGCGCGCGACAGCAGGTCGTCCACCGCCGTGTACCGGCGCGCGCCGCACTGATCGGCGATCACATCGCGCAAAGCACCGGCAATGACACCTGTCTGGATCGGCCAGTCCGGATGCAGCGTCAGTTGATCCGCCAAGAGGTCGGCCTTGCCCGGGCCTGCTTTGACAGTGATCTGACGGGCACGACGATCCATAGACTCGATCCCGACCGTTGTCGGGGGACTGTCGAACACTGGAACCGTCGCCTTCTTGCCGCTCCGCAGTTTCGTTTCCTGTTCGGGATAGGTGTATCGGCGCGCGAAGGATCGCTTGACGGGTTCGACAGGACCAGCTGCCTCAAGCCCGCCAAGCGCATCAAGATCGTCGAGCAGATCATCTTCGTCCTTCGCAGCGCTATCGAACACAACCCATTGCGCGGGCTTCACCTCACGGCTGTGAAAAACGCCGAGGTTGAACAGCATATCCTGCCGCGCCTCGGGCAAGCCGGACCCCGCCAGCATGCTCCGCAATGCTTGCGTATCGGCATCCTGTTCGACCTCCTTTTCCCCGGCGTCCGGGGCAAGTGTCGGCCAAGGGCCGACGGGCCGGATGCCAACCAGCCAGTCGCGCAATTCCTCGGTCGAGATACAGTCGACGCGGTTGTAATCCTCTATCTCGTCCAGAATCTGCTGATCCTGCGTTTCGCGCCAGCGCTCATAGGCCACGACCGAGCCACCCGCCGTCTTGACCTCGCCGTCGCGCTTGCGATCGTAAAAAGCCTCCATCGATTTGATGGAATAGTTCGGTTCCGATCCGATCAGCCCGCCGCGCACGACAGCGAACAGATCGACGAAGCGGCGTTCCCTCAACAACCGGTCGAGGAAAGCCTCACCGATCCCATATTTCGTGGTCAGGCGTTTGAGCGCTGTGATCTCGTATGGCGCGTAGTGATAGACGCGCGCAGTGGAGTATTGCGAAATCCGCGCGCGAAAAAACGCCAGCAAGTCGGACAATGCCCGCGCTTCTGCGTCGTGGTCATGGGCCCAGAACGCCTTGAACTCCCCGTCGAACCAGATGCCGTGCAGGTATTCGAGGCCGCCCTCGTAGTGTGGATCGCCTTCGATGTCGTAGAACAGGTCGCCCGGCTGAGGTTCTGGCAACAGGTCGAAGCCTTTGCCAGGCTCGGGTGCCCGCAGTTCGAAATCTGGCTCCCCGGTTTTGCGGGCCTGCTGCAGGCGGGCCTGCGTGACCAAACGGGCCTGGGTGTTATCAGCCATCCCGCGGACCGGATGATCCAGCGTCGAGAGAGCCTCCAATGTGTGAACACCCGCTGTTTCAAGCTTTTTGACCTGACCACGACTGATGTTGGCGACATTGAACAAGCTGTCTTCGGCCTGCCAGACGCTATTGCAATGATCGGCCCAGCGGCACAGGCCGCAATCGGCACATGGCATCGGGCGCGTCGGCGGCGGATCCGTTACGAATGCTTCCAGCCGTTTGCGCGCCATCCGTGCATAGGCAGAGTAGTCTGCCAGGCGCAGCGTCGCGCGGGTGCCGTCTCCCAATTCGACATGCGCGAACTCGGGCACCACCCCCTGAATTTCCGCCAGCAGATCGGAATATAGAACCAGCTGAAGCACATGTTTGGGATCGGCTCGACGTTTCAGCTTGGTATCGGCCACCTCATAGCTGAACGGTCCGAAATCCGAAGACATCTCGACACGCTCCAGGAAATCCGACCAGCCACCCCAATTCCCCGACAGAAACGCGCCCTGAAACACAACATCCGGACCAGCAGCCAGCGCCGCGCGCGTGGCCTGGGCGTTTTCACCAAGTTTGCCGCGCGCGATTTCCATGACCGTGCGCCCGGCCTCCTTGAGATGTGCCAGGTGCGCGGCCTCGTGCGCATCGCCCTGCTTTTGCAACAGTGCTGCGTCCTCGGTGTTGTCGCCCGGCTCCGGGCCCGTTCCGCGCATATGTGCCAGATCAAGGGTGGTCGCATGTGCGCAACCTGTGAAGCGCATGAGATCCGTGGCGGACAAGAATATGCGACCGTCGAGATCCCTCATAGCTGCTCCATTACCTATGCAAATCAATCTCCAAGGGAATCACCTCGACAGACCGCAAGGTCATCAATACCGTTTGAGGGTGTCAATTTCTGGCATGGAGATCAAATGTCTTTTGCAAAAGCGCAGGATTTGCTTCGCCTTGCCCAGATGGCGGCTTCCCGCCGGGGTGGCGTCAGCCTTGAGGACATCTGCGCCGAGTTCGATGTGTCGCATCGCACTGCTCAACGGATGACTGAGGCTCTCGAAGCAACTTTCGTGAACGTTTCGACCGCAGACGACGCAGAAAGACGGCGATACTGGCGGATGGACCCACCCTTGCCAGACCGACTGCAGCCCCGGCAGGAAACGGCGATCGAGGCGCTGGAAATTGCGGCACGTACCGCGCGCGATGAAGGGCGAATACGGCACTCACGCGCTCTGGAGGATCTCCGTGACGGGCTGCTGGCGCGATTGAGTCCAAGGGACGCGCTTCGGTCGGAAGCCGATGCAGAGGCGGTGCTGGCTGGATTGGGCCAGGTCACGCGCCCAGGCCCTACCGTCACACTGATGCCTGCCGTGACGGATGCGGTCATCGAAGCGCTGCGCGGTCCCTTCAGGCTGCGCGTCGGCTATGGCGCTCAGGGCGCTGCGCCGCGTGTGATCGAGCCGCATGGTATGCTACTGGGGCACCGCAGCTATCTCGTCGCCCGGCAACCCGCGCGTGGAGAAGACATCCTGAACTTCCGCATGGATCGGATTCATGAAGCGGAGGTTCTGAACGAAAGCTTTCAGCTGGCCCCGGGTTTCTCTCTAGAGACCTATGCCGCTCTGGCGTTTGGTGTCTATCAAGACCCTGAACAATATGGCGAAGTCGTGTGGCGCTTCTCACCGGAAGCCGCTGAGCGTGCCGCCGAATTCCGTTTTCACCCGACGCAAGTTATCGAACATCAGAACGATGGCAGCCTGATCGTCAGGTTCAAGGCGGCGGGCTGGCTGGAAATGGCATGGCACCTTTATCAATGGGGCGACAAGGTGGACGTGTTGGCGCCCCAAGGCTTGCGCGAATTGATTGCGGGCCACCAGAGGTCGGATTTCGACGCTCTGCCATGACGATATCGAACGGGAAATAAATATGAAAAACGGTCTTGATCATGCAGCCCTTAAAGCAAAACAACGCGCCATTCGCGAAGGCTTCCCCGAAACCATGGGACTGCGCGCTCATCGCGCCATCAGTTGGATCGGTCGTGCCGAAGCCTGCGGCGAGGATGATGATGCGTGCTTCATTTTCCTTTGGATCGCATTCAACGCGGCCTACGCCGACGAGCGGGAGTTTCAGGCGGTCGCCCCGGGCGAACGCGCTGCTTTCGTGGAATACTTCGGCCGGCTGGTCGCTCTTGATCAAGACCAACGCATCTACAAGGCGCTGTGGCAGCGGTTTTCCGGCCCAGTTCGGATGCTCATGGAGAACCGGTATGTTTTCAATCCATTCTGGCAATACCACAACGGAATCGACGGGTTCGAAGATTGGGAGGATCGCTTCAAGACCTCGGCCCGCTCCTTTGCAACGTCGTTCCAAGCCGGCGACACCGCGCGCGTCCTGAGCTTCGTCTTCGATCGGTTGTACGTCCTGCGTAATCAGCTCGTTCACGGAGGGTCGACCTGGAACAGTGGTGTGAACCGGGCGCAGGTTCGGGACGGCGCTGAAATCCTCGGGTTTCTGATGCCTGTGTTCATCGACATCATGATGGACAACCCAAATGAAAACTGGGGTAAGCCATTTTATCCCGTCGTCGAATAGGTTCGAAGTATCGCAGATCCCGGATATCGAGCGCCGCTTCTTCATCGTCGAGGCCGGATCTGTGAGCGCGCATTTCGCGTTCGGGCGGCCCGCGCCAGCATTGCCTCGAATTCGGCGTCGGGCATGCGCACAAAGCCCTGATCAGATCGGGGTGGTGTCATGGGCTATTTCTCCCGCCGCTCAGCCGACCTTGCAGCCCCAGAAGGACGTGTGATCGGCCGCGAAATTCCCATCCTGCGCGCGGAAATAACCCTGGAGTTCAACCGTATCGCCCGCCGTCAGCGGCACCATCGTCTGCAGCCAGAGGGCCGTGGCTTCCGAGACATGCGCGCCGCTGATCTCGCCGTAGGACCCTCGGATTTCGGTCGCGCCATTCAGCACCAGCCGCCCGCGCATCCGGGCCAGTTCACGCGCCAGACCTCAACCTCGGCGTTGTCCCAGCGACCGTCGAGGATGTCGGTCTCGGTGATGCGGTCCGAGGTCAGCACGCCTTCGGCGTCCTGCGCATCGACCGAGAGGTCCGAGCCGGAACGCACCTCGGAGGCCGTCAGACCGCTCTCCGGCTGGAAGTCCGTGCCATCAAAGCTGAGCGTCCGGTCGTGGTCGGTGAAGCCGAAGGGGACGCTATCGGCCCGCGTGATCCGCCACACCCAAGCAAGCGTCGTGGTGCGCTCGTCGAGACGATCCTGCAGGGCGGGTGAGAGGGTTTTCATCGGCAGGTTCCCGTCATGCGGTCGTCGAGATCGGCGATCCAGTTTGCCCAGTCCGGCGGAACCTCCGCGACCGTCTCGACAGCCGGCCGGGCGAGCCTCGCCTCGGCATAGGAGGCACAGCCCGGTCGTGCGCGCAACCGCCGCCATGGCGTTGGCGGCGGCTTCCAGCGCGGGGGCCGCGGCAACCGCCAGTTGGTTCGCCAGCCCGCGCCAGATCAGCCCGAGACGGGAGATCGCGCCATTCGTGCGCTCGATCTGGTCGGCGTCCTGTTCGGAGACCACGACGCCGAAGGCTAAGACGTCCTCGGTCGCCTGGCGCAGCGTCGCGGTGTCGATGCGGCTCATGGCGATGGAGCCTTCCTCGCCAAAAAGCTGACCTGCGACCGCCGCGCGTTCTGCGGCCAGCACGAAATCCTCGATGGCGGCGTTAATCGCCCCGACGCGCTCGTCGAGCGGCAGGGCGATCAGGTCACTGGCCGAAAGCCCCAGCCGGTCCAGCGCATCGGCAGCGGGGCCGGATCCGGCGGCCGCCTGGTCCAGCACGCAGCCCGAATACATCGCATAGCGCGGCACCTCCGGCATGCCGGTCTCGATGGACATGCTGGGCAGCGTCCAGGACCCCGACTGAAACTCGTGCGTCCAGGGGCCGGTGCCGGTCGTGGTTGGATCGCCAAAACCCGCCTTCAGCCAGAACCCGAAGGCCTCGGCGTCAAGCGGTACGACGACATCGCCATCCGCCGTCACCGCATCCTTGATCGGGGCCAGCGGATCGCGGCCGTACCCGTCAGATCAGGAACCACAGTCCACCGCCGATCAAGAGCGCGCCCGTGATCTTCGTGGCTCTTTCCATTCCCGGCATGGTCTTTTCGGCCAGAACGTATGCGGTGATCGCGATGATCCAGACGGGGGTCATGACGCCAGCGACCAGCAGCAGGCCCATCAGCGCCCAGCAGCAGCCGACGCAAAAGAGGCCATGATTCACCCCCATCCTCAGCGCGCCAAGACGACCATCCCGCCACTCGGTCATGAGGAACCCGATCGGTGAGCGGCATTGAGAAAGGCAGGCCTGCTTGAACGGCGTCACCTGATAAAGCCCGGCGGCAATCAGCACGGCCCCGGTCACCGGCCCGGACACCGTCTTCATCGACATCGGCGACATCAGCGACAGATCGGTCAGCCAGGCCTGCACCAGCGTCGCCCCCAGGCTGAAGGCGCTCCAGGCAAGGACATAACCCGCCGCAAAGCCAAGCACCGGCCCCCATCCGGCGCCGAGCGCGCGGTCCCGCGCCTGCATCCGCGCATAGGTCGCGATCATCGTTGTCGCGGTCGGCAACATCATTGCAGCCATCATCACCGCCCACATCAGGAACAAACCGACAAGCTGGGCCGGCGAAAATGGGTCCGGGTGCATCATCAGCGCCTTCATCCCGGGCACCAACGACATATCGTCGATCATCAGGCCGAGATATATCCACGCTGCCAGCGCCAAACCGACCGGACCGCTCAGCAGCAGCGCCACATGCAACAGAGGCAGCCTTGGGCTGCCTCCGCGACTGGCTTTACCCGCGCCCGTCATTGTTCGCTCGCGTATGCGAAGGGCGAGAATTGGCCGGTTTTTTCCGACAGATCCCAAGCCATGCCATGATCGGAATAGGTCAGACGCTTCGACCTTGATAACGTTGCCTCGAAACCGGGCGCAATGCACAAGGGGTGCCCGGCGACCGTGACCGGGCCGTCGCCCTGACCGGCGATCGGTTCAATCTGGACGTCGGCAATGCCGGGTATTTTCAGCGAATGCCGCCCGCCATCGACGGAAACGTCGATGCGCACGGCCCGCGCGCCGACAATCTCGCCGATATGCCCGGCCAGGCGCGCCGGATGGCCGCCAGCCTGACCGCCGAATATCTTCATCAGGCTGGCATTTTGCGCCTCATTCGCACGTTCATCGACATAGACCGCTGCGCTCCACTTGGTCGTCGCCATGTGCCCCGGAGAATGCACTGCAAGAGCCACATTGAGCCCATCGAGCGAAACCCCCTCGTCGGTGCCCTCTGCGATGTGCCAACCCACCAGAACCGTGCAATCGCCTTCGGTCGGCGGGCTGAGGAATATGCAGGGGCACGCCGCCTCGCAGTTGCAGCTTTCAAAGTAAGTACCTTTAAGTGACCAGGTCATCGTGGTTCTCCTTTTCTGAATGTTGTGGGCCTTGATCGTGTGAAGTTGTGCAAAGCGTTGCTTGTGGTGTTTCAGAGGCAAATCGGCTCGATCTCCGGGAATGCTGGCTCACCCGGTGGGAACGATTCCGGTCACGGTGACGAACTCGCCCGGGATTTGATAGCTGCCGCCACCGCCCCTGAAATCCGATACCGATGAAAGGAGTTCTTGACGCACCTCGTCCAGAACGTCCCCGTTGAACCGTTTCACCGCGAGGGCCACGGGCCCGCCAAGTAAAAGCGCATCCGTGAATACCTCTTGGGATTGAAATGAAAGCGTTTCGGATAGCCGGTGTTCACGCGTCTGTTGCAGCCCGGCGTTTTCGAACTCTCGCACCAGCGCCCCGTTAGCGCCGGTCCCGAAAAACATCGGGCAGACCTCGGATTTTACCCGCGCATCGACGATTGGAAACACCTCGGCCCAGCCGCAATGGCGCCGCTCCCCCCAGACCGTGGCGGTCACAGTGCCGCCCGGTTTCACCACCCGCGCCATCTCGGCCACCGCCGCTCCGGGGTCGGGCGTATACATCAGCCCCAACGCGCAGACCGCCGCATCAAAGGTGTTGTCGGGCACGTCGAGCGCTTCTGCCGGCATCCGTTTCGTTTCGATGTTGGCAAGGGTGGTTTCGCGCAAGCGGGCGCGCATGTCGTCAATCATGCCCTCGGACAGGTCGGTTGCCAGCACATGGCCGCGCGGCCCGACCCGTTCGGCAAGTCGCAGGGTGACCAGACCGCTGCCACAGGCGGCTTCAACGACCGACTGCCCGGTGGAAATGCCGGTCATGTCCAAAAGGCTGTCATGGGCCGGGCGCAATTGCGCCTGCCAGCCGTCATCATAATAGGCGGCGGCGGCATCCCAGCCGTAGCGCTGAACGCGAAGCTGCAATCGGGCATCCATCACATCACCTCATCGGTGTTAACCGTGATGGTCGTGCTGACCGGCTGTGCGTCGCGCAAGCTCAGAAACCACGGATCGCATTCAAGGGCACGCGTGACCAGATCGTCAAGCGTCCCGCGCGACTCATGGCTGGCAATCTCGATAGAGATGCGGGTGTCAAGCGGGGCCGGGTTCGCCCCATTCATGGCAAAGATGCCGCGATCGTCCCAATCCTGTTCGATCCCGACACGAACAGCCTGCAAGCGCAGGCCTTGGCGAACCGCCGTCAACTTTATTCCGATGGCAAGGCATGAGCAGATCGCCGCCCGCCCGAAATATCCCGGCTTTGGCGCCTGCCCCCCACCGCCGATTGTGCTGGGCATGTCAATTGAAACGCGATGTCCGTCCTGCTCGTAGGTACAGGCCAAACCGGCGTGAACTTCGGCGGTGCCGCAATCCGTATTCCGGGCCCGCTCCGGGCGCTTTTCGTAGACCGAGATGGCGCGCAATTGTAATTTTCGACCGCTGGCGTCATCGACGGAATTGTGCTGTTTCATCTGCGCTCCTCCAAGTGTTGATCGCCAAAGGTTCGCACGCGCCCTGCATTCGTGCCGGTTCAGAAACTGCAGCAATACCGCTACAGTTTCTGTAGTAGACAAAGGTGAGGGCGAAATGCTTGGCTGGTTTCGGAGGTGTCTCGATGTCAGATCGGCGTTACCCAAAGTTCTGCCCCGTCGCGATGGCCGCCAGCCTGCTGGAACCGCGCTGGACCATGTTGATTCTGTGCGAGATGTGGTCGGGATCGACCCATTTCAGCGAGATTCAGCGCGGCGTGCCGGGCATGTCGCCGGGTCTGTTGTCCAAACGCCTGAAGGAGATGGAGGCTAGCGGCCTTGTCGCCCGCCAGAACACGGGCCCTGGCAGTCACGCGGAGTATCTGACAACCGTGTTGGCCGACGAGTTGGAACCCCTCATCAACGGCCTCGGTGAATGGGCCCATCGCAACGTCGCCAGCGAGGTTTCGCTGCAAAACCTCGACGGACGAATGTTGATGTGGAACATCCGCGGCAAGATCGACCTGTTGCAACTGCCCAAGCGCAAATGCGTCATTCAGTTCATCCTGAGCGACCCGCCGAATGAAAAAACGAATTACTGGCTGGTGGCCAAGCCCGGCGAAGAGATCGACCTTTGCTATATGGATCCCAAGTTCGAGGTCGATCTCTATGTCGTGTGTGAACTGCGCACGCTGACATCGGCCTGGATGGGCCATTCTGCCTTCGAAGAGGCGATCGAGGCCGGGCGGATCTCTCTGATCGGGAACGACCTGATGGCGCGAACGCTCACAAAATGGCTGGTGCGAAGCAGCTTCGCCGATGTCAAAATAATTGCTGGAAAAGGCCAGTAGAGGGATTCTTCCGACAGGATTTATAGCGACGGGTGTCGTTTGCTCGTTTGCTCGTTTGCTCGTTTGCTCGTTTGCTCGTTTGCTCGTTTG
>CAZRLO010000078.1:12112-13655 GCA_964600965.1 uncultured Rhodobacter sp.
TCGTTTGCTCGTTTGCTCGTTTGCTCGTTTGCTCGTTTGCTCGTTTGCTCGTTTGAAACTTGGATCGCCAAATTGCGCGCGCAAGCAATGGCAAAGGTCTTAAGAATGGGTAATATGCCTATGATTGGCGGTGAAGGTCTCGTTCCCATCATTACAGCGTTTCAGGCGCCCTTCATTCTGTCGAACGGCGGCTTTTCGAAGTTGCGCCTGGTCACTTCGCGTCTGCGGCGTAGGACCGCTCTTCGCCCTTCGCGTCGAATGTGCATGGTGCAGCAATCGGACCCTTTCCCATCACCGCCCTTCCACCCAGTTCGCCACAATCAACACCGGCAGGTCCGCCAATCCCGCCGGCGCATCCCGATCCAGATCGAGCCGCTTCTGCAGTTTTACTTGTGGAACCAACAAGAAGATCGGCACGACCGTCCGCCCTGCCAGGCGGCTGTAGCTGGTCCCATCCTTGCGGCGGGTTACATTCTCGCGAACCCGACCAGACTTTGTGAACCGGGCATTGTCGGCGACCAGCAGACTTGGCCCACTGCGGCGATAAATGAACCGCAGAGGCATGCCCGTGCGCCGTTCCCAGATGCCCGGATCAAGCGGCCCGCGCCTGATCCGCTCGCGCGCCACCGGGGTCGGGATGGCCAGCCAGAAGCCGTTCTTTGAGCGGATCAGCGCGCCCTCGTCATGCGCGCCGATGATCTGCGGTGCTTTCGACCAGACCAAGGACGCCGCGCCGATGCTGGTGCCCTGCTTTGGATATCGCGCCATGCGGATGGTGCGGGCCAGCTTTGTCCCCAGACCGGCACCGGTGATCTGCGCGCGCCAATCGGATTTCAGGCGCTCGCCGGCTTGCGTGACACCCATCGTGACAGCACGTTCGGCTGCCTTGGTCTCCTCGGCCATGATCTTTGCCAGATCAGGTGAGAAGCTGACTGACATCTTCATGCCGGTCTGGCCTCTATGCTCCAGATCAGCCGCTCCGGATCCCGCACCGGTTCGCCCTGGATCAGGAACCCCTCGATGGTTTCACGAGGGGTGGGCATCGACATGAACCTCGCAGCCTCCCTTGGGACGTTGCCGTCTTGCAGGCAGCGTACGGTGGGGTGAACGCTTCTTTACCAACTGCCTCTACAAACCACCCGCGGGTCAGCGGGAGGTTCCATGCAGCACAATCTACGGGAATTTCTCCGCCACGGCGGCAGCGGGCAGTATGTGTTCACACGGCAGAACGGGGCTGTATACGGCTACCGTGCTGGCATTTCGATCAAGTCACTTTTCCCCGGCTATGCAGACCTGCGGGCCGATTTCACCGACCAACTGGACCGTGTGATCGCCGACAACACTCGGATGCTGCTGAATGCGCTCACGCCCCCGGACACCGTGCCGTGGGTGACCGAAGCCGACCTGCGCGACGTTGCGGACGCCAAGGAAGAGGCGCTGCGCCAGTGGAACACTCGCCTGACGGCCATCTTCGAGGAATATGAGACACATCCGCAGCGCCTTCGCCCCCTGCGAACCGCCATGGAAGAACGCCTGCTTCGGG
>CAZRLO010000079.1:0-13604 GCA_964600965.1 uncultured Rhodobacter sp.
CCTCTAACCGTCCAGCCGGCCTGCCGGCTGGTCGTCCAGCCATCTGGCCGTCTAGACGGCTAGACCAACGGTCTTTCCGTAACCTTTTGATATTTATCATTAATATTGCGACCTGGAGATTTCCCGGTTCTGAGGAAGCGACGGCAACGGGTATTGGATGCCTGATGCCAGCCACCAGATACGATTCCACCGCCCTTCGTGCCATTTCAACAGATTGGCGGCCGTTTTACCGCGAACAGATGTCGATCAACCCGTCTTTGGCCTGTTTCACGCAACAGGCAACGCGCCTGCTGTGCCCGTTTTTCGGCATCGGCCTCGCGTGATCACCGCGCCCACGGCGTGCGCCGCCACATTTTCGGATGCCCGTTGAATATTCGGTGCCCCGGCTTGCGGTCGTCGCAGATAAATCGATTGGTTTGCGCGCCGGATCAAGCGCAAACAGATTACCGACCAACCAGGGAATTCCCGGGCGCGAATGCCGCAAGATTGGGCTTGATGCGCGGGTTTCCGCAGCGTATCTAAGCGCCGCTACTGGGGTGTAGCCAAGTGGTAAGGCAACGGTTTTTGGTATCGTGTACCGGAGGTTCGAATCCTCCCACCCCAGCCAGCCACTCCAATCAAAACTACGACATCAATTCTGTGGCCGCGTTTCGGTCTGGTTTTGGTGGTCTGTGGCAGAGGTTAATCCGGCTGTCGCCGGTGACATCGCGTCTTTCGCCAAGTCCTGCCTGTCCTTCTGGCCAGCCAAAATCCGTGATACGACAGACTGGCGTTCCATCGCTTCAATTCCCACGATTTCACGCCAAATTCCTGATTGTTCAAGCACGGCAGACTTGCGCCCGCCGCGCTGGGTGTTGCGATACGGACTGCTTGCAGAAATTTTTTTGCGCCGCCGTGCGAATGGCGAAAGGCAACCTCGCGACCCTATGAAATATGGGTGCTGCAATCCGGCGACAAGGGCATCAAGATCGGAGGTGCTGCCTGAAATCCGGGCCCATGCTCGGGGCCGGGACTGCTGAAATTTTTTGGGTCAGGATGCCGTAAACGGCGTGCCGTCAACGAGATCCATGAACGATCGAACATTGACCGAAAGCTGTTTGCTGCTTGGATAGATGGCGAACAGACCCTGGTTTTGGGTCGCATGTTCCCTGAGCACGTGAACCAGCCTTCCCGACAACAGCTCCTTTTGGACCGCACCCTCTGGCACAAGGGCGAGGCCAAGCCCGGCGATCGCGGCATTCACGACCATGGTGATGCTTTGCACGGCCAATCGCGGTCGAACGGCCACGGTGGCTTCCGCGCCGTTTTGCGCAATCAGGCGCCAGATTTGCCCCGCAAGCGCGGCGCTGTGCACGATGCAGTCGAATTCGGACAGTGCATCAGGGCGGCCCGGAACGCCGTGCTTTTTCAGAAAATCAGGACTTGCGCACACGATCCGGCGGGTCGACGAAAGCTTTCGCGCGATGAGCGACGAATCCTTCAATTCACCAAATCGAAATGCAAGATCGATGCGTTCCTGGATCAGGTCGACGAATGCATCGCTCAGCAGCAGTTCAATTCTGGTTCTCGGATAGGTCGTCAGATACGTTGAAATCAGACCGGCAAAAACGTCGCCCCCGAACGCCGCCGGTGCAGAAATCCGCAAGGTCCCCGACGGCGTCGCGACACGTTCGCCGACCACCGATGTTGCCGCGCCCAATTCGTCGATGCCCCGCCGGCAACGCCGATAGTACGACTTGCCGACATCTGTCAGCGTAACCTTGCGGGTAGTTCGGTGGAACAATCGCACACCCAGAGTGTCTTCAAGCTGGCTGATCTTCCGGCTGATGCTGCCTTTGGGGATGCCGATCGCATCGGCCCCACCGGAAAAAGTGCCCGCGTCGGCAACCGCGACAAATGCTGCAACTGCATTGAGATCGACCACGTCCCACACCTATTAACGCACACAAGAAACAGTAAAACTCGATTAACGCGGATAGTGCAAGTGCGACGCGGGCCCTACATCTTTGCCCAACAGACACTATGGGATCTCAGGAGGATCAAATGCTGGACATCGCAAATATCGACCACGTCGGAATTCGCATCACTGACCGGGACAGATCGGTCGCGTTCTACGAACTTTTGGGCTTCAGGCTCATCGCGGATGGTGGTTACGACCAGGGGCATCCGCTGGTCATGGTTCATCCAACCGGAATCAACATCAATCTGCTTGGCCCGGCAAAGGGCAAGGCGGGTGAAAACGTTCTGATGGATGAGCCGGTCAAGTATCCGGGCATCACCCACATCGCCCTGAAGATGAAGAATGCCGAGGCAACCGAGGCGTTCGTAACCGCCAACGGCATTCAGATAACCGGCCGGCGCGACTATCGCGGGACCCGGACCATTTTCATCCGCGATCCGGATCGCACAGTGCTGGAGCTTGTCGGCCCCGGCCCCTCGGTTGCGTCCCTGATCGCCGAGCACGTTCACGAACAAAACACCTGAATTTTGCAAAGGAGACATCAAATGTCAGACCAAAAAACCGTATTCGTTGCCGGTGCGACAGGCGCCCAGGGCGGCGCGACCGTAAATGCGCTGTTGGCGCGCGGCCACAAGGTTGTCGCCATGACCCGAAACCCCGCTTCGGATGCGGCAAAATCCCTTGGCGCGCGGGGTGTCGACGTTCGGCAGGGCGACTATTCTGACGCAAATGCGGTCAGCGCGGCGGCAAAGGGAGCCGACAGTGCGTTCGCCGTATCGACATCGTTCGAAGTCGGGGCCGAAGCAGAGGTCGGACAGGGCAGATCGTTACTGAACGCGCTGCACGCAGCCGACGTTGGACACATCGTGTTTTCCAGCGTAGGCGGCGCAGATCAGCACACCGGGATCGCGCATTTCGATGGCAAATATGAAATCGAAAGGCATCTCGCCACGCTTGGCACGCCGTCGACCGTTTTGGGGCCCGTATTCTTCATGGAAAACCTTCTGTCCCCCTGGGGCCAGCCGAAACTGGGCGAAGGTATCTATTCCGCTGGCCTGCCCGGCGACCGAAAACTGCAACAGATTGCGGTCAAGAACATCGGTGACTTCGCAGCAGCCCTGATCGATCGCGGCGAGGCGGTTTTTGGTGGCCGCTTCGACATCGCCGGCGACGATCTGACCGGCGAAGAGGTTGTCGCCGCGATTTCGAAGGCCACCGGTCGCAAGATTGCATATCAGGGGTTTCCGGCAGAGGGGATGCGCGAACAGAGCGGTGATCTGGCGGATATGTTTACCTGGTTCAACGACGTCGGTTATTCGTCGGACATCGCGGCCCTCAGACGGAACTATCCGGACGTGGCGTGGCTGACGTATCCTGCGTGGCTGGCTAAGCAGGACTGGTCATTTCTGCAATAGGGAACCGCGGCGCCAGCCAGACCACATCATGCAGTTGCGGTTTGGTTGGCCCGCGCCTTGTCGGCCAGCCCCTTGAGATTCGCATCCAGAAATGTGCCCATCGACCGTTTCATCACGAGCTGTCCCAGCAGCCAGCCAAAGGGACCGTATTTTACCCGGAAGTCCAGCGACCACACCGCGTTTGAACGGCTCTTGCCCAGCGGCGACAGCGATACCGTGGCGATGACTTCGCGAAACGGCAACGAGCCGAATTCCGACCCCTTGACCCGCAGGCTGCGATGCGGTTGCCACTCGATCACCTCTTCGACCATGGTGGTGCCGTTTTCGAAATTGTTGCGCCGGATCGAACCGACCCCGTCTTCGCCGTCCGTCAATGCATCGACCGATTTCACGAATGGCGCGAATTCGTCGATATGCATGTAGCGGCCGAGGATGTCCCACAGGGCCTCGGGGGTGGCGTTGATTTCCAGACTGCGCGTGCGATTTATCATGTTTCTATTCCTTTTGGCGTCATCGACGTCGGTCGATTCTTTCTCGTTGAGACTGTTTACAGTTGCGCTGCTGACAGCATGGTGTCAGTAGCGTGGCAGTAGGGTAAAAAAATGCGCCGGACCGAACGTCTCTTTCAAATCATTCAGGTACTTCGGGCAAGCCGGTCGCCGGTGACCGGGCAGAGCCTGGCGGACGAGCTGGAGATTTCGCTGCGCACGCTTTATCGCGACATGGCCGAACTGATCGCACAGCGCGTGCCCGTCACCGGCGAGGCCGGCACGGGCTATGTTCTGGACGACGGTTATGACATGCCGCCCCTGATGCTGACCGCCGACGAACTGGAAGCCGCGGCACTGGGCGCGGCATGGGTGGCCGCGCATGCCGATACATCGCTGGTGCGTGGTGCGCGTGATTTGCTGGCAAAGCTTTCCGCCGCAATTCCAAAGGAATTGCGCCCGATTGTTCTGGAATCAGGTGTCAGGACAGTTTCGAGCCGACCCAAATTGCCCGAACGGTTCGAAGGTGCCGTCCTGCGCCACGCCATTCGCGAAAGACTGAAGCTGCGGCTGGTCTACAAGGATCAGTCCGGCGCGAGGTCCGATCGGGTGATATGGCCGCTTTTCATCGCCTATTTCGACGAGGTCCGCCTGATAGTCGCGTGGTGCGAGAATCGGCAGGATTACCGCCACTTCAGAACCGACCGGGTTCAGTCGCTGGAAAGGCAGAATGCCAGATACCCCACACGACGCGCCGTCCTGATCAAGGCGTGGGATTTGGATCGGGCCAGACAGATTTCCGGCCAGAACCATCGCTCGGGCGCGGATCGCGATGCCGACAACCAGCCATAGCACCCACCTTTGGAGTGACCGCATTTCCGTCACGGCGGCCGCGGGAAATGGAAACCGGGTGCCCGAATGTCTGCGCCGGACGCAACAAGATATGCGCGCGTCGCGTGAACGGCCAAAGTGGGAAAATCGTCCGTCCCGGAACGGGCAGCGCCAGAACAGGATGTCTACACCGGGTATGTGAACAGCGCATTTCAAACCCGTCCGGTTACGGACATTTTGAGAGCGCCATCCGACAGCCGCCGCCACGGCCATAAATTCAAGACTTCGTTATAATCGCTATATAACAATGCGTTACATCAAAAACATTCGTCTAGACGTCTAGACGGCCAGACGGCTAAACGGCCTGACGGTTAAACGGCCTGACCGCTAAACGTCCGGACCGCCAGACGTCTCGACGGCCAGACGAATGTATTTTCCGGGTCATGCAATTGTTCAACCTCGGTTCGATTTTTTCCGGACGTTCAAGAGGGCGCCAGGAAGGGCGCAGACGGACGCGTGGCATTCGCGATCGCGGCGCGTCATCTGAATTACAGGATTTTTCACCGCCACGGGCGCAACAATACCCAGACGACCAGCCGGGGCTAAGTGCTGAACTGCACTTCTATGTCGACCGGTCCTGCTCGCATTCCAACCGCAAGCGGTCGATATCGGGCACGGTGACGTGCCGCGCATTCTCGATGCCGATGACGCCGCTTTTTCGCAACTTGGTCAGGCGCCGGCTAACGGTTTCGGTGGTAAGTCCCAGAAAATCGGCAATTTCCGAACGTCTGAGCGGCAGTTCGAATTCCACGTTCTGCCTGCGGTCATGATGCGCCGGGTCGATATGGGTCGCGATCAGATAAAGAAAGCTCGCCACTTTTTCCGCCGCCGATTTTCGGCCCAGCGTCAACAGCCAGTCACGGGCCTCGTCCAGTTCGCGATGGGCTTGCTGGTGAACCCGATGTTCCAGTTGGGGCGAAAGATGCATGATCTCTTCCAGCACGGCGCGTGGAAATGTGCACAATTCAACGTCGGTCGCGGTCTCGGCGGTGACGTCGGTTTGATCCGTGAACGGACTGCCAAGAAAATCGGGCGCAAACTGAAGCCCGACGATTTGTTGCCGCCCATCGGCCATCAATTTGGTAAGCTTTACCACGCCTCGCATCAGATTTGCGTATCGTGCCTGTTCCTGCCCTGCCGCGATCAGTTCTTGTGAAGATGCCCGCGCCCGACGGGTCGAATGCGTGGCAAGATACGCAAGCTGTTCGGGATCGAGCGCACCGCAAATCCCGCGATGCCGGACTTCGCAACTGCGGCAAAGCACCGGCACATCGGAATTGTGGATATCTTTTCGTTCTGGTTTCGTCATTTTCCGGGTCAAATCGGGTTTTGGTTGAGCACCATGCCATTTGCCGGTGCAAATGGAAATGGCCGCCGCCCGGATTTCGCGTACGTGGGCGATGCCGCGATGGCTATATCCTGGGCTTCGAAACGTGTCATTTGCCGCCGGATTCCGCGCGTTCCTCAAGCGCCAGCCATTCGGCCTCCAGGTCGCCCAGACGTTGCTGGCACTGGGTCAATCCGGCGCTGGCGGCGGCGAATTTTGCCGGGTCGCGCTGAAACAGGTCAGGCGTGCCCAGAATACCGCTTAGTCCGGCGATTTTCACTTCCAGCCGGTCGATCAGCGTGGGCAATTCGCCCAGCCGGTGGCGCTCGGTAAATGACAGGCCCGACGGTTTTTTCGGCGCGCGCGCGACAGGCGGTGCCGGGGCGGGTTTGGGCCGTGGCGCCGTTGCCGGGCCCGGTTGCGGCGCAAATCGACCCCCACCCTGTGCCACCATGTCCGACCAGCCGCCCGCGTAGATCACGGCGCGCCCGCCCGGTGCCATCGCGATCGTCGTGGTTGCGGTTCGATCCAGAAAATCACGGTCGTGGCTTACCAGCAGTACCGTGCCGTCGAATTCATCGAGCCTTTCCTGCAAGAGATCCAGCGTTTCGATGTCCAGATCGTTGGTCGGTTCGTCCAGCACCAGAAAATTGCAATCCCGCGCCAGCAATTTTGCCAGCAGCAAACGCGCCTTTTCACCGCCTGACAACGCGCGCACCGGGCCGCGCGCCCGGGCTTCGTCAAACAGGAAATCTTTCAGATATCCGACCACATGGCGCGGCGACCCGCGTACCATGATCTGATCGTTGCGTCCGCTGACCCCAAGGTCATTGTCCCCGGTCAGCGTGTCCCATAGCGTGGCATCGGCGTCAAGAGCCGCGCGGTTCTGATCAAGCACCGCAATCCTGAGGCCGCTTCCAAGCCGAATCCCGCCCGTATCGGGTGCGATCCGGCCCAGCAACAGTTCGATCAGCGTGGTCTTGCCCGATCCGTTCGGCCCGACAATGGCCACGCGTTCGCCCCGCCGGATGCGCAGATCGAACGGCATCACGACCGGTGTTCCGGCAAAAGACTTGGTGATCCCGCGCGCCTCGACCACCAGACGCCCCGACTTTGGACCGGATTCGGTTTCAATCCGGGCGGTGCCCTGCCGCATGATACGTTCCGCGCGCTGGGCCCGAAGCATTTCGAGCCGCCGTACGCGGCCCTGGTTGCGCTTGCGGCGCGCCGAAATGCCTTCGACCGCCCAACGGCCTTCGGACCTGATCAACCGGTCGAGCTTGTGGGCAGCAATGTCTTCGTCCTCGTACACCTTGTCGCGCCAGTTCTCGAAATCGGCAAACCCCCGGTCCTGCCGGCGCAGAATGCCGCGATCCAGCCACAGGGTCGCCCGCCCGAGCGAACGCAAAAAAGCGCGGTCATGCGAGATCACGATAAAGGCCGCGCGGCTGGCAAGCAGGTGGTCCTCGAGCCAGGTAATAGCCGCGATGTCCAGATGGTTGGTCGGCTCGTCCAGCAGCATCAGATCGGGGTCCTGCGCCACCAGACGTGCCAGTGCCGCGCGGCGGCGCTCGCCACCCGATGCCTCGGCCGGTGCCGCCCCGGACTTCAGGGCGAGACCCTCTGCCGCCCGTTCAACACGCCATTCCTCGCCCGGGGCCATGCCCGCTGCGGCAAAATCCCCCAGCGTCGCGAAACCGGCGAAATCCGGTTCCTGCTCCAGGTATCCGATGCTGACGCCGGGGCCCAGGCTGCGGCTTCCGCTGTCGGGTTCGGTGATCCCGGCGATGATGCGCATCAGCGTGGATTTGCCCGACCCGTTGCGCCCGACCAGCGCCAGCCGCTCGCCCGCGCGCACCGACAGATCCAGCCCCGCGATCAGCGGATCGCCGCCAAACGTCAGGCCTACGGCATTCAGGGAAAGCAGCGGCACGCGGGCCATATCGGTCAACCTTGGTACGGGTCGCGCACGTTGCGCTGATTTTTGCAGGGAAAGACAAAGCACCGGTCGCGGCGGATGGTCAACCACAGGGGGGTGCCTGATTTGGGCAGGAAAACCCCGGGAACGGTGGCTTTCAAAGCCGATTGATCATGGTCCATGCGGAATTCGACCAGACTTTCCGAACCCATGAATCGCGCCCGCTGCACCTTGCCGCGCGCGGGCACGCCATCCTGCGGCGTCGCGCCCGGCCCGCGCCCGTCGCGGTCAAAATCGAGTTTCAGGTGCTGAGGGCGGATGATGATCTCCACATCCGCGCCGTTGACCATGCCCGGTGTCAGAAACTGGCCGAACGGGGTTTCGGTCAGGGCATTCCTGACCACGCCGTGCAGGATATTGATATCGGAGAAAAACGCCGCCGCCGCGCGGTCGAGCGGCGCGTTATACAGGTTATAGGGCGCCCCGACCTGAACGATCCGTCCGTCGCGCATCAGGGCGATCTGATCCGCCATGCGCATCGCCTCGTCGGGCTCGTGCGTGACCAGCAGGACGGCGGTGCCTTCCTCTTTCATCAGCGACAGGGTTTCATCGCGGATGCCGTCGCGCAGGCGGTCATCCAGGCCGGAAAACGGCTCGTCCATCAGCATCACCCGCGGGCGTGCGGCCATCGCCCGGACCAGCGCCACCCGCTGCTGTTCGCCGCCGGAAAGCTGGTGCGGATATTTGGCACCAAAACCGCCCAGATCCACGCGCTCCAGCAATTCGCCGACCCTACGGTCGCGCGCTTGTCGCGGTGTGTCGTGAAGACCGAATCCGACATTCCCGGCCACGTTCAGATGGGGAAACAGGGCGAAATCCTGAAACATCAGCCCGACAGAACGCTTTTCGGGCGGCAAATGGATCGTGTCGCCTGAAACTTCGCGCCCGTCCACCAGAACCCGCCCTCGGCTCTGCCGATCCACCCCTGCCGCGATCCGCAAACTGGTCGATTTGCCGCAACCCGACGGGCCGAGCAGGCACGTGACCTGACCGCCCTCCAGGGTGAGCGAAACATCGGCCACGACCTGGTTTCCGTCAAACGACCGGGCGATCCTGTCAAGTTCCAACCGTGCGGTCACGCGGGATCGTCCTTGCTGGGCTATGCCCAAGTGAAAGACTCAGGCTCTTTCCAACCGGGATAACAGCGCGGTGCCCAAGCGGCAAGCCTGCCGGGCGCGACCCGCCGGGCTGCGCGCATCCGAAGCGCCGGTGGATTTCGCCGCCGGACCGAAGCGTGTGTCGGGCGGTTAAACGTCCAGTCGGCCAGCCGTCCGGCTGTCTGGCTGTCTGGCTGTCTGGCTGTCTGGTCGTCTGGCTGTCTGGCCGTCTGATCGGCCAGTCGTCTGGCCGTCTAGCCCTCTAGATATAGGGGGAGTTACAGCTTTGTTTTTACCCATAAAAACCAATTCCGATTTCATGCCCCGAAAACGCCGCGGCCCGGACAGGCGTGATATTGCGACTTTGGTAGACGAAAAGCCCCTTCACGGAATGACCCGACCATATTTCGAAATCCGTCGGTCCAGAACATGCCCACCAAACGGTCTGGTGGTCCACAAACTAGCGAGGGATTGCGCGGTTGCGGTGTGCCTGACGATGGTGTTTTTGGTCGGCGAGAATCGGTGACGCACCCCAACGCGGCGGCCCGAATTTCCGAACAAGACGGTGCCCGCGTTCGAACGTAATACCGGCGACCGCGCGGTTATTGCCTCGCAACGCTGAAAATCGTCGCGACGCGTGCGTCAGTCACCCCGTTGCAATGAAATTTCGCCCCGGGTTTTCGAGCGCCCTGCCTCGGCATCCAGAAATCAGGCGCGCCGGAAACGCGGCAAGTGACGGTGATATTCCTATGACCCTAGCCGCAATCCGCTGCGCCGCAACCATTCCTCGGTCGGCTAAGCGCCCCGGTTTGTCGGGTTGCCGATGACATCCATGAATTCCCGTCGCATTGCGCGATCGATCTTGAATTCACCGGTCATCGTCGAGGTCACCATCGAAACGCCGGGTTTGTGGACGCCCCGGGTCGACATGCAGTGATGTTCGCCCTCCAGCACCACCGCGACGCCGCGTGGTTTCAGGACATTGTGCAACGTGTTCGCAATCTGCGCGTTCATTTTTTCCTGCACCTGCAGGCGTTTGGCAAACGCATCCACCACACGGGCCAGCTTGGAAATGCCGACCACGCGATCGGTGGGGATATAGCCGACATGGGCCTTGCCGATGATCGGTGCCATGTGGTGTTCACAATAGCTTTCATAGCGGATGTCGCGCAGAACCACCATTTCATCGTAGCCTTCGACTTCTTCAAAGGTACGCTGCAACATCGCGGTAGGGTCTTCGTCGTAGCCCCGGAACCAGTCGCCATAGGCACGGGTCACGCGCGCCGGCGTGTCCAAGAGCCCCTCGCGGCTTGGATCGTCACCCGCCCATCTGAGCAGGGTTCGCACCGCCTCTTCTGCCTGCGCGCGGCTGGGCCGCATGACAAACAGATTCTTGTCGTGTTCGGTTTCAATGGCCGGGTCATGAATATTCATGAATCTATCCCTTCGGTTTCACCGTCTGTTGCGCTTATTTGGCCTTCGTAATTAGTGTTTTAAAGTGCCAAATGCGACCCCTTTTGGTGCGGTTTCGGAAACACCCCGAATCGGACCTTACTAATAGTTTATCAAAAAGTAAAGATTTCAACTATTAGTTGTTAAACCGCCCTTAACGCCTGCTTCAAATCTGCCAACAGGTCGTCGGAATCCTCCAGCCCGACCGAGATTCGAACCAGACCGTCGCTGATCCCCAGTCCGGCCCGTTGGTCGGGCGTCAGCCGCTGATGCGTGGTGGTCGAGGGGTGGGTAACCAGCGATTTCGCGTCGCCAAGGTTGTTCGAAATCTTCACAATCTTCAACGCGTTCAGAAACCGGAACGCCGCGCTTTGCCCGCCCTTGATGTCCAGCGACAGAACGGTGCCGCCCATGGTCATTTGTCGCCGCGCCAGCGCCTGTTGCGGGTGGTTGGCCAAAAACGGGTAAAGCGTGCGTTCCAGCTTTGGGTGGCCGTCAAGCGCGCTGGCAATCAACATCGCCGCCCTGCCCTGCGCGGTGCAGCGAAGATCCAGCGTTTCCAGCCCCTTGAGCATCACCCAGGCGTTGAACGGGCTCAGCGCGCCGCCGGTGTGTTTCAGGTAGGGCTCCAGCGTCTTGCGAACGAATTCACGGCTTCCCAGCACCACCCCACCCAGACATCGGCCCTGACCGTCGATATGCTTGGTCGCGGAATAGATGACCACATCCGCCCCCAGATCGACGGAACGCTGAAAAACCGGGGTGGCAAAAACGTTGTCAACGACCAGAAGCGCGTCCGCCGCGTGGGCAATTTCGGCGACCCCGGCGATGTCGATCACTTCGAGCGTGGGATTGGACAGGGTTTCAAGAAAACAGAGCCGCGTATCCGGGCGCACGGCATCGCGCCACTGGTCAAGATCGGTACCGTCGACAAACGTCACGTCGACGCCGAAAGCTGGCAGCAGGTTTTCCACGATGAACAGGCAAGAGCCGAATAATGCTCTGGCAGAGACCACGTGGTCACCGGCCCTGAGCGCGGAAAACAGCGCTCCGTTGACCGCCGCCATGCCGCTGGCGGTGGCAAACGCATCTTCGGTGCCTTCCAGTGCCGCGATTCGTTCCTCGAACATCCGCACCGTCGGGTTTCCGTATCGGGCATAGATGAATTCGTCGTCACCTGCCTTGATGAAACGCGCCTCGGCTTCCTCGGCGGTTTCGTACACGAAGCCCTGAGTCAGAAAGATCGCCTCGCTGACTTCACCGTACTGGCTGCGGCGGGTGCCTGCATGGACCAGTTTCGTTCTTGTTTTCCAGGTGTCGCTCATCGCATCTTTTCCTCTTTGCGATCGGCACAAAAAAACCCCCTGCCGCATTGGGATCGGGGGTTTCTCTCCGCGACCTCTTTAGTGGGTTTGTTTAACGTGGCCCACAATCCGGTAACAAATCGCCACAGTTGGGGCTTTAAGCGAACGCGGCGACCGCGTCAATATTTCGTGTCGGCACTTGCGCCGGGTTTGCCGGCGGCCAATATTCGGTCAAACGAAACGAGGGTGTCATGACAAAACCGATCGATCTTTATTATTGGCCTACGCCGAATGGCTGGAAAATCACCATCGCGCTGGAAGAAATGGCGGTGCCGTACAATCTCAATCTGGTGAATATCGGCGCCGGCGAACAGTTTGCACCGGAATTCCTGCGGATTTCGCCCAACAACCGGATGCCCGCGATCATCGACCCCGACGGGCCGGACGGCGACCCCATCTCGATCTTTGAGAGCGGCGCGATCCTGCAATATCTTGCCCGCAAGACCGGGCAATTCTGCGGCGAAACCGAGCGTCAACGGATCGAGGTCGATCAGTGGCTGATGTGGCAGATCGGCGGCGTTGGCCCGATGGCCGGGCAGGCGCATCATTTCCTGCAATACGCGCCGTCGATGGAGCCGCCAAATGATCTGCCATATGCCAAGGATCGCTATAGAAACGAGGTGAATCGACTTTATGGCGTGCTGAACCGACGGCTGGCAGACCGGAAGTTTGTCGCGGGTGATTTCTTTTCCATCGCCGACATCGCGATCTGGCCCTGGGCGAGCCTCTGGGAGCGGCAAGAGCAGGAAATTGCCGGATTTCCACATATGCAGGCCTGGCTCGACCGGTGCTATGCCCGTCCGGGCGTCGCCAAGGGCCGGGCTGTCGCAAAGGACATGCGCAGCAATCTTCAGGACAACAAAAAGGCGCAGAAAGTCCTGTTTGGCCAGACGGCGCGATAGCGCGGCCATCGAATTTATACCTCGCTGCAATTTCGGCAGTCGACCGGTTCGGTTCGGCAAAACTGGGAATGTTGCACCTGCGACACCGTGCCTGCGGATTCCACGTAACGAACGGCGCGGCTGCCCCGGGCACCAAGCGATCGATTGGCTGATCGGGGAAAGCCGGAAACCCCGTCGGCCCAACCCGTTCAGAAATGGCCAAGTGGATGAGCGGCGGTCAGGCCAAGCCGTCGTACGGCGCGCTGGCAGTTCAGGACGTATGCGGATGCCGGATTGGAACCCTGTATTCCAAATGATGCTATCGTGCCGGATCGTCGGCGGCAATCTGCGACCGGGCGATCCGGAATTCATCACAAATATCGCTGAAATCGTTTGCTGCCAAATCCTGGAAAATCGCGCATTGCCATGTGGTTGACCCCAAATATATCCGGAATTCCGGATTACCGGTTTATTGGTTTACTGGTCGATCGGTTTACTGGTTTACCGGTCTACTGATTGATCGATCTTCTGGATCATCGGATCACCGGACATCCGGACACTGGATCACCAGACAACCGGACCACTGGGGCACCGGACCACCGGACAGCGACAGGACCGGATTGCCGATCCAGCAGATTACCGCTCCAGTGGATTCCCAACTCTCAAATTCTCCAAAAAAACGACAAGTCGTCGCGAATCCGCGAGCACGGCCACCGCACCAACCGACATACAACCCACCGTCGGGCTCCTC
>CAZRLO010000080.1:0-10320 GCA_964600965.1 uncultured Rhodobacter sp.
GCGCATCGTGCAGCGGGTGCTGGAAACCGCGCGGCAACAAATGGGCCTGCCGCCAAGTGCCACGCCGCACGCGCTGCGACATTCCTTTGCCACGCATTTGCTGGCGGCGGGCGGCGATTTGCGCAGCATCCAGGAATTGCTGGGCCACGCGTCGCTGGCCACCACGCAACGTTACACCGCGGTGGATCAGTCGCGGCTGATGCAGGTCTATCGGCAGAGCCATCCAAAGGCGGGTTGATCCCCTTTGTTTTGATGGCGGGGATTTCGCGCGCCGCAACCAGATCTTGGCGCCCAACACTGAAATCACCGGATTTTCACGGTATGAAACATTGAAAAATAACAATGATCCAATAATCCGGATTACCGGTTTACCGGTCGACCGGATGACCAATCGATCGGATTACCGATAGACCGGATAACTAAAAGACCGGATAACTGGTCGACCGGATCACCGGTATTCCGGTAGACCGGTAAATCACGATATCGGATCACCGGTGGGCCGGTGGACAGGCGCAACGATTCCCCGTTTCAGCGGCGGTCCATTTGCGCGATCGGCGCGGTGCTGACGGGTCGGTCCGAACAGGCACCGACGGGACGGTAGGCCTGCGAACCAGTCACCGAAGTCAGCCGGCGAGCCGCCGGATCGACGTGTTGGCCAAGGCGAAACGTCGATCCGATCCAAGGGTCTGCCATCGGCCAAAGCAACTCCGCGAGCACGCGAAGACCAATCGATCGCCATGCGCCAAACCCGGGGTCCGGCATCGATCCATGCCCGTGAAATTGGCCCCGCCGCGCCGACCGATCGGGCACCAAACAACACCGCGCGAGCAATCTGTCCTCTTTTGCAACCGCAGCTTCTGGGCATTCCCACAATACTGGTCTAAGAGAACCGAATGAAGCCGCAACATCGCGCCCTTGCTGTACATTTGCTGACCGCCACAGGCGCGGTCTTTGCGATGTTGGCAATGCTGGCCGCGGTCGAGGCCAAGTGGAGCCTGATGTATCTGTGGCTGGTGGTCGCCTTTATCGTCGATGGAATTGACGGCCCCCTGGCGCGAAAGTATCAGGTCAAGACCCATGCAGCCCAATTCGACGGCGTGCTGCTGGACCTCATCATCGATTATCTTACCTACGTCTTCATTCCAGCGTTTGCCCTGTTCAAAAGCGGGCTTTTGCCGGGGTGGACGGGTTGGATATGCATCATCGTGATCACCTTTGCCTCGGCGATGTATTTCGCCGATACAAGGATGAAAACAAAGGATAAATCTTTTTCCGGATTTCCGGGATGCTGGAACATGGTGGTGCTGGTGCTGTTCGTGACCGAACCGAATTTCTGGATCATTCTGGCGATCGTCGTCGTCATCGCCGCTGCGATGTTCCTGCCGCTGGAATTCGTGCATCCGGTGCGCACCAAGCGCTGGCGCCGCGTCACCTTGCCCGTGGCGTTCCTGTGGACGTTTTTCGCTGGCTTGGCGGCGTGGCACGATTTCAACCCCGGCCTGCCGGTCATTCTGGCGCTGTCGGTTACCTCGGCCTATCTGCTGTTTGCGGCCATCGTGATGCAGATGCTGCCGCAGCGGTCGTCGCGGCACAGCACCTAAAGCCGGGTCAGAACCACGCCTGACACGATCAACGATGCCGCAACCAGTTTGCTCCGGTCGCCGCTTTCGCCAAAAAACAGGATGCCGATCCCAACCGCGAACAGCACCGAGGTTTCGCGCAGCGCCGCCACCAGCGCAATCGGTGCCTGCGTCATGCCCCAGACGGCAATCCAATAGGCGGCCACCGACATGACGCCGCCCAGTCCGGCCGACCGCCAGACCGCCGGGCTGATCCGGAAAACGCCGCCGCCGCGCAACATCAGACAAACCGGAATGAACACCGGGGCCGAAAGGATGAACAACCAGGCGATATAGCTCGAAGCATTGCCTGCCGCGCGTGCGCCCATCCCGTCTGAAACGGTATACCCGGCGGTTGCCAGCGCCGCGCCGAAGGCGAACGGCAACAACCTGCGCGATTCCCCGTTGGTGAAAACGCCCCGGGCCATCACCACGATGCCGGTGCCCAGAAGGGTGATCCCGATATACTCGTTCTGTCGGATCGCGTCGGGCAAAAAGAAAAACCCGAATACCAGAACGAAGAGCGGTGCCGACCCGCGCGAGATCGGGTAAACGCGGCTTAGATTTCCGTGGCTGTAGGCGACCGCGAGAAACGTCTGATAGGCGCTGTGAACCAGAACCGAACCCGCCAGCCAGCCCCAGGCGGCCGCCGGCGGGAACGGCACGAACAGACTGATCAGCGCACCGCATGCCGCATGGCTGAGCGTCAGGACCAGCATGCCCTGCACCTTGTCCTCGCCGGTCTTGATGATCGCGTTCCACGTCGCGTGCATCGCGGCGGCAAGCAGGACTGCGAAAAAGACACCCGGACTCATAGCAACAATCCCGCTGCACCTTCATGGCGCAATAGCCAGACCTTGGTTTCCACACCACCGCTTCCGGAAAACCCGCCCAGATTTGTCGCGCCGACCACCCGATGACACGGGATCAGGATCGGGATCGGATTGGCACCACAGGCACGACCCACGGCCTGGGGCGATCCATCGACATAGGCACCGATTTCGCCGTAGCTGCGCGTCGCACCAAAGGGGATCGAAAGCATCGCCTCAAAAACACCGTGCTGGAACGGCGTCGACGGACACGACATCGGCAGATCGAAACGTTCCAGACGGTGGTCAAAATAGGCGGCAAGCTGGGCGCTCGCGTCATCCAGCACATCCGAGCCGAAATCGGGCGCGGGCCGGTCCGACCAGTTCAGCGCACAGATGTGCCCGCCCTGCTCGTGGATATGTATCCAGCCGATCGGGCTGGGCATCGAGATCGAATTCAACGGCGGCTCCCTCGGGTCCGGGCAAAGCCTAACCTGCCGGTTTGCGGTTTGACAGAGATTTGAACAGCATTCATTTGCGTTCCGGTCCGAGGGACACGAAAAATCCACCATGCGCCCGAGGTTGATTTCTGTTGTTGCCGCAATGCTGGCTGGTCTGGCGGCTTTCGCGCCGCCCGCCGAGGCGCAGGGCATTGCCGGACTGCGGCGCGATTTTCCGCAAGCCGACCTTGAGCACCATCTGGTACCGCTGGCTGAATTGCGGTTTGACGGTGCCAGACGCGATTCCATCCCGCCGATCGACAACCCCGAATTCAGACCGGTCGCCGACCCCGGCGACATTGGCGCGTTCGAGCCGGTGATCAGCGTGATCCTGAATGGCGACGCGCGTGCCTATCCGTTGCGCATCCTGTTGTGGCACGAGATCGTCAATGACGAAGTTGGCGGCGTGCCGGTATTGGTCAGCTATTGCCCCTTGTGCAATTCGGGCGTGGTGTTTGACCGGCGGCTTGGCGGGCGTCTGCTGACCTTCGGCAATACCGGGCGCATCCGTCATTTCGACATGGTGATGTATGATCACGCGACCGAAAGCTTCTGGCAGCAATTCACCGGTCAGGCGATTGTCGGCATGCACAGCGGTCGCGCGCTGACCCCGATCGCATCGCGGCTGGAATCGCTGGCGTCGTTTCAGGCCCGGGCCCCGGACGGCAAGGTCCTGGGGCCCGGCAACGACCACGCGCGCCCCTATGGCGCGACGCCCTACGCGGGCATGGATTCCGGCGCCGCGCCGCGCGTGATGCAGCAATATGACCTGCCCGCCGGAATCGAGGCGCTGGATTACGTGGTGGTTGTCGGCAACCGGGCGTGGCCGGTTGACAGGCTGCGCAAGGTCGGCGAAGTGCGCCAGGCAGGCATGATCCTGCGCTGGACCAGCGGACGCAATTCGATCCACGATACACGGTCGATCCGGCGTGGGCGCGATCTTGGCAATGTGATCGTGACCGATATGGCCGGTCAGGATTTGGCCCACGATGTGGCATTTGCCTTTGCATTTGCCGCGTTTCGCCCGCAGGGTGAATGGATGATGGGATCGCAGGAATGATGACACACGCACGCCGAGCAACCTTGATGGCCCGGGCGCGCCGGGCAGCGTTGGCGCTGCTCTCGTTCCTGTTGGTGGCATCCGCTGCGACGGCGCAGATGCGCCCGCTTACCACGTCTCCCGCGCGACTGGAACGCTATGCCGTGACCGGCGCGGCGCTGGCTTTCGTGGCCTCGGCGGCTGCCAGGCTGGATGACTGCGCCGCGCCGCTTGAATTTCAGGAAAAAGACCGGGGCAGCGTGCAAATCCTGGAAATCATCTGCGATCAGGGCGACGAGCCGCGCTTCGCGCGCCTGACCTTCGTGCGCGTGAAATCCACCGGAAATCGCCTGACGCTGACCCCGTTCCGGATGGAGTTCCTGCCCTGATGCGGTTTCAGCGATAGCGGTTTCGCAGCCATGGTCCCGAACGTATTCCGCCACCTGCCGCCAACCGCCTGCTGTCGGTTCAGCCAAGCGCCCCATCGCAGCGTGCGCACAGCCCTTCGTGTGCATGGGTCCCTACATCGGGCAATATCTTCCAGCAGCGCTCGCATTTGTCGCCTTCGGCCAGTTCGAACACGACGCCAACGCCTTCGATTTCCGGCAAGCGAAACGCCTCGTTGGGAATGGGGTCACCCGAAAGGGTCAGCGTCGAAGTGATGCAGATGTCGGCAAACGGCACCGAGCGGACGGCGACCCGCGTGGCCTCGTCGCGGACATGCACGACCGGCGCCGCCTCGAGCGAAGCGCCGATCACCTTTTCCTGACGCTGGATTTCCAGCGCCGCCGTCACAACGCGACGCACGCGCCTGATCAACGCCCACTTCACCGCCAGCGGCTCGTCACGCCAGTTGCCCGGCGTCGGTGGAATGTCCTGCAGATGAACGGATGAATTTTCGCCCGGATACCGGGTGAGCCAGACATCCTCCATCGTGAAAACCAGCATTGGTGCCAACCAGGTGGTCAGGCGGTGAAACAGCAGATCAAGCAAGGTCAGCGCGGCGCGGCGCACCGCGCTGTCGGCCCCGTCGCAATAAAGCGCGTCCTTGCGGATGTCGAAATAGACGCTCGACAAATCGACCGTGGCAAACTGGAACAACGCCTGGAACACACCCTGAAAGTCATAGTTTTCATAGCCCGAGCGCACGACGTGATCGAGCTCGGCCAACCGGTGCAGCACCCATCTTTCCAGTTCCGGCATTTCGGAAACGTCAACCCGGTCCGCATCGGAAAACCCGTTGAGGTTGCCCAGCATGAACCGCATCGTGTTTCGCAAACGACGATAGCTGTCCGCCACGTTTTTGAGGATTTCCGGCCCGATCCGCTGGTCGTTGGTGAAATCGACCTGCGCCACCCACAGGCGCAGAATATCGGCGCCATATTGTTTGGTGACCTGCTCCGGCACAATGGTGTTGCCAAGGGATTTGGACATTTTCATGCCCTTTTCGTCCAGCGTGAACCCATGGGTCAACACCCCCTTGTAAGGCGCGCGCCCGTTGGTGCCGACCGATTGCAGCAACGACGAATGAAACCACCCGCGATGCTGGTCGGTGCCTTCAAGGTACAAATCGGCAATGCCGTCGCTGGCGCCATCCTCGCGATCGCGCAAGACAAAGGCATGGGTCGAGCCTGAGTCAAACCACACATCCAGAATATCATCGACCTTGGTCCAGTCCGAAGGGTCGTAAAGCCCCTCCAGAAAGCGCGCCTTTGCGCCGTCCTCGTACCACGCGTCGGCCCCATTGGCGCGAAACGCCGCGGCAATGCGCGCGTTTACGGCCGCATCGCGCAGGATTTCCACAGCACCATTGCCCTTGTCCCTGATGAAACAGCTCAGGGGCACGCCCCAGGCGCGCTGGCGGCTCATGACCCAGTCCGGGCGCGCGGACATCATCGCGTGCAACCGGTTACGGCCAGATTGCGGCGTCCACCTGACGTTGTCGATCTCGGCCAGCGCGCGCGCACGGATCGTCGTGCCGTGGGTGTCCATCCCGTCGCCCAGTTCCTTGTCAATCGCGGTAAACCATTGCGGCGTATTGCGAAAAATGACCGGCGCCTTAGAGCGCCACGAATGCGGATAGCTGTGTTTGATCCGCCCCCGCGCCAGCAACGCGCCCACCTCGACCAGCTTGTCGATGACACGTTTGTTGGCGTCCTTTTCCTTGCCCTTGTGATCGAAAATGACCGCACCACCGAAGAAAGGCAGGTCTGCACGAAACGAGGAATCCTCCAACACGTTATGTGTCATCGGCAGCCCATGCTTGACCCCAATCATGTAATCGTCTGCGCCGTGGCTGGGTGCGGTGTGCACAAATCCGGTGCCGGCGTCATCGGTAACATGATCACCGGGCAGCATCGGCACATCGTAGTCCCATTCGCCATTGGCGCCCTCAGCCCCACGCAGCGGGTGCGCAAGGGTCATCGCCGCCAGTTCCTCGGTTGTGACGTCCTGCACACGTTCCCAACCCCCGGACTCCAGTCGCGACTTGGCAAAAACATCCTCGGCCAAACCGTCCGCCAGCAGGTACAGATCGCCGGTTTTTGCCCAGCATTCCTCGGGCGTTGCCAGCACACGGTAAAGCCCGTAGGAAATTCCTTCGCTGAAACACACGGCGCGGTTTTGCGGGATCGTCCACGGGGTCGTCGTCCAGATGACGACCCTCACACCTTCATTGTTCCCGAAAATACTCAAATCGGAAACCACCGGAAACTTGACCCAGACCGTGTGGCTCTGATGATCGTGATACTCGATCTCGGCCTCGGCCAGCGCGGTTTTCTCGACCGGCGACCACATCACCGGTTTTGAGCCGCGATAAAGCGACCCGTTCATCACGAATTTCATGAATTCCTCGGCGATCACCGCCTCGCTTTCGAAATCCATGGTCTTGTAGGGTTCGGCCCAGTTGCCGGTCACGCCAAGGCGCTTGAATTCCTCGCGCTGGATATCCACCCAGTCTTCGGCAAACTTGCGGCACTCGCCACGCAGTTCGTTGATGGGAACATCATCCTTGTTCTTGCCGCGCGCGCGATACTGTTCTTCGATCTTCCACTCGATCGGCAGACCATGACAATCCCAGCCCGGCACGTACCGGCTGTCGCGCCCCATCATCTGCTGGGAACGCACCACCATGTCCTTCAGGATCTTGTTCAGCGCGTGGCCGATATGCAGATGCCCGTTGGCATAGGGCGGGCCATCGTGCAGCACGAAACTTTCGCGCCCGGTCTTTTCGCGCAACCGGTCGTCAACGCCGATCCGGGCCCAGTGCGCCAACCATTCCGGCTCGCGCTTGGGCAGGCCCGCACGCATGGCAAAGTCGGTTTTGGGCAGGTTCAGGGTGTCTTTGTAGTCAACTTTATCGGCGCACATATCGGGCGGCTCCGTTCGGATATCTGAGTGTTGTCTGGCAGGGGTCGGCGTATCTCACCATGCGCCTTGTTCCGGCGGCTCGATTTGTCAGAGCGCCGGGCCGGTAATTCGAGAAATGATGGCGAATGTCAGTCCCATGGCTGAGCTTATAGCTGTGGCACTGGGGAAGGTCCAGCCAAGGATGCATGCGACCAACTCGCAAGCCGTTTGATCTTGTGCGCGAATTCGCCCGAAAACCGTTCGCGGCCGAGACTTCGACCCAAAGGGCAGGGTTCGACCCCTGCACCATGGCCACAAGGGGACGCAGACGCCCGCAACGCTGCAATAACGCAGCCAGATTTCAGATGAGCAATCCGGATCCCGATGTGACGCCGCAAAATACAGGCAAGAACCTGAAAAGTATCGCCAATTGCGTTCGGCCTGTGGGCAATCCTGTGCATTCTGAAGTCATCGGTCACATATTGGGTGACCCCGATTTTGTGCTGTTTACGTGCTGCGACCCGGTTCCCGCCACCCGGTGATGTCAAAATTCCGCGATACCGCGCCCCGCGGTTTCGGTGTAAGGCAGGCGCATGGACCCTCCTTTGAACATCGGCATCGCGGGTTGCGGAATCGGCGGGCTGGCATTGGCGACGTTGCTGGCGCGGCAGGGTCACAGGATCACGCTCCATGACCGGTTTGCGGCACCCGCGCCGTTGGGTTCCGGGTTGGTCATACAGCCCGTCGGGCTGGCGGTGCTGAAGCGGGTCGGGATATACGAAGCAGCCGCAGCCAGCGGCAGCCCGATCCGGCGGCTTTGCGGACGCGTCGCGGAGGGCGGGCGCAAAGTGCTGGATGCCGGCTATGGAGATGCGGCGGCACTTGGCATTCACCGGGCCAGCCTGTTCCACCTGTTGCTCGACGAAGCAAAAAGGGAAGGGGCGGAACTGGTCTGTGATTTCGAAGTCAGAAATCTGCGCGCGGTTGGGTCCAAACATCTGTTGGTCGACAAGCGCGGCGACCAAAGCGGTCCGTATGATCTGATCGTGGATGCCGCCGGGGCAAATTCGCCGTTGTCACCGCTCCGCCCGCAGCCATTGCGATATGCCGCGCTGTGGGCGACTGTCGACTGGCCGGAAAATACGCCGCTGCCTTGTGATCATCTAAGCCAGCAATATTTCCGGGCCACAAAAATGGCGGGCGTTCTGCCGGTGGGCCTTTCACCGGGAAAATCCCGGCCCGGCGCCGCCATTTTCTGGTCGATCCGCAGCGATGCGGCAACAGCATGGCGCAGGCGTCCCTTCGAGGCATGGGTAGCCGAAGCGGTCACCTTCTGGCCGGAATTCGCGCCGTTTCTGCATCAGACACGTTCGCAGGCCGACTTCTCTTTGGCGCGGTATGCGCACGGGTCGCTGTCACAGCCCCATTCTGCGCGCCTGATTCATATCGGTGATGCGGCGCATTCCGCCAGCCCGCAGCTTGGTCAGGGGGCGAACATGGCGTTGCTGGATGCGCTGGCATTGGCCGAGGCGCTGCGATGTTTCGACGTCGATTCCGCGCCCGCCAGATACGCCCGGATGCGCCACCACCATGTCGCGATCTATCAAGCGCTCAGTCGGGTGTTCACGCCGCTTTATCAATCCGACAGCAACATCGCGCCCGCACTACGCGACCATGTTTTCGCGCCGATGATCCGCAACCGGGCGGCGCAAAACCTGTTGGCTCGCCTGATCTCGGGTCACCTTGTGACGCCGATCCGGGGCCTGCGTCTGAAATATCCGGAGGCCTGACAGACCCGCGAAGGGATTGGCAATCCGCCACCCGCATTGTATCGCAGGACATGCCCCGATTTGCCCTGAAAATTGAATACGACGGCGGACCGTATGCCGGCTGGCAACGCCAGAAGCACAGCCCATCGGTGCAGCAAACGCTGGAGACGGCGCTGGGCAGGCTCGAGGCCGACATGCCTTCCGTCACCGGCGCCGGACGCACCGATACCGGCGTTCACGCGTTGGGGCAGGTTGCGAATTGTGACCTGAAACAAGATTGGGACCCCTTTCGCCTGAGCGAGGCCCTGAACCATCATCTGCGACCCGAACCGGTCGCAATTCTGGCGGCAGCGGTTGTTGCGCCCGAATTCAGCGCGCGCTTTGACGCGACATCCCGGCGGTATGTTTTTCGTCTGGTTTGCCGTCGCGCCCCGATGACCGTCGAACGCGGTCGTGTCTGGCGCGTGAACCGGAAACCGGATGTCGCCGCCATGCGCGAAGCGGCGAAAACCCTGATCGGACACCACGATTTCACCACATTCCGCAGCAGCCATTGTCAAGCCAAGTCACCGGTCAAGACGCTGGATTCACTGGAGATATCAGAAATGCATCGGACGGATGGCGTCGAAATCTCGTTTGTTCTGTGCGCGCGTTCGTTCCTGCACAATCAGGTGCGCAGCATCGTTGGAACGCTGGAACGCGTCGGTGCCGGTGCCTGGCCTCCGGAACGGGTCGGGGATGCTTTGGCCGCGCGAAATCGTGCCGCCTGCGGGCCGGTCAGCCCGGCGTCCGGGCTCTATCTTGCGGGCGTCACCTACCCGCGCGACCCTTTCGTGCGGAGCTCTGGCGAACGCTGACGAGGTGGGGACGAACCATACCATCGAAGCGGCGAACCGATGGTCCGGCCCGCCGAAGCGCGGGTGACCTGCCTCTGGCTGGACGCCGCCTGCATCAAAGCGCGCCGCGCCGGGCCCCTCATCAGCGTTGCAACCAAAGTGGCTGTTGCCGTCGACTCCAACCGACGACGTGAGGTTCGTTGCCTGACGCCAAAAACCGTCGTCGCATTCTGCGAGGATACCACCATGGACCCGGCAAAGATCGCCGCCCTGTAATCCGGCCCAACAACCGGTCGGAGATTGAATGACGCCACCCCATGGGGCGCTTCCATCAGCGGACCAGTAGACCAGTAGACCAGTAGACCAGTAGACCAGTAGACCAGTAGACCAGTAGACCAGT
>CAZRLO010000080.1:10420-13450 GCA_964600965.1 uncultured Rhodobacter sp.
AGACCAGATATCCGGTGTACCGGTAAACTAGTTTTCCGGATATGTTTGGAACTAATTCGTTGTTTTTATACAATAATACGCATTTCGAATTCATGTTAAACATGGCCCGCCCGATCTAAACCAGGCGGCGTTCGGCCTTCCGGCTCGTGTCCGAAATCACCGGCCGAACAATTTTGGGGTGGGTCCGCCCTCGCGCATTGCCGAATTGGATAAAGCTGGCACCGCCAGACACAAAAAAACACCCACCAGACTATACGTTTACAAACCCTCCGGGCAGGCATTATCGGATGCGGTGTGAACGCCCGGTCCTTCGGCGCACGGTCGGGATTTCGGATTCCGTAAGACCGCGATCCTGCTGCGCCGGCGCTGACGTATCACCGCGACGGCCCCGGAAATCGGTGCCCCGGCGCCTCAACCAAACCGGCAGAACCAGCAACGCGCCGAACATGAATCCACCGACATGCGCCCAATATGCGATTCCGGCCCCCGCAGCCGGTGTTGCCAACCCGGCCAGCAATTGGCCGCCAAACCAAAATCCAAGCACCACCCATGCCGGAAACGGAATGATGCGGAACAAAATGATCAGGAACAGCACGACATCAATGCGCGCGCGTGGAAACAGCAGCAGATAACCGCCCAGAACCCCCGCAACCGCCCCCGACGCGCCGATGGTCGGCACAGTCGAAACCGGAACCGAAACCACATGCGCGAGGCCCGCAGCAATTCCGCAAGCAAGATAAAACAGCAAAAAGCGACCATGCCCCAGCGTGTCTTCCAGATTGTCGCCAAAAATCCATAAAAACAGCATGTTACCGACCAAATGGAAAAACCCGCCATGCAGGAATAGCGACGTGACAAGCCCCGAGAATTCGCGGTTTCGCGTGACATCCCGTGGCACCAAAGCCCATGTTTCCCAAAAGTGATGCAACGCCGACGGATCCGAGAACATCGGCAGCATGACCAGGAACACCGCGACATTCGCCACGATCAGCAGAAACGTGACATATGGCGTGCGTTCAGACGGATTATGGTCGCGGATCGGAAACATCGGCGCTCGAAAACAGGCGGGCTCAGCTTGGCGGAATATGCGCGGCAAGTCCAGCCACCCCGGAATTCCAGCGCCCGGGCGACCAACGCCGGCCGGTTCAGGTGCCGCAATACGTGGCGGTCACGATTTCCTCCGGCTGCGGCGGGGTTTCGTAGTCGGCCAGATCGCGTGCCTCGGTAAACGGGGTCGCGATGGCCGACAACAGATTCTCGAAAACGCCGATATCCCCGGCGATCGCGGCTTCAAGCGCGGCCTCTACCCGGTGATTTCGCGGGATGACCACCGGATTTGCACCCCGCATCCGCGCAATCGCGGTCTCGGCAGGTTCTTTGCCGACCCGTGCCCGCCATTGTTCCAGCCAGACGTCGATTTCTTGAGCATGCCCGAACAGCGCGCGAAAACTGCCGAAATCGGCGGCGGCCAGACCGCGGGTCAAGGCGGTAAATGCCTGCGTGAAATCCACCGCATCGGTCGCCATCATCGCCAGCAGATCCTGCATCAGCCCCGCCTCGGGCTCGCCAAGAGCGGCCAGCCCGATCTTGGCGCCGAACCGCGCGCCATAGGCCGCCTGGAATGCCGCCGGAAACCGGTTCAGAACCGATTGTGCCGTTTCCGCCGCCTGCTCGGGCGGGCCGTCGATCAAAGGCAGGAGGCTTTGGGCCAACTGCGCCAAATTCCAATGTGCGATCCTTGGTTGATTGGCCCAGGCATACCGCCCCTGACCATCGATGGAGCTGAACACCGTCGAAGGATGATAGGCATCCATGAACGCGCAGGGACCGAAATCGATGGATTCACCGGCAATCGACATGTTGTCGGTATTCATCACCCCATGGATGAACCCGACCGACATCCATTGGGCGATCAGATCGGCCTGGCGATGCAGAACCGCGTCCAGCATCGCCAGCGCCGGCACTTCTGCGGCGCCGGCCGCCGGGTAATGGCGTTCGATCACATGGCCAAGCAGCGCCGAAAGCGCCTCTGTATCGTCCCGGGACGCGAAATACTCGAACGTGCCAACCCGGATATGGCTCTGGGCGGTTCGCGTCAGAACCGCCCCCGGCATCGGCTGTTCGCGCAGAACGGTCTCGCCGGTTGCGACCGCCGCCAATGCCCGCGTGGTCGGGATACCAAGGGCGGCCATGGCCTCGCTGATGATATATTCCCGCAACACGGCACCGAGATGCGCTTTGCCGTCGCCGCCGCGCGAATAGGGCGTGCGGCCCGAACCTTTCAGGTGCAGATCGTGGCGCGAACCGTCCGGGGCCAGCACCTCGCCCAACAGAATTGCGCGGCCATCGCCCAAACGCGGCGACCAGCCGCCAAACTGGTGACCGGCATAGACCATTGCCAGGGGTTCGGCCCCATCGGGCATGACATTGCCCGCCAACATGGCGACACCGTCCTTGCCGGCCAGCCATTTCACGTCCAGCCCAAGGGATTCCGCCAGCCCGGTGTTGAGACGCACCAAGGTCGGTTCGGGCACGCTGGCGGGGTCTTGGCGGACAAAGAACCGCTCTGGCAGGCGGGCGTAGGTGTTGGAAAATGCGGGTGTCATGAAACCTCGTGCGGGGTCTGCGCTCACCCGCAATCTATGATCTCGCGGCCAGAGATTCCAGTCAGGCGAACCGGTCGGGTGAAAATGCGGTCAGATCCTGATTGATGCGCCGCCCCATCGCCATTTCCGCCACCAGCCGGCCGATGCGTGGCCCCACCGTCAGCCCGATATGCTGGGCCCCATAGGCGCAGATGACGTTCGGTGCATGCGCAAGCGGGCCAATATGGGGCAGGCAGTCGGGCGTTGTGGGACGGTGGCCCATCCAGGTCTCCTCGGACTGCCAGGTCAGGCCGGGATAGACCTGCCGGATGCGCTTGCGCAACAACGCCGTCGGTGCTGCGGATGGCGGCGCATGCAGCCCGCCGAATTCGACGATCCCGGCACAGCGCAGCCCATCCGCCATCGGGGTAACGACGAATTTCGC
>CAZRLO010000081.1:0-5160 GCA_964600965.1 uncultured Rhodobacter sp.
TTGATAAAATTGCCGGAATCGCCCCGGGCCAGGTTTTTCATTGCGCCAAACCGGACCCATCGCGTAACGCCGGTAGGGTGTCGGCAGATCGTTTCGATGCTGCGCAAAAACCCGCGCCAGCGGTGCGGTCAGATCATAGCGCAGCGCCAGCCAGTCGCCGTCGTCGTCTTCCTGCCAGGCAAACACCCCCTCGTTGGGGCGGTCGACGTCGGGCAGAAACTTGCCCAGCGCCTCGACCGTTTCCACCGCCGAACTTTCCAGCGGATCGAACCCGTAGGCGTGGTAGACCTCCGCGATCTTTGCCAGCATCGCGTTGCGGCGCAGAACCTCGGCCCCGAAAGCATCGCGAAACCCTTTGGGCGTGGCGGCGCGGGGCCGCCGGATTTTCGCTTTCTTGTCCTTGGCCATGCGCCCTGTTCCGATGCCATCATGCGTTTGGCCGCTTCCCTAACCCATGGGGGTATGAGGGGCAAGATTTGCCGTTTGGCATGGGGCGCGATTGTGGTAACGCGGGGCCGGAGGCCGACATGACCGATCAACGCATCGAAGCACTGGAAACGCAGATCGCGCATCTTACCCGCAGCAGCGAGGAACTGAGCGATGTGGTGGCAAATCAGGCCAGCGAAATCGCGGTCCTGAACCGGCGCGTGGGGATGCTGATGACCCGGCTGGCCGAGGCCGATCTGGCGGACGGCAATTCGGTGCCGCTGGCGGATCAGAAACCTCCGCATTGGTGAAGAACATTGCCTACCCGTGCTAGCCGGGCGAGCGCCTGCCCGTAAGATGGCGCTGCAACCCTTGCGTAGACCACTTTATCTTGCGACCACCGAAAAACCTCGTGTGTGGCACCCGGCGGCAAAGCGCCAGCCCGCCGGGACGGGCAGGCGCTCGCCCGGCGCCTGCGGCGCTGTTCGGGCAGAGTTAAGTAACATCGAAATTAGTCATGATTGCGCACGCTACTTGGACGAAATTAATCCGAACACTATCAAAGCTGCATCCCCATTGAGGGGGGCGAAAAGGAGGTTTCCATTGGAAGCGTTTTTGAACTCCCCTTTTTCGCGGCAGTTGCTTAGTGGAGCGCTGAGGTGGACCTAAAGGGGTAAGAATCGCGATAGCCCGTAAATGTATCCCATTTCTCCACTAAGAAATGGTTCTCATTCATCGAAGCGGGATGCTTCGGAGAAACCCGGTTTTCCCCAGATGGGCAACCCGGACCTTCATGGGTGGTGGCCCCGAGAATAAAGGTCGAAAACCGAGCGTCTGGTTCACCAGCGTTTTGCGGGCTGCCCCCTTCTTGGGCGACCAGCTTTCAAAATCGCCACCGTAGAAGGCGCTCGGGATTCTCTCCCTCTAAAACTCCTCCACCATAACCACGCCACCCAACGAGCGGATTGCGCCTCGCATACGCGGGCCCACGGGGAAATTAATGCCCAGCGCCATTTCCACCTCGCCGGGCAGGTCGGGATGCATCAGTATCAGGTTGATCGGGCCGCGCGATTTCCGGCCCGTGTCGGCTTCGGCATCCTTCAGAACCCGCGCAACCATACCAACCGCATCGGCCTCGTTCACGAAAACCCGCAATCCGCACGCGGCGGCATCTGCTACTGCCGCATCCACCGGCTGCACCGAACGCGCCAGCAGTTTGAGCTGATCGCCTTCCAGATTTGCCTCGACCGCCAGCACGACCGACTGGCCCGGCACCAGCAGATCGCGATGCGCCTCAAGCGTGTCGGCAAAAACCGTCACTTCGTACAGGCCGGTGGAATCCGACAGGCCGACAAAGGCAAACCGGTTGCCGCGCGCCGATTTGCGTTCCTGTCGGGACGCCACGGTTCCCGCGATGCGCGCCGCGATCGGCCCGGATTCCGCCTTTTGCGTCAGTTCGGACAATGTCAGGACGCCCTTGCGTTTGAGCGGACCCTGAAAATCGTCCAGCGGATGACCGGACAGATAAAATCCGACCGCCTGATGCTCTTGCGCCAGTTTTTCGCCGGGCAACCAATCGTCCGGCATTGGCAGGCGGGGTGCCGGCAGGCCTTCGGCCGCGTCGCCAAAAAGACCGCCTTGCGCCGAATTTCGCTCTGCGTGGACGGCGGCGGACCATGCGACCAACTGGTCCAGACTGTCGAAAACCTTGCGCCGGCTGCTGTCAAGCTGATCGAACGCGCCCGCACGCGCCAGCATTTCCATGGGCCGCTTGCCAATTCGTTTCAGATCAACCCGGCTGGCGAAATCAAAGAGATCGCGGAATGGCTTGGAGCCGCGACCCGTCTCGATCAGGTGCATCGCCTCGACACCGACATTCTTGAGCGCGCCAAGACCATAAATGATCCTGCCGTCTTCCACCGAAAACCGCGCGGTCGAGCGATTGACACACGGTGGCACCAGCGGGATTTCCAGCCGCGCGACTTCGTCGATATAGACGCCCAGCTTGTCGGTCAGGTGCAAATCGCAATTCATGACCCCGGCCATGAATTCGACCGGATAATTCGCTTTCAGCCACGCGGTCTGATAGCTGACCACCGCATAGGCCGCCGCGTGGGATTTGTTGAAACCGTAATTGGCGAACTTGTCCAGCAGGTGCCAGACCTCGGTCGCCTTTTTTTCGTCAACGCCGTTTTCCGCCGCGCCCTTGATGAATTTCGGGCGTTCGGCATCCATCGCCGCCTGGATTTTCTTGCCCATGGCGCGGCGCAGCAAATCGGCGCCGCCAAGGCTGTATCCCGCCATTTCCTGCGCGATCTGCATCACCTGTTCCTGATAGACGATGATGCCTTGGGTTTCGTCAAGCAGATGGTCGATCGAAGGGTGCAGCAGGTCGCGTTGTTCCAACCCGTTCTTGACTTTGCAGAATTTCGGGATGTTCTCCATCGGTCCCGGACGGTAAAGCGCGACCAGTGCGATGATGTCTTCGATGGTCGTTGGCTTCATGCGCCTCAGCGCGTCCATCATGCCCGAACTTTCCACCTGGAACACGGCGACGGTCTTGGCGCTGGCGTAAAGTTCGAAGGTTTTCACATCGTCCAGCGGAATGGTGCCAATGTCGATGGCCACGCCGCGCTGTTTCAGCAGCTCCAACGCATTCTGAATGATGGTCAGGGTCTTGAGCCCCAGAAAGTCGAACTTGACCAGCCCGGCCTGTTCCACCCATTTCATGTTGAACTGGGTGGCCGGCATGTCGGAACGCGGGTCCTTGTAGAGCGGCACCAGTTCGTCAAGCGCCCGGTCCCCGATCACCACGCCCGCCGCGTGGGTCGAGGCGTTGCGCAGCAGACCCTCCAGCGCCCCGGCATAGGTCAGCATCCGGGCGACGACCTCTTCGGATTTCGCTTCTTCGCGCAGGCGTGGTTCGTCGGTCATCGCCTTTTCGATGGAAACCGGTTTCACCCCCTCGACCGGAATGAGCTTGGCCAGACGGTCCACCTGGCCATAGGGCATCTGCAATACGCGCCCCACGTCGCGCACCGCCGCCTTGGACAGCAATGCGCCGAAGGTGATGATCTGGGCGACGCGGTTGCGGCCATATTTTTCCTGCACGTAGGCGATCACCTCTTCGCGGCGGTCCATGCAGAAATCGATATCGAAATCGGGCATCGACACCCGCTCGGGGTTGAGGAATCGCTCAAACAGCAGATGATAACGGAGCGGATCCAGATCGGTGATGGTCAGGGCATATGCGACCAAAGACCCCGCGCCCGAGCCACGCCCCGGGCCGACCGGAATATCGTGGTCCTTGGCCCACTTGATGAAATCGGCAACGATCAGGAAATAACCGGGAAAGCCCATATCGCGGATCACACCCAGTTCAAAGTCCAGCCGCTGGCGGTATTCGTCCTCGGGGACCGCCGGCGGGATGGTCTTGAGGCGTTCGACCAGCCCTGTATGGGCCTGCCGGCTTAGTTCTTCGACCTCGTTGTCGGCGAATTTCGGCAGAATTGGCTCGCGTGTTTTGGTGCGGTACGCGCAGCGGCGCGCGATTTCGACCGTGTTTTCGAGCGCTTCGGGCAAGTCGGCAAACAGGGCCGCCATCTCGGCGGGGCTTTTGAAATAATGTTGCGGCGTCAGGTGGCGGCGGAGTTCCTGTTGATCGACATAAGCGCCATCTGCAATGCAGATCAACGCGTCATGGGCGGCGAAATCGGCGGTTTTGGGGAAATAGACGTCATTGGTCGCGACCAGCGGCAAATCCAGCGAAAAGGCCAGATCCAGCAGGCCGCGCTCGGTCGCGGCTTCCCGGGACATCATCCGCCCGTCTTCACCGGGATGGCGCTGCAATTCGATGTACAGGCGGTCGGCAAAGATTTCGCGCAATACCATGGTCAGCGCCCGGGCCTTTTGGGGCTGGCCGTCCCTGAGCAGCGCGCCGACCGGGCCGTCGGCACCACCGGTCATGCAGATGACTCCGTCTGCATGCGCCGCCAGATCGTCGGTCGAGATACCCGGAAGTCGATCCCCCGCCGCCAGATGCGCCATCGAGCACAGCTTTAGCAGATTGCCGTAACCGATGACCGTTTGCGCCAACAAGACCAGCGGGCGCGGTCGCCCGGCGCGATCCTCCGGGCGGGCGGTTTCGGCGTAATGCAGATCAAGCTGGCAGCCATGGATGGGTTGAATGCCCGCGCCGGACATCTTTTCGGAAAACTCCAGCGCCGCGAACATGTTGTTCGTGTCGGTGATGGCAATGGCAGGCATGTCGCCAATGGTGCAGATTCCAGCCAGATCGCCGAGCCGGACCGCCCCTTCGAGCAAGGAATATTCGCTGTGAACGCGCAGATGAAGGAATCGGGGGGCCGGTTTCATGCAAAGAACCTAAAACGCAGGCAGATAATTCTGCAACCACGATCGACGGAAAAAGGCGACGATGACCGGCAGATTGGCGGTGCTTGGCGGTGGGGGGGCGGAATCGTCGGGACCCATGTTGCACAAGGCCGCCGGCGTTGCGCATTTCGCGGGTACATCGGTTGTGCGGAAACCAACCCGTCGGGCCCGCGGCCTGGTTGAGCGATTCATTGACGCGCAGAGATCTGTCAACTTCGAGTGGACAATTCCGATGGAATTCCAAGTTCAACCGCCTGCCAGATGCGCCATGCAGTCCATTTGAATGTGCCCTGACTTGCCGTTGATCCGCGTCAGGAATTCGGAGATTCTAGCCGTAAAGTA
>CAZRLO010000081.1:5260-5390 GCA_964600965.1 uncultured Rhodobacter sp.
GCCCTGACTTGCCGTTGATCCGCGTCAGGAATTCGGAGATTCTAGCCGTAAAGTAATGAAAAATAACAATGATCGAGTATTCCGGTTTACTGGTTTACTGGTTTACTGGTTTACTGGTTTACCGGTTTAT
>CAZRLO010000081.1:5490-13392 GCA_964600965.1 uncultured Rhodobacter sp.
TGGCTCATTGGCTCATTGGCTCATTGGCTCATTGGCTCATTGGCTCATTGGCTCATTGGCTCACTGATCTTTTGGATGACCGGGTTGCTGGAATGCCGGTTTATCGGCCGAAAGTTCGCGTAAATTCGGAGACTCGCGAAGTTGTTCTCATCCGGTCCTGACCGGCTTGGAAGTGGAATCTGCACGCGCCTGTTGGTGGAAAGCGGGCGCGCCTGTTTTGGAAATCGCACCCGCTGGCCGAGGCCTCCATCCGATCACAAGATCGGTCCTGAGAAGGAAGGGCGCAGCAATCGCGATGCCGGTTGAATGGATCGGACATCAACGGATTGGCGCCCACCGGCCGTGTGGCCGATGATCCGGGTGGTCCGCCCGTTGCTTTCGATTGCTGTGCGCCACCGGCGTTCGACCCCGGGTCAGGCCAGTCGCGCGCGCCAGGGTTCCAGTTGTTCGGCGTAAGCCTTCCAGGCTTCCGAACTGCCCGCATACATCTTGCGTCGCACCTGTTCGCCGCTGGCGGTGCGCACAGCGCGGTCGGTTTCGTGGAAACGCAGGCATCGTTCGTCCCAGTCGAGCCCCAGGAATTCCAGTATCCGGCGGGTCTCGGCCTCCTGATCGCGGGTCAGGGCTTCGTAATTCACCCGCAGCAGGTTGTCCGGCATCCGCTCGTGCCAGAAATCCATCAATTCGCGAAAGAGTTCGTGGTACTCCGCCAGATCGTCCAGATCGTAGGCATAGCCGTGGGCTTCGCCTGCGAAGCGGCGTTTGAACATCGACCACATCGTTGCCATCGGGTCGCGGTCGATATGGATGATTTTCGCGCCCTGAAACATTGCCACAATGAATCCGACCCATCGGAAGTTCGACGGCATCTTGTCGGTGATCATGGTTTCGGGAACGCCAAGGTCGTCAAGCCGCTTCAGATAGGAATCCCGTGCCTTGGTCAGGCTAACGGTCGTCACATCTTCTTCGGCCATCGCAAAGGGGTCGGGCGGCACGAGCCGGTTCATCACATCGTCCATCGCGCCCAATTCGCCCGCGCCGAACACCGCCGGGTGGCTGGCCAGAATCTGTTCGATCAGGGTGGTACCGGAACGGGGCAGGCTGACCACGAAAACCGGCTGTTTGCGCGATTTGGGCGGGGTCAAAACCGCGGGCAGCGGCCCATCCGCAAAATGCGTACGAATTGCGGAGAAATGGGCCCTGACATCAGCGATATCAAACGGATAGGCCGATTTGCGCATCGCATTCGCGCGCAACAACATGTCAAAGGCCCGCCTGGTATCGGCGATATCCTCGTAGGCCTTGGCCAACGCGAATCCCAGCGGAAACCGGTCCTTGTCGGACTGCCCGGTTTTTTCCAGCAATCGCTCCATCTGCGCGATTTGCGGATCCTCCGGTTGATAGGTCCTAAGATCGCTCAGATTGCAATGCACCTCGGTCGCGTCGGGATCAAGCTCCAGCGCCCGGGCAAATGCCGCCGCCGCCTTTTCGGTTTCGCCAAGAAAACGGTAGACCCCGCCAAGATTGTTGTGCGCATCATGGGCGTTCGGGTCGATTTCCACGGCGCGAAGCAGGCTTTCCAGTGCTTCTGTCGGGCGGTTCATCAGATCAAGCAGCATGCCCAGGTTGGTATGGGCGGCGACATAGTTCGGTCGCAGACTGATCGCCTTGCGGTTATGGCCGAGCGCAAGATCGAATTTGCCGCCTGTCCGATATGATATCGAAATGTTCAGATGTGCCTCGGGGTAGTCGGGACGGGCCTTCAGCGCCAGTTTGCAGGCCTCGAACGCGCGGTCGTGCTGGCGGGTCTCAAAATAGCAGGTCGCCAGGAAATTCTGCAAGACCGCCTCGTCGGGATAGGCCGTGGCCAGCAATTGCGCTTCGGCCAACGCGCCGGACAGATCGCCGCCCGCACGGCGCGCGAAAACCTGCTCGACCATCTGTTGTGTCAGTTCCGGCCTTGCTGCCCGCGCCTGTTTTTGTTTCAGTTTGGCAAGGCCCGCCGCCGCGCGGCCGTTTTTCGGAAACCGGTCCAGCACGGTTTGGTACTGGTCCCGCGCAAGGTCGAACGCACCGCGACGCAGATGCGATTCCGCTACCCCGAGGGTCCGCTGAACGTTCAGTGATTTGGGCTTTGCCGCCATCGTTTCCGTCGGTTGCCGTGGGTCATGGATCGAGCGTCAACATAGTGCCGTTCCGGTTCCGCGCAAGAGCGACCTTGGCAGAAGTATCGTGCCGACGGTTTTGTTGATTGACTAGTCAATCAAAAAGCGTCAGTCTAAAAAACTGCCCGGATAAGCAAGAGGAAATGGATGCCAAAAATCGGGATGGAACCGATCAGGCGCGCCGCTTTGGTCGAGGCGACGATTGCCGAGATCGGCGCGGCCGGGTCCCTGAAAGTCACGGTCGGGCAGATTGCGCGGCGCGCCGGGGTTTCCAGCGGGCTGGCGCACCATTATTTCGGCAGCAAGGACGCAATTTTTCTGGCCGCCATGCGCCATATCCTGACCTCGTTCGGGGATCGCGCCCGCATGGAACTGGCCGAGGCCGCAACCCCGCGCGACCGGCTGAACGGCATCATCGCCGCCAGTTTTGATGAAAGGGAATTCGCGCCCGAGATCATCTCGTCCTGGCTGACCTTTTACGTTCAGGCGCAGAATTCGCCGGGTGCGCGGCGGTTGCTGCGCATCTATACGCGGCGGCTGCACAGCAATCTGGTGTTCAGCCTGCGCCAGCTTACCAACGAGGCCAATGCACGTCTGGTCGCCGCGGGTCTGGCGGCGCTGATTGACGGGCTTTATATCCGGCAGGCCTTGCGGGAAAATCCGCTGGACCGGTTTCAGACGATGGGGCTGGTCTGGGATTACCTCGATCTGAAACTGGCGCAGGGGGCCGATGATGGGCAAGCCTAATATCCTGATCTTCATGGTGGACCAGTTGAACGGCACGCTGTTTCCGGATGGCCCGGCGGATTGGCTGCACGCCCCCAACCTGCGGAAACTGGCGGCGCGATCAGTACGGTTCACCAACGCGTATACGGCCTCGCCGCTTTGCGCGCCGGGACGCGCCAGTTTCATGTCGGGCCTGTTGCCGTCACGCACACGGGTCTATGACAACGCAGCGGAATTCGCTTCGGACATTCCGACCTATGCGCATCATCTGCGGCGCGCCGGTTATCAGACCTGCCTGTCCGGCAAGATGCACTTTGTCGGCCCGGACCAGTTGCACGGGTTCGAGCAGCGCCTGACCACCGACATCTATCCGGCTGATTTCGGCTGGACCCCGGATTACCGCAAACCCGGCGAGCGGATCGATTGGTGGTACCACAACATGGGTTCCGTGACCGGTGCCGGTGTCGCGGAAATCAGCAATCAGATGGAGTATGACGACGAGGTCGCCTATCATGCGACCCGCAAGATATACGATCTGGCACGTGGCGCGGATACGCGGCCATGGTGTCTGACTGTCAGTTTCACACATCCGCACGACCCGTATGTCGCGCGGCGTAAGTATTGGGATTTATACACGGATTGCGAACACCTGCTGCCCGCCGTTGCCGCGATGGATTATGACGACCACGATCCGCATTCCCGGCGCATATTCGATGCAAACGACTGGCGGAAGTTTGAGATCACGCACGAAGATATCGTTCGTTCGCGCCGAGCCTATTTCGCCAATATCAGCTATCTGGACGACAAGATCGGCGAGGTGATGGCGGCGCTTGCGGCGACGCGGCAGGAAACGATCGTCCTTTTCGTTTCCGATCACGGCGACATGCTGGGCGAGCGCGGGTTGTGGTTCAAGATGAACTTTTACGAGGGATCGGCGCGGGTGCCGCTGATGGTCGCGGCGCCCGACCTGCCGCCCGGGCGGGTGGATGCGCCGGTTTCGACGCTGGATGTGACGCCGACGCTGGCGGAGCTGGCGGGTGTCTCGCTGGACGAAATCGCGCCCTGGGTCGATGGTGAAAGCCTGGTGGGCGTCGCGCAGGGCGCGGAGCGGTCCGCGCCCGTTCTGATGGAGTACGCTGCCGAGGCATCCCATGCCCCATTGGTTTCGATGCGCTATGGCAAGTGGAAATACAATCGCTGTGTGCTTGATCCCGACCAGTTGTTCGATCTTGCGGCGGACCCGCATGAACTGACCAACCTCGCGGAAAATCCGGCACAGGCAGGCACCATTGCGCAATTGCGCGCGAAATCCGAGGCGCGTTGGGACCTCGGCGCGTTTGACGCCGAAGTCCGGCAATCGCAGGCGCGGCGCTGGGTGGTTTACGAAGCCTTGCGCAACGGGGAATATTTCCCGTGGGATTATCAGCCTCTGCAAATGGCCAGCGAAAGATATATGCGCAATCACATGAATCTGGACAACCTCGAGGAAGGCCAACGCTTTCCGAGGGGCGAGTAAGCGGTTTCGCATCCCGGGGTTTCACCCCGGACCCCGAGAGTATTTGAGCCAAAAAGAAACGGGCGAATGGAAGCAGATTTTGTGATTGTCGGGGCGGGTTCCGCCGGATGTGCGATGGCCTGCCGGCTGGGCGAGGACAGACGCAATTCGGTGCTGGTGATCGAACATGGCGGCACCGATATGGGACCCTTGATCCAGATGCCTGCCGCGCTGAGTTACCCGATGAACATGGCGATGTATGACTGGGGATTTCAGTCCGAGCCCGAGCCGCATCTTGGCGGGCGGCGGCTGGCAACACCGCGTGGCAAGGTGATCGGTGGGTCATCGTCGATCAACGGCATGGTCTATGTGCGCGGTCATGCGCGCGATTTCGACCATTGGGATAGCAGCGGTGCTGCGGGGTGGAGCTATGGCGATGTGTTGCCCTATTTCAAGCGGATGGAACACTGGCATGATGGCGGGCACGGCGGTGATGCGGCATGGCGGGGCAAGAGCGGCCCGCTGCATGTGACGCGCGGACCACGCGCCAATCCGTTGTTTGCGGCGTTCGTCGAGGCGGGCAGGCAGGCGGGATACGGGCTGACCGGAGATTACAACGGCGAGAAACAGGAGGGGTTCGGGCCGATGGAGCAAACCGTCTGGCGCGGGCGGCGCTGGTCGGCGGCCAACGCCTATCTTCGCCCGGCGCTCAGGCGCAAGAATGTGGCGGTCCTGAGAGCACTGGCCCAAAAGGTCGAGATCACCGAAGGGCGGGCGACCGGCGTCGTGGTGCGGCGCGGCGGACGCTTGGAAACGATCAAGGCGCGGCGCGAGGTCATCATCGCAGCCAGCGCGATCAATTCGCCAAAGCTGCTGATGTTGTCGGGCATCGGCGCCGGCGCGCATCTGGCGGATCACGGCATCGACGTTCTGGCCGACCGCCCCGGTGTGGGCGGCAATTTGCAGGATCATCTGGAGCTTTATATCCAGATGGCCAGCCTGCAACCGATCACGCTTTACAAACACTGGAACCTGTTCTCCAAAGCCGTGATCGGCGCGCAGTGGTTGTTTACCAAGACCGGGCTGGGGGCGTCGAACCAGTTTGAAAGCGCGGCGTTCATTCGCTCGGCGGCGGGGGTCGAATACCCGGATATCCAGTATCATTTCCTGCCGATGGCGGTGCGCTATGACGGCAAGGCCGCCGCCGAGGGGCACGGTTTTCAGGCCCATGTGGGGCCGATGCGGTCGGCCTCGCGCGGGGGGGTGACCCTGCGGTCGCGTGATCCGGCAGACGCGCCGATGATCCGGTTCAACTATATGAGCGAGGCGAGCGACTGGCGCGATTTCCGCACGGCGATCCGCCTGACGCGCGAGATTTTCGCGCAGGCCGCGTTTTCGCCCTTTGCCGGCAAGGAAATCCAGCCCGGTGCGGGACTTCAGAGCGACGCAGAACTGGACAGTTTCATCCGCGAACACGCCGAAAGCGCCTATCACCCCTGCGGCACCTGCAAGATGGGTGCCGTGGGCGACAGGCTGGCGGTGGTAGACCCGGAATGCCGGGTGATCGGGGTTGACGGATTGCGGGTTGCCGACAGCTCGATCTTTCCGCGGATCACCAACGGCAACCTGAACGCGCCCTCGATCATGGTCGGCGAGAAGGCCAGCGATCATATTCTGGGGCGTGATCCGTTGCCGAAATCCAATGCGGAACCGTGGCTGTCGCCAAGGTGGGAGAAGGCGCAGCGCTGACGGAACATCTGGCAGGGATGTCACACGTCGGCTACACTTGGGTCTGATATCATATGCGAGGGGCCGCAATGACCGAATTTTCGGATGTTTCACTTTCCACCGTGAACCTTGACGAAATCCGCGATCGTGCTGCGCTGCTGGCGCCTCATGTTGTTGAAACGCCGTCAGTGCCGTTGGATTCGCCACGCCTGAACCCGTTGCTGGGGGGTGGGGCACTGTATCTGAAACTTGAAAACCTGCAATTCACCGGCACGTTCAAGGCGCGCGGCGCTTTGTCTGTTGCGCTTGCCATTCCGGTAAAAGACCGTGCGGCGGGCATCACGGCGGCCAGTGCAGGCAACCACGCCATCGCGGCGGCATGGGCGGCGCGGCATATCGGGGCGTCGGCCAAGGTGGTGATGATGTCCTCGGCCAATCCGTTCCGGGTGGCGCGGGCGCGGGACTACGGGGCCGAAGTCACGATGATCCAAGGCGGTGCCGCCGCCATGGCCGAGGCGGAGCGTCTGGCCCGGGACGAAGGCCGCACCTATATCCACCCGTTCGACGGCCCGTTCACCACGCTGGGTGCGGCGGGCGTCGGGTTGGAACTGGCGGCGCAAGTGCCAGATCTCGATGCGGTGGTCGTGGCGGTCGGCGGCGGTGGGCTGATCGGGGGTGTCGCGGCGGCGATCAAGCAGATCAATCCGAAATGTCGCGTTTACGGCGTCGAACCTGCGGGTGCGACGTCGATGCAGCAAAGCCTTGCGGTCGGGCATCCGGTGACGCTGGAGGGAACTTCGACGTTGGCTGACAGTCTGGCAGCGCCGGGCGCGGTGCCGTATTCTTTTTGCGTCTGCCAGAAATATGTGGATGACGTGGTCAGCCTTGACGACGACCTGATCTGCGCCGGCCTTGCGCTGTATCAGGAAGAGGCAAAACTGGCGGTCGAGCCGGCGGCGGGCGCGGCGCTGGCCGGGGCACTGGGGCCGCTGCGGAACCGGATTTCAGGGCGGCGCACCGGGATCGTGGTATGCGGCGCGAATATTGATGCGGAAAGCTATGGTGCGTTGCTGGCGCGCGGGCGGACAGCGGTTTCGGCACTGGGCGTGTGACGGAATGTTCCATGGACATTATGCTCAGGCAGGGCGGGCCTGCCGGTCGGGAGGTCGTTGAAGTCAGGGCGATTGGCGCTTTATCCAGCGGTTTCCAAAAATCCCGGTTGCAGGGCATTCGTCAGCAACAGCGCTTGCCCGGCGGGAAAGTCATCCCGACGGACCCAACGGCCGGGCTTTCCTTATTGAACGGATCAGGCTTGCCGGCGACCCCTGTCCTTGACGCGAACGGAGCCGCGTATCGCCATGCCGGGGGACGGCCGAATGATGCGGCGGGCGTACGCCCATGATCCCGCGCAATCGGCCGGTCTTGAGCGTCGGATGCGCGGTCACTACCTGCCGCGTGACGTGGTTCGGGTATTCGGGCCGGTGGCATCCGGCGCTCGTCCCGGGCCTTTGGTGCCGTTCGGGCGGGTGTTGTCACCGTTGGTCGTAGTAGAGCCCGACCACATGTTCGGCTTCGGCAAAGAACAACCAGCGCGCGATGAACAGGCCGATCAGATGCGATGCTACCGCGACCAGCGCCAATGCGTGGCTGAATGGCAGCAGCGCCAGAATGGCGACCGGCAGCAGGCCCAGCGCGACCGTGGCGATGGCCCGCAATTTCAACGCATGTTTGCGGCCAACCACATAAACCATCTCTTTCAGGAGGTAATTCGGCCCGGTATGCGGCCCC
>CAZRLO010000082.1:0-13374 GCA_964600965.1 uncultured Rhodobacter sp.
TGTTCGTGCTGACGGTCGCGGCGGCAGAGGCGGCCATCGGCCTTGCCATTCTGGTCTGTTTCTTCCGCAACCGCGGCACCATCGCGGTCGAAGATGTCAACGTGATGAAGGGGTAGGCGGCGCATATGGAAACCATCCTTCTCTTTGCCCCTCTGATCGGTGCGCTGGTCTGCGGTTTTGGCCACAAATGGATCGGCGAGCAGGCGGCGATTGTCGCGGCAACCGGCCTGTTGTTCCTGTCCGCCGCCCTTGCCTGGATCATTTTTCTGACGTTTGACGGTGCTACGGCGCAGATCCCGATCATGCGCTGGGTCGAAAGCGGCAGTCTTTCGACCGACTGGGCGATCAGGCTGGACCGTCTGACCGCGATCATGCTGGTGGTGGTAACGACGGTTTCGAGCCTGGTTCACCTCTATTCCCACGGCTACATGCACAACGATCCGCAATGGCGCGAGGGCGAAAGCTACAAGCCGCGCTTCTTTGCGTACCTCTCGTTCTTTACCTTCGCCATGCTGATGCTGGTGACCTCCGACAATCTGTTGCAGATGTTTTTCGGCTGGGAGGGCGTTGGCGTCGCCTCTTACCTCCTGATCGGGTTTTATTACCGCAAGCCCAGCGCCAATGCCGCCGCGATCAAGGCCTTCGTCGTCAACCGCGTCGGCGATTTCGGCTTTGCGTTGGGGATATTCGGGCTGTTCTTCATGGTGGATTCGATTCGCATGGATGACGTGTTTGCGGCGGGCCACCACCTTTCGCAGGTCAAGATGTCGTTTCTTTACATGGAGGTATCGGCGGTCGAGCTGATCACCTTTCTGCTGTTTGTCGGTGCGATGGGCAAATCGGCGCAATTGTTCCTGCACACATGGCTGCCCGACGCGATGGAAGGGCCGACCCCGGTTTCCGCCCTGATCCATGCCGCGACGATGGTCACGGCGGGCGTTTTTCTGGTCTGCCGGATGTCGCCGCTGTTTGAATATGCGCCCGGTACACTGGCCTTCGTCACCATCATCGGCGCGTTGACGGCATTTGTCGCCGCCACGATCGGGCTGGTCCAGAATGACATCAAGCGGGTCATCGCCTATTCGACCATGTCGCAACTGGGCTATATGTTCGCCGCCGCCGGGGTCGGTGTCTATCAGGTGGCCATGTTCCACCTGTTCACGCACGCGTTCTTCAAGGCGATGCTGTTTCTGGGCGCCGGTTCGGTCATCACGGCGATGCACCACGAACAGGATATGCGGCACTATGGCGGGCTGCGCCGCAAGATCCCGGTCACCTTCTGGGCGATGATGATCGGTACGCTGGCGATCACCGGCGTCGGCATTCCCAGCGTCATCGCCAAGCTGGGCCATACCCCGATCGGTTTCGCCGGATTCGTGTCCAAGGATGCGATCATCGAAAGCACCTTTGCCGCCGGCTCCGGTGCCGGGCAGTTTGCCTTTGTGCTGCTGGTTCTGGCGCCGGCCATGACCGCGTTTTATTCCTGGCGGCTGATGTTCATGACGTTCTATGGTCGCGAAAAGGGCGACAGGCACGCCCACGAGCACGCCCATGAAAGCCCGCTTAGCATGCTGATCCCGCTGGTGGTGCTGGCCGTTGGCAGCATCTTCGCCGGCATGATCTGGTACGGTGATTTCTTTGGCGAACATGTGACCGAATTTTTCGGACCCAGCGTTTACGTCAACCACGAGACCAATGCGGTACTGCATCACGCCCATGATGTGCCGGCCAGCGTGATCTGGGCGCCGTTCATCGCCATGGCCACCGGATTCGTGATCGCCTGGGTCTTCTATATCCGCCGTCCCGGCATTCCGGGTGCCCTGGCCGCGCAATTCGCGCCGATCTATCGCTTCCTGCTCAACAAATGGTATTTCGACGAGCTTTACGATCTCGCCATCGTCAACCCGGTGAAACGTCTGGGGCATTTCCTGTGGAAACGTGGCGATGGCAGCGTGATCGACGGCACGATCAACGGCGTGGCATTGGGAATCGTGCCGTTCATCACCCGCCTCGCCGGCAAGGCGCAGTCGGGATATCTTTACCATTACGGCCTGGCAATGGTCATCGGCGTGGTTGCGCTGGTAAGCTGGATGGCCATCGGGGGCGCGCGCTGATGGACAATCTACTTTCCATCGTCACCTTCCTGCCGATGATCGCAGCCGGCATTCTGGCGCTGTTTCTTCGCGGCGAGGACGCGGCAGCGCAGCGCGCGGCCAAGTCGCTGGCGTTATTCGCGACCTCGGCCACGTTTCTGATCTCGCTGATCATCCTCGCGCAGTTCGATCCCGCGGATACCGGGTTCCAGATGGTCGAGGAACACGACTGGCTTGGCGGTCTGAAATACAAAATGGGTGTTGACGGCATCAGCGTGCTGTTCGTGCTGCTGACAACGTTCCTGATGCCGCTGGTGATCGGGGCAAGCTGGCATGTAACCCATCGGGTCAAGGAATACATGATCGCGTTTCTGGTGCTTGAAACGCTGATGATCGCGGTCTTCTGCGCGCTGGATCTGGTGCTGTTTTACGTGGTGTTCGAGGCCGGTCTGATCCCGATGTTCCTGATCGTTGGCATCTGGGGCGGCAAGGACCGCATTTATGCCGCGTTCAAATTCTTCCTTTATACGCTGCTGGGCAGTGTGCTGATGCTGGTCGCGGTCATTGCGATGTATGTCGATGCCGGCACCACCGACATTCCGACATTGCTGCACCACGAGTTTGCCTCGTCCACGATATCGTTGCTTGGCTTTCAGATCGTTGGCGGGGCGCAATCGCTGATGTTCCTCGCGTTTTTTGCGTCCTTCGCGGTCAAGATGCCGATGTGGCCATTTCACACCTGGTTGCCGGACGCCCACGTTCAGGCGCCCACGGCGGGTTCCGTGGTGCTGGCGTCGATCCTGCTGAAAATGGGCGGCTACGGGTTCCTGCGGTTCAGCCTGCCAATGTTCCCGGTGGGGGCCGAGATCTGGAGCGGGCTGGTGCTGTGGTTGTCGGTTGCGGCCATCATCTACACCTCGTTGGTGGCGCTGATGCAGGACGACATGAAAAAGCTGATTGCTTATTCCTCGGTCGCGCATATGGGTTTCGTGACCATGGGGATCTTCGCCTTCAACCAGCAGGGGCTGGACGGCGCGATTTTTCAGATGATCAGCCACGGTTTCGTGGCGGGCGCGTTGTTCCTGGTGGTTGGCGTGGTCTATGACCGGATGCACACCCGCGACATCGACGCCTACGGCGGGCTGGTTGTGCGGATGCCGGCCTATGCGCTGATCTTTATGCTGTTCACGATGGCCAATGTCGGCCTGCCGGGCACCAGCGGTTTCGTTGGCGAGTTTCTGACCCTGGTCGGCATCTTTCAGACTAATACCTGGGTTGCGTTCTTTGCCACCTTCGGCGTGATCCTGTCGGCGTGTTATGCGCTGTGGCTGTACCGGCGCGTGATGTTCGGCGATCTGATCAAGGAAAGCCTGAAATCCATCGGCGACATGTCGGCGCGCGAAAAGTGGATCTTTGCGCCACTGGTGGTCATGACGATCCTGCTGGGTGTCGCGCCGGGGCTGGTGCTGGACATTGTCAGCCCGTCCGTGACCAACTTGCTGAACGATATCGAACCCGTGATTTCTGCTGCCCGTGCGGGCGCGGCATTAGCGGGCCATTGAGGGGTTTTCCGAATGATCGGACCTGATCTTCAAGTTGCGCTGCCGGAACTGGTTCTGGCGATTTATGCCATGGTGGCGCTCGTCTGGGCGGTCTATCGCGGCAAGGACGCCGAAACACCGCTGCTGATCTGGATGACTGCCCTGATCATGGGCGCGCTGGGCCTGTGGATCGGGCTGGAGCCCGAGGGGACCCAGACGGCCTTTGACGGCGCGTTCGTCAACGACGGCTTTGCCCGGTTCGCCAAGGTGATCGTGCTGTTTTCGACAGCGATCATTCTGCTGCTCGGTCAGGAATACCTGACGCGCAACAAGCTTTTGAAGTTCGAATACCCGATCCTGATCGCGCTGGCGGTCGTGGGCATGATGATGATGATCAGCGCCGGTGACCTGATGGCGCTTTACATGGGGCTGGAGCTGCAATCGCTCAGCCTCTACGTGATTGCGGCCTTTCGGCGCGACAGCGTTCGCTCGACCGAGGCGGGGCTGAAATATTTCGTTCTGGGCGCGCTTTCGTCGGGTTTGCTGCTTTACGGCGCCTCGCTGATCTATGGCTATGCGGGGACGACCGCCTTTGATGGGATCATGGCGGCGGCAGGAACCGAAGGGCTGTCGCTTGGCCTGCTAATCGGGCTGGTATTCCTGTTGACGGGTCTGGCGTTCAAGATATCCGCGGTGCCGTTTCACATGTGGACCCCCGACGTTTACGAAGGGTCCCCCACGCCGGTCACCGCCTTGTTTTCGACCGCGCCAAAGGCTGCGGCCATGGCGCTGTTTGCCCGCGTGATGTTCGATGCTTTCGGCGGTGCCGTCGCCGACTGGAGCCAGATCGTGGCGCTGCTGGCGGTCCTGTCGATGTTTCTGGGTGCCGTCGCCGCCATCGGTCAGACCAACATCAAGCGTCTGATGGCCTATTCTTCGATCAGCCATATGGGGTTTGCGCTGATGGGGCTGGCGGCGGGAACCGAGGCGGGCGTTCAGTCGATGCTGATCTATATGGCGATCTATGTGACAATGAATATCGGCGTATTCGCCTTCATCCTGAACATGGAGAGAGATGGGCAGGCTGTCACCGAAATCGTGTCCCTGAGCTTGTACAGCCGCGCCGAACCGCTGCGGGCGGCGGCCTTGATGGTGCTGATGTTCAGCCTTGCGGGCATCCCGCCGCTGGTCGGTTTTTTCGGGAAATTCTACGTGTTGCAGGCGGCGGTAAATGCCGGGCTGATGTGGTTGGCCATCGGCGGCGTGATCGCCAGCGTGATCGGCGCGTATTATTATCTGCGCATCATCTATCTGATGTATTTCGGCGAGCCGCGCGAGGCGCTTGATGGCACAATGCCGGCGTTTCACTGGGCGGCGCTGATGGGGTCGGCCTTTGTCATGGTGGCGGGCGTGATCAACCTGTTTGGCGTCGAGTCCATTGCCGGGGCGGCGGCGGCGACGTTGCTCAAATAGATGGCGGCCGAAAATCCAGGCGCAGTCCTCTATCCGATCGCCCGCCCGGTACCGCCGGTTTGGGCCCGACGACCCACCTACCGGGAGGGTGCTGTTGCAAGGGCGCATCCTGTTGAAACAATGCGGTTTTCCGTATGATCCCCGAAATATGCATGCCCGTGCCACCAAGCCCCTGCCCGGGCAGCGGCCTCGTCCGGATACAACGGCACCGTCGACAATGAACACGAGGCTCTAAATGACCGACTGGCCAGCAGGCGTCGAAAAACGCCTTTATTCGAGCCTTGACAGCACCATGGCCGAGGCGATGCGCCTTGCGCCGCAACTGGCCGGTCCCGCATGGATTCTGGCTCGCGACCAGACGGCGGGGCGCGGGCGGCAGGGGCGCGACTGGGTCCAGCCCGGCGGTTCATTTTCCGCAAGTCTGATCTGGCGACCGGACGGCAGCGTCGAAAGCCGCGCGCAAAGGTCGTTCGCGGCGGCGCTTGCCTTGCGCGATACTTTGTCCGCCCTGATCGGTCGCAGCGACGGGCTGACGCTCAAATGGCCCAACGACGTGTTGCTGAACGGCGGCAAGGTCGCGGGCATCCTGTTGGAAAGCCGGGTCGAGCACCTGATCATCGGCATCGGCGTCAATCTTCTGACGGCACCCCGGGACGGTGAGATCGCGCCGGGGTCCGCCCGCCCGGTCAGCCTGATGGGCGAAACCGGTCTGCGCGTCGAACCCGAGTCGTTTCTGGACCTGCTGGCGCCGGCCTATGCGGAATGGGAGGCCACGCTGACAACCCATGGCTTTGCCCCGTTGCGCCGCGAATGGCTGACGCATGCCGCCCGGTTGGGCGAAGTGATTACCGCCCGCGTCGGGGCCGACGAAAGGCAGGGCATCTTTGAAACCGTGGATGCGGCGGGCGCGCTGGTTCTGAAAACCCGAAATGGTCGCGAAACCATCGCGGCGGCGGACGTGTATTTCTGATGCGCGGTCAAATGACGCTGGCCCCGCCATCAAGCGCGGCACCCGGTCGGCAAGACAGGCCAGCAACCAACCGTGCGCCCGCGCCCGCGCTTTTGCGAGGTCGCGACATGCAGGCAACATTGCGTTGCCGAGGGCTCATCAGGCGCTGTGCACCGTCTTTTGCGCCCAACCGGGGTTGGTTGCCGGTCTTGTCTCTTGGCCTTGGCTGTTGCAAGAAATTCCGTACGATTCTCTGAAGCGCGGATCGTGGTAACAAAGGAACGAACCATGCTCTTGGCCATCGATGTCGGCAATACCAACACGGTATTTTCCATCCACGACGGCAAGGAATTTCTGGCCGACTGGCGTTGCGCGACCGAGCATCAGCGCACCGCGGACGAATACTGGGTCTGGCTCAACACCTTGATGAAGCTGCAGGACCTCGAAGTTCGGATCACCGAAGTGATTGTTTGTTCGGTCGTTCCACAGGTGGTTTTCAACCTGCGCGTCCTGTGCAATCGCTATTTCGACTGCCGTCCACTGGTGGTGGGCAAGCCCGATTGCGCGCTGCCGGTCGATGTTCGGGTCGATGCCGACGCCCAGGTCGGCGCGGACCGGCTGGTCAACACGGTCGGCGCGTTTTCCCAGTTCGGCGGCGATCTGATCATCGTCGATTTCGGCACCGCCACGACCTTTGACGTGGTGGCCACGGACGGCGCCTATATCGGCGGGGTCATTGCGCCGGGCGTCAATCTTTCGGTCAGGGCGCTGCACGAGGCCGCCGCCGCCCTGCCTCATGTGGATGTTACCAAGCCGCAATCGGTCATCGGCACCAACACGGTCGCCTGCATGCAATCCGGCGTCTATTTCGGTTATGTCGGCCTGATCGAGGTGATCTGCCGCCAGATTCGCGCCGAGCGTGACCGCGAAATGCGCACCATCGCCACCGGCGGGCTGGCAACGCTGTTCGATCAGGAAGCGGGGTTGTTCGATCGGGTGGACGGCGAACTGACCATGACCGGGCTGGTCGAGATCAACCAATTCAACCGAAAGGCCACATGATGGCGAAAGACCGGCTGATATACCTGCCGTTGGGCGGCGCGGGCGAAATTGGCATGAATTGCTATGTCTACGGCTATGGCCCGGTGGATGACGAGCGGTTCATACTGGTCGATACCGGCGTCACGTTCCCCGACATGGACACCAGCCCGGGCGTCAATCTGATCCTGGCGGATATCGACTGGATCGTCGCGCGCGCCGACCGGTTGGAGGCGGTGTTCATCACCCATGCGCACGAAGATCACATCGGCGCGCTGGGTCTTTTGATCGGGCGGCTTGACGTGCCGGTGTATGCCCGTGCCTTTACCGCCGCCATCGCGCGCCTGAAACTGGAAGAGGCGGGGCGCGACCCCGAAATCGTCCGCGAAACGCCGCCGTGGCCCCACACAATCGACGTGGGGCCGTTCACGGTCGGGTTTCTGCCGGTTTCGCACTCGATCCCCGAAAGCTCGGCCCTGGTGATCGACACCAAGGCGGGCCGCATCGTGCATACCGGCGATTTCAAGCTGGATGGCGCACCACTGGTGGGCGAGGCGTTTGATCCGGTCCTTTGGCAATCGGTCGCCAAATCGGGCATTCAGGCGTTGGTGTGTGACAGCACCAACGTGTTTTCGCCCGAACCGGGGCGGTCCGAATCTTCGTTGGCGAAACCCATCGCCGAACTGATCGCCCGCCAAAAGGGGATGGTCGTCGCCACCACTTTCGCCAGCAATGTCGCGCGGCTGAAAACGCTGGCACAGGCGGGCGTCGATGCGGGCCGGACCGTCGCGGTCATGGGCCGTGCGATGAAACGGATGATCTCGGTTTCGCAGGCCACCGGGGTTCTGGCCGACTTTCCCCCGACGATCCCTTCCGAAGAGGCCTCGGATATCGACCGGCGCGACCTGATGATTCTGGTGACCGGCAGCCAGGGCGAACGCCGCGCCGGATCGGCGCAGATGGCGAACGGCAAATATAACGGGATCACGCTGCGTGAGGGCGACACGTTCCTGTTTTCGTCCAAGACCATCCCGGGCAACGAAAATGGTGTTGCGCGAATCGTCAACAAGTTCAGCGAGACAGGCGTCGATGTCATCGACGAATGCGATGGTTTGTACCACGTTTCCGGCCACGCCAACCGGCCCGATCTGGCGGCGGTTCACGAGTTGATGAAGCCAAGAATGGTGATCCCGATGCACGGCGAACACCGACATCTGCGGGCACATGCCGCCCTGGCCCAATCGGGCGGTGCGCCGTCGGTGATCGCACCGAACGGCACCATGGTCGATCTTGGCGGCAAGAAACCCCGCATCGTCGAACATATCGAGACCGGGCGGCGCTATCTGGACGGCTCGGTGGTGATCGGGGCGCTGGACGGGATTGTGCGCGACCGTATCCGCATGGCGCTCAGCGGGCACGTGGTGGTTGGCATCGTGATCGACGAAAACGACGATCCCATCGGCGGGGCCTGGGTGGAGACCCACGGACTGCCCGACCCGGCGGGCACCTCCGGCTCGTTGGCAGCGCTGATGGAAGAGGGCGTGGAATATCAGCTTTCGCGCGCGACCGACAAGGTGCTGCTGTCGGACGACGCGCTGGAAGAGCTGATCCGCCGTGCCGTGCGAAAGATCGCACAGGAAGTGATCGGCAAGAAACCCGAATGCCGGGTGATGATCAACCGGTTGATGGCGGCCTGAGGTCGTCTGAGCCGGACCGGGGCACGGGAACACGGGTGCAAACCCGCCGCACCTCTTTGGGCCGTCTCCCGACACGGCGATTGGCCGGGGATCGTGCAACCTAGTTGGGTCGCGCGGGTTATGCCGGGACAAAGTGCCCGCAACCTGCGCCCGTTCACCGCTTCACGGTTCGTCGATACGGGGTGCCGTAGTAATCGGGGATACGGTCCGCCAGAGGGCCTGAGCCGTTCAATCGCGAATGGTCAGTTCTGGGGTCCGTTGGAAACAGAAGGTCCGGGCACCCAAGCCCTTCAGGCGACGCCGGTCAAAGACTGCGCTGCAGGAATGCCGGTACGTGATCGCCCATGCCCACCACCGAACTTGAATCCGACTTGCTGCGCGACCGGCTTTTGCCGGGGGATTTTTCCGCCTGTTTTTTCGGCGCGCGTGGTTCGGGTTCCGGTGACAGTTTCTTCGGTTCGCGCGCCACGGGTTCCGCCGCCTGCTTTTTCGCACGGGGTTTTCGTGCCGGCTTTTCGTCCGCGGGTTCCGCCGCCGGTGCCGCGACGCCCGGCATTTCCATGCGCGGGATATCCTGCTTTACCAGCGCCTCGATGGCCGAAAGATATTTTTCCTCGGGCGCAGGGCACAGCATGAACGCATGCCCTTCGCGCCCCGCGCGCCCGGTGCGACCGATCCGGTGGACGTAATCTTCGGAGTGGATCGGCACGTCAAAGTTGAAAATGTGGCTGACATTGGGAATGTCCAATCCACGCGCCGCCACGTCCGAAGCAATCAGAAACCGGATTTCGCCATCGCGGAACCCGTTGAGCGTCCGCGTCCGCACCGACTGATCCAGATCGCCGTGAATCGCGGCGGCGTTCAGCCCGTGTTTCTTCATGGACTTGGCAACGATATCGACATCGACCTTGCGGTTGCAAAAGATGATGGCGTTGGTCACCTTGTCGCCTTCGGCCTGAATGATGCTGCGCAACAGATCGCGCTTTTCCTTGGCGGCCCGGTCGCGTCGCGTCGGTTTGTAGACAACCACCGCCTGCACGATCGTATCCGATGTCGTCGCCTGCCGCGCCACTTCGACCCGTTCCGGATTGTGCAGGAATTCCTGGGTGATCCTTGTGATTTCCGGGGCCATGGTGGCGCTGAAAAACAGGGTCTGCCGGGTGAATGGCGTCAGCTTGAATATGCGTTCGATATCGGGAATGAACCCCATGTCCAGCATCCGGTCGGCCTCGTCCACGACCATGATCTGGACGCCGGTCAGCATCAGTTTGCCACGTTCGAAATGATCCAGCAGTCGGCCCGGTGTTGCGATCAGAACATCGACACCCCGGTCGATCAGGCGGTCCTGATCCTTGAAACTGACTCCGCCGATCAACAGCGCCATCGTCAGTTTGGTGTGCTTGGCATAGGAGTCGAAATTCTCGGCCACCTGCGCGGCCAGTTCCCGCGTCGGTGCCAGAACCAGCGATCGGGGCATGCGCGCGCGCGCGCGTCCCTTGCCCAGCATCGTGATCATCGGCAACGTGAACGACGCGGTCTTGCCCGTGCCGGTCTGGGCGATCCCCAGCACGTCGCGGCCTTGCAACGCAAACGGGATGGCTTGTTCCTGAATCGGTGTCGGGTTTTCGTAACCGGCTTCTTCGACCGCCTTCAAAACCCGCGGGTCCAGTTCGAGGTCAGCAAATTTTGTCATACGGGCTCGTCGGTTACGGTGTTCGGTTGGCGTGAAATCCGCGCGGCAGATTTGCAACGGTCGGCATACGGTATTGGCCGCTTTCCTAGTCAAAAAGCGGCGGTTGGTCAACGCGCCATACGGGATTTTGACCAATTGCGAGATAAGCGACCGATTGTTTCTCTGCGCTGTACATTCAGGCACTTGCGCACCCCGGACTGTGTCAAATCCGCACTATTCTTGCGCACCGGGCTTTGCCCACGCCAAGGCATCGTGATTTTATGGCACGACGCCGTAGTTTTGCCCGATTTCCGTTTTTCTATACGTTTGGGCCAGATGCAACCAAAGTTGTATTGGAAGTAATTCCATTCCGGTACAAAAGGGGAAAGACATCGGCGGGAGGCTGAGCAATGCGCAGGATTAACTGGTTCAGGTTGTTGCGGACGATCCACTCTTGGCTTGGGTTTTTCGTCATGCCGTGGATCCTGGTGATTGGCCTGACCGGCATCTATCTCAATCACGGCAGGATGATCTATGCGTGGTTGCCCAATGGCACATATGACGAGAGCGCGTTCGATCAATCGCCCGCTGCCAGGCCGGTCGATGCGTCCGCGTCGCAAATGATTGCGTCGGCGGTGTGGCCGGATGCGACATTCAAGCTGACGACGGGCAAGAAATATCACAAGCGCGAAGCCTTCATTCTGAAGGGCGGCGACGGTCACGTGATCGTGGATGCGGCGACCGGGCATTATTGGGTCAAGACCCGATTTTTGCGGCGCACGTTCGACCCGGATGGCAGGTTGTTGAACCGCAAGGTCTATTGGGGCCGGATCTTCAACACGTTGCACCGGACAGGATGGGTCAACCGTGGGCTTGGCACCTGGCTTGCGGACATTACGGCCGGTGCGATGGTGGTGTTTGGCCTTAGCGGGATGTACCTGTTTCTGAGCCCGAGGTTGAGACGATGGCGCAACCGTTCCAAAAGAGGCGCGCAGTCCGCCAGTGTCGCAATTCCCCAGCCGCGCCGCATCAGCTCGCGAAGCTGACGCGCGGGGCTCAGACCTGCATTTCCTTGGTGTCGTTCAGCGTCAGTTCCGGGTAGTCGCGCTCGATCCGGTCGATGTCCCATTTGAGCCGGGTCAGATACACCGGGTCCCCGTCGTGGTCGGCGGCCATGTGGCCCCTGTTGGCGGCGGCAAATGCCTCCAGCTTTGTGCGGGGTCCTGAAACCCAGCGCGCCGACGTGAATTGAGTCGCCTCAAAACGCACGGGCAAGTTGTATTCGCTTTCGATGCGGCTGGCGAGAACCTCGAATTGGAGCGCGCCGACCACGCCGATAATCCACCCGGAACCGACCGCGGGCTTGAACAGTTTGGCCGCGCCTTCCTCGGCGAACTGGTTCAACGCCTTGTCGAGGTGCTTTGCTTTCAGAGGGTCGGCCGCGCGCACCGATTGCAGCAATTCCGGCGCAAATGACGGAATGCCGGTAAAGCGCAGCGGCTCTCCCTCGGTCAAGGCGTCGCCAATTCTGAGCTGGCCGTGGTTGGGAATGCCGATGATGTCGCCCGCCCATGCCTCTTCGGCCAGTTCACGATCGTTTGCCAGGAACATCACCGGATTGGAAATCGCCATCAGTTTCTTGCTGCGCACGTGGCTGAGTTTCATGCCGCGCCGAAAATGCCCCGAACACAGGCGCACAAACGCGACACGGTCGCGGTGCTTCGGATCCATGTTGGCCTGTACCTTGAAGACGAACCCGGTGACTGCCGGTTCGCTGGGCGATACCTGGCGTGGCTCGGCCGGGCGAACCTGTGGTTTGGGCCCGAAGGCGCCGATTCCGTTCATCAGTTCCTGCACGCCAAAGGAATGGATCGCGGAGCCGAACCAGATCGGCGACATCGTACCCTGCAACACCGCGCTGACGTCAAATTCCGGCAACAACCCGCGGGCCATTTCCACTTCTTCGCGCAGGCGCGCGAGCAGGTGTTCGGGGATGTGTTCGTTCAATCGCGGATCGTCCAGCCCGGATATCGCCACCGTTTGCGCCACCTTGTTGCGGTTCGCCCGGTCCATGAGTTCGAGCCGGTCATTCATCAGATCGTAGCACCCCAGAAACTCGCGCCCGACGCCAATGGGCCAGCTTGAGGGCGTGACGTCGATGGCAAGTTTTTCCTGAATTTCATCAATGATTTCAAATGTATCACGGCTTTCGCGATCCATCTTGTTGCAGAAGGTCAGGATCGGCAGATCGCGAAGGCGGCACACCTCGAACAGTTTCTGGGTCTGACTTTCCACACCCTTGGCCCCGTCGATCACCATGACCGCCGCGTCGACCGCCGTCAGGGTGCGATAGGTGTCCTCGGAAAAGTCGCTGTGGCCCGGCGTATCGACCAGGTTGAACCAGAATTCACGGAACGGAAAGGACATGGCGGACGCGGAAACCGAAATTCCGCGATCCTGCTCCATCTTCATATAGTCGGACCGGGTGCGCCGGGCCTCGCCCTTGGCGCGGACCTGACCGGCGAGTTGAATGGCACCGCCATAAAGCAGGAATTTTTCCGTCAGCGTGGTCTTGCCGGCGTCCGGGTGGCTGATGATCGCGAAGGTCCGGCGGCGCTCGATTTGCGGCGGCAACGGGGGAGTGTTTCGGGCGTGATCCGGCATGGGGCGCGATATAGGCGAGCGCGCGGCAAAGGGCAAGAACACCAGCCCCAAACATTAACGAATTGCGGTTCGGCCAGTGGCGGCGAAACGGGCGTGGGAAAAAGTGTTTGAAAACAACGGTATTCGGCGAAACGGCTGTTGATCTTGGTGAACATCCGGTTAACAATTTCATTCATCTAGAAATCCGGATTACCGGATTACCGGATTACCGGATTACCGGATTACCGGATTACCGGATTACCGGATT
>CAZRLO010000083.1:0-12881 GCA_964600965.1 uncultured Rhodobacter sp.
GTCCCCCAGTTCGTCAAGGTTTGTCTGATTGATGAAATCGACGATGAGGCTTTCTTTCGCGCGGTTGCCAATACTGGCGCGAATGACACGGCGAAGCCCTTGTTGTCTCTATAGTGTCTTTGCGCCGTCGAAAATGCTCCGTGATCCCGGTTGTCCTTCGCCATCATCTTCGTTCGGCCCGCTCTGGGTTCGTATCGCGGGCGCTTCAAGCTGACCTTTCCATGGTGGATGCCAGCTGGACGAACGTCGGTCCGCCGCCGTCGCGCACGCCCGCCACAAGGATCCGGCAGTGTCTGTGAAGCCGCCTGGCTTGCACGGTTGAACAATGTCGCCGAGCAGCGGGTCGCAGCGCAACTCGCCAACGGGCGGGATTGATGTGGACGCGCGTGGGTCATAGGCTGAAAGGGGAAGGAGAATTCACGGATGCACAGCTTGACCCGGCGCAGATTTTTGCAAACCGCGACTGGCGCCGCGGTGCTGAGCGGCAGGCCGTTGAGCGCACAGCCGACGATCCGGTTCGGGCTGACCCCGGTGTTTCTGGACAACGACGGCGCGGTTCTAGACGCGCTGGCGCTGGCGTTGTCGGAAGCCGCGGGCGTTCCGATCGAATTCGAGCAACGGCGAACCTACGAAGAGGTGACAGGGCTGCTCTTGCAAGGCAGCATTGACGCCGCCTGGCTTTGCGGATTTCCCTATTTGCAGCATCGGGACGAACTGTCGCTTCTTGCTGTTCCGGTTTGGCGCGGTCGGCCGTTGTACCAATCTTACCTGATTGCCGGACCCGAAGATGCCGCCCGCTCGCTGGCAGATCTGCGCGGTGGCGTGCACGCATTTTCCGACCCCGATTCCAACTCGGGTTACCTGGTGACGGCGACCGACATTATCCGGCTGGGGGAACGCCCCGAAACCTTTTTCCGCCACGGCATCTTCACCTACGGCCACAGGAACGTCGTGCGCGCGGTTGCAGATGGCCTGACGCGGTCTGGCAGCGTCGATGGCTATGTGTGGGAGGTGCTGAACACCCGCGAGCCGGACCTGGCCAGGCGCACCCGCGTGGTTGCGAAATCGGAATGGTTTGGATTTCCACCTATCTGCGCGCGGGCTGATCGCCGTGCCGAGTTGCATGTCGACATCCTGCGCAAGGCGCTCTTGGGGCTTGGGGGCACCGCGGTCGGCGGAGATGCGTTGGCACTGCTTCAGCTTGACGCAATGGCCGAAGCCGGACCGGAGCTGTTCGCCGGGATCGCCGAGCGGATGAAAGTTCTGGCGTGACCCGGCGGCGGGGGATGATCGCACCGTTTCCGCTGTCGGTTCGGGTGCCCGCCCTGGCGGCGCTGTTGATGATCCTGCTTGGCGTGGCGGCTTCGCAACAGGTTCTGGCCACTTTGAACCGGGTCCAGAGCGAGCGCATTCGCGAACTGGCCAGCTTGCAGATGGAGGCCTTGTCGGTTGCCATTGGCCCGCACGTTCTGCGCAATGACATCTGGGAAGTTTACGACACGCTCGACCGGACCGGGGTCGGACGCGGGGAAAACCGCGCGACCTTCATCGCGGTGGCCGGGACGGACGGAGGCGTTCTGGCGGCTTCCGATCCCGCGCTTGCCCCGGTTGACACTCGGATCAGCGAAATCTCTGCTGGGGCAGTTTCACTCGGCGATCTGGATGTTGCGGGGTCAAACGAGAACGTTCGGCTGCGCGAGCCTCTGACTTACCAGGGGCGGCGGGTCGGTATGATCCTTGCCGAGTTCGATGTTCGCGATCTGATGAACGAACGCCACCGGGTGGCGACACTGCTGCTGTTCTGGAATGCCGCGGCCACGGGGTTTCTTGCCTTTGTGGGTTATCTTGCCATGCGGCGGATGCTGGCGCCGGTTACACGGCTTGCCCGGCACATCGACCAGACAGCCGAAGCCCCCGCACCGATCCCGAATGCGGAGATGCCGCGCGGGGATACGGAAATCGCGCGCCTCGCGCAGACCTATAACGCTATGGCTGGCGCTGTTCAGGAAAAGGCCGAGACCGAGCGTCGCCTTGCGGAACGCGAAAGATTCGTCAGCCTTGGGCGTCTGTCGACGTCGCTTGCCCACGAGATCAACAACCCGCTGGGCGGGCTCTTGAATGCGACCGACACGATCGGTGAATACGCCGACCGCCCCGATGTGGTGCGGCAATCGGCCGAGCTGATCGGGCGCGGCCTGCGGCATCTGCGTGACGTGACGCGCGCGACGCTCGACCAGCATCGCGTCGACAGGTCGGGGCGCCCGGCCGAGCGCGACGATCTGGATGATCTGCGGCTGTTGATCGAGCCCGAGATCCGGCGCCAGGCGCAGACGCTGCGCTGGGAGATTGATGCCGGAAACGAGGCCCTTTCGCCGTTTCCCGCGGCGACATTGCGCCAGATCGTCCTCAATCTCCTGCTGAATGCCGCTGCTGCAGCAGGGCATGGCGGCGAAGTCGGGCTTTGGGTTCGCACAGGGGAGGCTGGGGTGAAGATCGGCATTTCCAACACCGGCGCGGGGCTGAGCGATGACGCGAGGATGCGCTTGATGGAGGGAGGACCCGTGGCGCCGGGTGGAGGTGTCGGGCTAAGGTTGGTTCATGACCTCGTCACCGAAATGAACGGCACCATCCGGGATCGCAGCCAAGGTGGCTACACCCGGATCGAAGTGGAATTGCCGCCTCTCGAATTGGAAGCGGGCTAGCATGTTTCAGGGGTATCGCATCGTGCTGGTCGAAGACGACCCCATCATGGGAACATCGCTGCTGCAGCGGCTCGAACTCGAAGGGGCGTCGGTGCAATGGCTCAAGCTGGCGACGCGCGCACTTGGTGCATTGCGCACACCCAGCGTACCGGTGGACGCGGTCATATGCGACATACGTCTGCCCGATGGCGATGGCGAAAGTCTCCATGCGACGCTGTGTGAAACGTCGACCCCGCCCCCATTCCTGTTCATCACCGGTCATGGCGGGATAGAGCAGGCGGTGCGCCTGATGCAGGCGGGCGCGGCGGATTACGTGACCAAACCCTTCGAAATGCCGGTATTTCTCGACCGGCTTTCGATGCTTCTGACGTCACGAGCAAAAGACGAGATGGCGCCACTGATCGGTGTTTCAATGGCGGCCCGCCGGGTTGACGACCTGGCGATCAAGGCGGCAGCCACGGATCAGCCGGTTCTCATTCGCGGTGGCCCCGGAACGGGCAAGGAGATCGTCGCGCGCCGGATTCATGAACAATCGGAGCGCCGATCCGCGCCCTTTGTCCGAGTTAACATTGCGCGCGAGCCCGACTTGGATTTGGTCCTTTTCGGACATGGCGGCGCCCTGGCACGGGCCGGCGAGGGTGTGTTGTTTCTGCATGCCCTGAGCCGCCTTCCCGCAGAGCAACAATTGAAATTGATGACTGCGCTGGACAGCGGTTTCGATGGTCGCGTCGTTGCCTCTTGCGGCCATGACATGGAGCAGATCGTGGCCGCCGGCGGGTTCTTTCCCGATCTCTATTATCGGCTGAACATGATCGAGATCCCCATTCCCCCACTCAGCGAGCGCACCGATGACGCCGTCTGGCTGGCGCTGCAGCTGTTTGACAGCTTCAACGCACGCCGGTCGGCGCCACTTGCCGGTATCAGCCGGCTGACCGAACATGCGATTGCCGCACATGACTGGCCGGGCGGCGGACGCGAGCTTCGGTCGCGGCTGATGCGGGGGGTGGAAACCGCGACATCGGATTACCTCCAGCCGTCGGATCTGTTCCCCGAGCGTCAGGCGCGCGATGATCGTCTGATGACCCTTGCAGAGGCGCGCGAGGCCGCTGAACGCCGGCAAATCATCGAGGCGCTGGACCGCACCGATGGGCTGGTTGGGCGGGCGGCGAAGCTTTTGTCGATTTCCCGCACGACGCTGTGGGAGAAGATGCAAAAACTGGGGATCTCGTCCTCTGACAGTGAAAGCTGATCGGCGCTGGACATGTTCGAAAATCCGGACATGAAGTAAAACATTCTGAAATCAACAGGATACCGCGTTCCATCCCGTGGAACTGATCGCAGCTCCCCCGTCTGACCCGGCTATGATGGCGGAGTGAAGATCAAGGGAGGACCTTCCATGAAAAGATGCAACCACATGGTTGACGCAGGCCGGCGGCAGTTTCTGCGCGGTGGCGCGCTTGCAGCCGCCGGGGCGGCGGTCGCCACGGTTTCGGCCGCACCTGCACAGGCCGCACCGGCCGCGGCACAGCTCGATTACCCGTCGGCCAAGCTTGCCAACATTGCCGATCTGGTGGCGAACGAGCCGCTGGACATCGAATACCCCGATGCCGACAGCCCGGGCGCCCTGTTGAAGCTGGGTCAGGCCGTCGAAGGCGGCGTTGGACCGGATAGTGACATCGTGGCGTTTTCGACCCTGTGCCCGCACAAGGGTTGGCCGCTGAATTACAACGGTGATGACCAGTCGTTCAACTGCCCCGGCCACTTCTCGCGCTTCGACGCCGAAGCAGGCGGCCAGCAGGTCTGGGGTCACGCAACGCAAAACCTGCCGCAGTTCACGCTTCGCGTTGATGCAAATGGCGACATTTTCGCAGAAGGCGCCAGTGACCTGATTTTCGGTCGCCCGTCCAACGTGCTGTGAAGGGGAGAAAACTAAATGGCATATAAAAGACAAATCGACCGCCTTCCGATCCCTCCTGCAAATGCGAAGGTTCAAAACGTAACCTGCCACTATTGCATCGTCGGCTGTGGCTACAAGGCCTACACATGGCCGCGCGGCCAGCAAGGTTCGACAAGCAGCAACGCGTTGGGAATTGACCTTGGTGAACAGCAGGGCGCCGATGGCGTCTGGATGGCTCCGTCCATGCACAATATCGTGCAGCAGGATGGCAAAGACGTTCATCTGGCAGTCATTCCCGACGCGGATTGCGTCGTGAACTCTGGCCTGAGTTCGATCCGCGGTGCGCGTATGGCGGAAAACCGCCCCAGCCGGGTGACCGGTACGCAGCAACAGCGCCTGACCGACCCGCAAATGTGGCGCAATGGCGTCTGGCAGCCCACATCCTGGGATGACGCGCTGGACCTGGTTGCACGCGTGACTGCGCGCGTGGTGACCGACGGATCTGAAGACGACGTGTTGCTGTCGATGTTCGACCACGGCGGCTCGGCCGGTGGTTATGAAAACACCTGGGGCACCGGCAAACTTTACTTCGACTCGATGAAAGTAAAGAACGCACGGATTCACAATCGCCCGGCCTATAACTCCGAGGTGCACTCGACCCGCGACATGGGTGTGGGTGAACTGAACTACAGCTACTCTGACTACGAAGTGACCGACACCATCGTCATGGTTGGCGGCAACTCGCTTGAGACGCAAACCAACCTGTTCCTGAACCACATGGTTCCGGGCCTGCGCAACGGTGCGAAGATGGTCGTCGTCGACCCGCGCCGCACGGTGACGGTTAATGCTGCTGAAGAGGTTGCCGGTGCCGAAAATGTGCTGCACCTGGCGATCAAGCCGGGTTCGGACATGGCGCTGTTCAACGCGATCCTGACCGAAATTGTTGACAAGGGTTGGACGGACGCTGACTTCATCGCCAATTCTACCTTCCAGGGTGGCGAGGCCGTTGCCGAGGATGCGCAACATCCGGCGGGTTTGGGTGGCCTGGATTATGCGATGCAGACGGCGCGGACGTCTTTGGACGAAGCTGCCGAGATCTGTGGCGTTGACGCTGCTGATATCGCCAAGGCCGCGGCTTGGATCGCCGAACCCAAGGATGGCGCACGCCGGAAATGCGTGACCTGCTATGAAAAGGGCGTGATCTGGGGCAACGACAACTATCGCACCATCGGCGCGATCGTGAACGTGTCGCTTGCCACGGGCAACATCGGCCGTGAAGGCGGCGGGTGCTGCCGCTTGGGTGGGCACCAGGAAGGCTATTACCGTCCGTCCGACGCCCATGTCGGCCGCCCTGCGGCTTATGTTGACCAGTTGATGATCAACGGCGGCGGCAAGGTGTATCACATCTGGGCCTGCGACCACTACAAAACGACGCTGAACGCTTCGAAGTTCAAGCGCGCTCTCAACCATCGCTCTCAGATGGTCAAGGACGCCATGGACGAAGCGGCCGGTGGATCGCGTGCAGACCTGGTTGACGCCATTGTCGGCGCGGTCAACGCGGGCGGTATCTTTGTCGTGGACGTGGACATCATCCACAGCCAAATCGGTCAGGCCGCTCATGTGATCCTGCCGGCTGCCGAGTCAAACGAGATGAACCTCACCTCGATGAACGGCGAACGCAGGCTGCGGTTGTCCGAAAAATACATGGATCCTCCGGGAACGGCGAAACCCGACTGCCTGATTGCAGCCGGCGTTGCCCAGAACATGGAACGTGTACTGCGAGAAATGGGCAATGACGCCTATGCCGACCAGTTCAAAGGCTATGATTGGGAAACCGAAGAAGATGCCTTCATGGACGGTTACCATCAGGGCAACCCGGACGTGACCTATGACCGCTTGCGCGCAATGGGCAACAACGGCGTGCAAGAGCCTGTGGTTGGCTATGAAAACGGCCAGCTTGTCGGCATGGAGCGTCTTTACGCCGACGGCAATTTCGACCGGCATGGCCGTGACGACAAGAAGGCCCTGTTCTGCGGCGCAGGTTGGCGTGGATGGCAAGCTGCCGGCAAAGCCGAAGAGCAGGCCAACCACGAGTTCTGGATCAACAACGTCCGTGCCAACATCTTCTGGCAGAACCAGTTCCTGGATCAGGACAACGACTTTATCCAGGACCGCTTTCCCTACCCGTTCATCGAGATGAACGCCGACGACATGGCCCGGTTGGGCCTTGGCGCAGGTGATCTGATCGAGATCGCGAACGAAAACGGGGCGACGCAGGGCATGGCCTATCCGACCGACACGGCCAAGGCCGGGCAGGTTGCGATGGTGTTCGGCTCGCCTGCCGGTTCGCAGGGCAACGTCGTGAACCCTGGTGTGAACGAACTGGTCCTTCCGGACTACAAGCACACCTGGGGCAACATCCGCAAAGTTGCTGATGCCACGCCGCAGGCAAAAGCCGTTTCTTTCAAATCGAAAGAATACAAGGCCTGACCTCTTTGTGTGTTACCGATGTGAGCAGCCTTCAGGCTGCTCACGTTTTTCGAATTCGGCAGGAAGTGATGAAAATGAGGGCGATATTCATTCTGACCACAACACCTGCCGGGGCCGAAGAAACAAAATGACATCGCAAACGTGACTGCCTGTCTGGCGAGCGTCCAATGATGTTTCCGTGGCTGCATATACCGACCGAAAGTCACGGGGTTTCTTGTTGAAAATGACGAAGCACGCTGCGAAAATGTGGCGTGTTTCAATTTTGAATTCGCACGGACAATCGACGCAAACGCAGCTGGATCAATCGGAGCCTGCCAGATGATAAGCGCCTTCCCCCCCAATTTTGCGAAACATGGGCTGACGGACCCGTTCGGCCGAAAAATCTCATACCTGCGATTGTCGGTTACGGACCGTTGCGATTTTCGCTGCGTCTATTGCATGTCGGAAAACATGACGTTCCTGCCCAAAAAGGACATCCTGACGCTCGAGGAAATGGATCGGCTTGCCAGCGCGTTCATTGACCGCGGCGTGACCAAATTGAGAATAACGGGCGGCGAACCTCTGGTCCGGCGTGACATCATGACCTTTTTCCAATCGATTTCGCGGCACCTGCGAACCGGCGCGCTAAAGGAACTGACGTTGACGACCAACGGCACCCAGCTTGACCGGTTTGCCGACCAGCTGGCTGCGGCTGGCGTGAAGCGGATCAATGTTTCGCTCGACACGCTGGACGCCGAGAAATTTGCCCGCATCACACGCTGGGGCCGGTTGGAACAGGTGATGAGGGGGATCAGGGCCGCGAAAGAAGCCGGTCTTCGGATCAAGATCAATACCGTTGCCCTGAAAGGCTTCAACGAGGAAGAACTTGAAACCTTTGTCACCTGGTGCGGCGCCGAGGGCCATGATCTGACCTATATCGAGGTGATGCCCATGGGGGACATGGGGGAACTGGACCGTATCGGGCAGTTCTGGTCACTGAAAGACGTGCGCGCGCAGATTGAGCAACGCTGGCAAGTCAGCGACACAACCGAAACAACCGGCGGACCCGCCCGCTATGTCCGGCTTGCCGGCACCGGGCAGAAAATCGGCTTCATCACACCGCTCAGCCACAATTTCTGCGAAGGCTGCAACCGTGTCCGTGTGACCTGCACCGGTGAAATCTACCAGTGTCTGGGGCAGGAAAACTGTGTGGACCTCAGGGCGCCGTTGCGTGCGGACAAATCGAACGAGGCGTTGAACACGGCGATTGACCTGGCCATTGGAGGAAAACCGAAAGGGCATGATTTTGATTACTCCACCGGCAAGGCAGATGGGCAAATGAGCCGCCATATGAGCCATACGGGTGGATGAGCTGTGACTGTCATATTGCAAGAGCAAGATTTCAGTCCGGACCAGGTGCAAAAGGACCATTTGGCCGCCTCTGACAATACCGGGGCTACGGTATGCTTTACCGGATTGGTCCGGCAAGATAACGACGGCAGTTTGCGATCAATGGTCCTGGAACATTATCCGGCCATGTCAAAGCGGGCATTGGAACGGTTAGAAGACGAGGCCCGAAAGAGATTTGACCTGACCGATCTTGTTATTCTGCACCGCTATGGAAAACTTTTGCCCGGTGAACGTATCATGATGGTCGCGACGGCCTCGGCCCATCGCGCTGAGGCGTTCAAGGCGGCCGAATTTCTGATGGACTTTCTGAAAACCGACGCGCCGTTCTGGAAAAAGGAAGAGCGTGACAAGGGAACCGGCTGGGTGAGGGCACTGAAAAGTGACGACGCGCAACGCGATAGGTGGTCAGCATGACCGCGGCAAAAACCGCCGAAGCGGGCTATCTTGAGCGCTATGCAAGGCACATTGTTCTGCGTGAGATTGGCGGTGCTGGACAAAAACAGCTTGGCGCTGCGCGTGTTCTCGTGGTCGGGGCTGGCGGACTGGGCGCGCCCATTTTGCAATATCTGGCGGCCAGCGGTGTTGGGTTGATCGGAATAGTCGATGACGACACGGTATCGCTGTCAAACTTGCAACGCCAGGTCATCTATCGCGCCTCGGACATTGGCGAGCTGAAAACTGCGGCGGCAACGCGTTACATTGGCGATCTCAACTCAGGCGTTGACGTAATCGCGCATGTTCTGGCGGTGAGGGCGGAAAACGCCGATCAGGTCGTCGAAAATTATGACATCGTGCTTGACGGCACCGATAATTTTGCGGCGCGCCGGGCGGTCAATGCGGCCTGCGTGCGCAATGGCATCCCCCTTGTAAGCGGCGCGATCAGCCAGTGGGAAGGGCAGGTCACGCTTGTCGACACGGGCCGCGGAACCCCTTGTGTTAACTGCATATTCCCCAACGAACCGGCCCCAGGAACCGCTCCGACGTGCGCTGAAGGCGGGGTCATAGGCGCGCTGCCAGGCATCGTGGGATCCCTGATGGCGCTGGAAGCGATCAAGTTCATCACCGGCGCCGGAAGCTGCCTGAAAGGCGAAATGCTGATTTTTGACGGTTTGTGGTCTGAATCCCGAAAAATTAGACTGGTCCGCTCACCTGATTGTCCAGTTTGCGCGAAGGCAAAGGCAGGAAAACCATGTCTGGTCTGACCCATTTTGACGCCAAGGGCGATGCGCATATGGTCGATGTCTCGGCCAAGGCACACACCGACCGCATTGCGGTTGCCGCCGGGAAAATCACCATGCAACCAGAAACGCTGGCACTGGTGGTGGCGGGGACAGCCAAAAAGGGCGACGTATTGGGGATTGCGCGGGTTGCGGGGATCATGGCGACCAAGCGGACGCACGAGTTGATTCCCCTGTGCCACCCTTTGGCATTGACGAAAGTCTCGGTCGAATTCGAGGTAGATCAGATCAGGAATTTGATCGACATCGAGGCGACCGCAAAAACATCCGGACAGACCGGGGTCGAAATGGAAGCGCTGACAGCCGTCAGTGTCGCCGCGCTCACCATTTACGACATGCTCAAGGCCGTGGACCGCGCCATGATCATTTCCGGGATCGAACTTTGCCTGAAAGACGGCGGAAAATCCGGAAAATGGCAGCGTGACGGCCGCAAGGATGACCTGGGGAAGCTCAATGAAACAATCTGAAACTACGGAAGACCTGTGTTGCGTGGATGAACGCACCGGCGAGCGGGCTTTGATCCGCGTCGATGATGCAATCCAGCAAGGCATTGGATTGGCCCGTCCTGTTTCCGAGGTGGAAAACCTTGGTCTCGTGGACGCCATCGGGCGGGTCTTGGCGGATGATCTGCACGCGCCATTTGCGTTGCCCCCGTTCGATAACTCGGCAATGGACGGGTATGCCATTCGCACGACCGATCTTGTGGGCGCTGGTCCGTGGTCATTGACTGTGGCTGGGCGTGTGGCCGCCGGTGACAATGCAGAAGCGGCCGGTCCCGTCGGTCCCGGAGAGGCGTTTCGAATATTCACAGGCGCCGGATTACCCCAATCTGCCGATGCCGTGATCATGCAGGAGCATGTGGAGCGGAACGGCGACACGATTATCATTCGAGAAGCGGTTTCAAGTGGAAGCTGCATCCGCCGACAGGGTGAAGACGCGCCAAACGGCGCCCTATTGTTGCCAAAAGGCTCGTTGATCGGGGCTCCTGAGATCGGGGCAATTGCCTCGGTCGGTCTGTCTCAGATCGGAGTCTTTCGAAAACTGCGCGTTGCGCTTTTGTGTACCGGAAGCGAATTGCGGCAACCCGGCGAAACACTGGCCAGCGGACAAATATACAACTCGAACCGTTTCATCCTGATGGCCGCCCTGCGCCAGCCGTGGATCGATGTTGTCGACCTTGGTGCCGTAAAGGATGAACCTGAGGTGTTGCGCGAAACGCTCACCCGCGCGTCCGGGCAGGCGGATATAATCGTCACCACTGGCGGCGTTTCCGTCGGAGAAGAGGACCATATGGTCGCGCAATTGCGTGCCGCGGGTGGCAAAATCAGGGTTTTGAAAATCGCCATGAAGCCGGGCAAACCCCTGTCGATGGGGCGGCTCGACAACGCGGTTTTCGTCGGGTTGCCGGGCAACCCGGTTGCCGCATTCACCACATGGAGAATCATCGGTGCAAAGGTCGCGGCGAAGGCGGCAGGGCTGGTCGAAAAATCACCGCGCGGGGCCGTCGTCAAAGCCGCCGAAAGTTCTACCCGCAGCGCCGGACGACAGGAATTTCGCCCCGCCCGGATCGTCGGGGTGTCGAAGTCGGGCCACCCTCGGGTGAAATTGCTGGACAACTCGTTTTCGGCAAAAATCTCACTGATTTGCAATTCCGATGGCTTCGCGGTCATCCCCGCCGAGACCCTCAATGTCCGGGAAGGAGACCATCTTGATTTCGTATATCTCTGACAGGCGATATCTGAAATGATATTTCTTCCCGTGACCGATTTGGTCTTTGTAATCGGGGCGGTATTGGGCGTCGTGGCGGTTCTGTATTCGTCGGTCGGTCATGGCGGCGCGTCGGGTTATATTGCCATCCTCGCCCTTTTCAGCTTGCCCCCCGAAACCATTCGCCCAGTGGCTCTGTTGCTGAATGTTGTGGTTGCGGGGTTTGCAACTTACCGGTTTTCACGCGCCGGGCTGGTGGATTGGAAAAGCGTCGTGCCGCTGGTCATCTGCTCGATGCCGCTGGCCTTTCTGGGCGGCAGCGTGGCGCTTCCAACCGATATCTATCGCCCCATGCTTGGCGGCCTGCTGATCCTGTCGGCGGTTTACCTGATCTGGCGCACGCTGAAGCCGGTGAGTGCGTTTGAATACGTTGAAAATAGGATCCCACTTTCCGGCAGCATGGCAGCAGGCGGATCCATTGGCTTTGTTTCCGGGCTCTCGGGGATTGGCGGTGGTGTGTTGCTCAGCCCGTTTTTCCTGATTTCCGGCTGGGCGGGCGCGCGTCAAACGGCGGGAATTGCCGCTGTCTTCATTCTGGCCAATTCGATTGCTGGTTTGGCTGGAAACGTCGTCGCATTGGAATCTCTGCCGGCCGATATGTGGATATGGGCAGGCATGGTATTTGTTGGCTCGCTCGCGGGGACCAGGCTTGGCGTGCGCCTATTGCCGATCAAAACCCTGATCTGGTTGCTGGCAGCGGCAATTCTGATGTCCGGCACAAAGTTCATACTGCTTTAGGTGACACCCCCGTTCTGGAACGGCCGAAAAGGGCATGCCCATGAAAATTGATATCGTATATTTCGCCTGGGTTCGCGAAAGGATCGGAATTCCGCGAGAAAATATCGAGACATCAGCGGCAACGGTCGGAGATCTGGTCGAGCAGCTCAAGACCCGCGAGGATCGTTACGCGGCGGCATTTGCGGATGTGTCCGCAATCCGTGTCGCGTTGGATCAGGAGTTGACCGATTTTGATGCGCCGATCAAAGGCATGCGCGAGGTTGCATTTTTCCCACCGATGACGGGGGGATGAGCGGACTCGTTCGCGTGGAACAGACCGTTCGCACTGGACATTCTTCTGTATTTCCAATAATCGTGAAATATGGAAATGACGAATCTTGACCGACTGACTACTCTGGGTCATGCAAACCGCATGGCGGTGTTTCGGTTGCTTATGCGGCGCTATCCGGGGTTCGTGCCGGCGGGTGAGTTGGCGCACGCCCTTGATCTGAAGCCCAGCACATTGTCGGTCTACCTGTCGGCGTTGACCCGTGTCGGGCTGATCACGCAAAAACGGGTTGCAACATCGGTTCAGTATCAGGCCAACATTGATGCCGCGCGCGAGGTTTCCGACTTTGTTTTCCGTGATTGCTGTCAGGGTCGCGCACAATTGTGCCAGCC
>CAZRLO010000084.1:0-12862 GCA_964600965.1 uncultured Rhodobacter sp.
TGGTTCCGGAACATAGACGCCGCGATTGGTAATCGCGACCGAATCCGAAAAGATCATCGATGCCGCCGCGTCCTCGCCCCGGAAATCCTTGGGTCTTGGCAGGGTCTCGATGAAGATCGCCATGGAAAGCACGATCCACAGCAGGACCGGCACGTTGCGGAAGCCCTCGACGTAGAAGGTCATCAGTTTGGCGACGACCCAGTTTTTCGAAAGACGAAGCACGCCGACGGTAACCCCGATCACCGTGGCGGTGATACATCCCAAAACAGCAACGACAAGGGTATTCAGAACCCCGAGAAAGGATGCCCGCAGATGGGTGTCGCGGCTGGTATATTCCAGCAGGCGCTGGTTGATGTCGTAACTTGCAGGGTCGCCCAGAAATCCGAAACCCAGCTTGAGACCCAGGTCTTCCAGATTTTGCGCGGTATTGTTGATGATCCAGCCAAAGGCGGTCAAAACGCCGATCAGCGCCACAATCTGGATAGTCATGGAACGATACCGGGTATCGTAGATCAGCATGCCCAGCCGAAAACCCGGTTTCGGCGTGTCGGTCGTAGCAGTCATATAACTGTGCCCCCCTGCGAATCCCCGGACTTTCGAGTCATGGCCCGGGCATGTTCATGCCAGAACTAACACAAGTTTGCAGGAATTTTCGTTTTTTTCACAGATATGAAAAGGGCGCGACCTTGGCCGCGCCCTGATAGTGTCAGCCGATCAACGGAACGGCGGCGAATAGATCAGACCACCGTCCGTCCATTTCGCGTTCAGACCGCGTGCAAGGCCAATGGCCGTTGCTTCGCCGATGTTACGCTCGAAGATTTCGCCGTAGTTACCACCGGCCAAAGCGCGCTGTGCCCACTCTTTGTCAAGGCCCAGCATGCCGCCAAGGTCACCCTCGGTACCCATCATGCGGTTGATTTCCGGGTTGTTGGTCCCTTTGGCCATTTCAGCCAGATTGGCCGAAGTGATGCCCAGCTCTTCAGCCGAGATCAGCGCGTTCAGAGTCCAGCGAACAACGTCGCCCCACTGGTTGTCGCCATGACGTACAAGCGGGCCAAGCGGCTCTTTCGAGATGATTTCCGGCAGCACGACATGTGCCGACGGGTCTTCAAACGAAGCACGCGTCGCGGCAAGACCGGAAGCATCCGTCGTGTAAACGTCACAAGCGCCAGCAAGGTACTGCTGCTGAGCTTCGGCGTTGGTTTCGATCGGCACGGGCTCGTAGCTGATGTTGTTGGAGCGGAAGAAATCCGCAAGGTTCAGCTCGGTCGTTGTACCGGTTTGGATGCAGACGGTTGCGCCGTCCAGATCTTTGGCCGACGAAACGCCCAGTTCTTTGGGAACCATGAAGCCTTGGCCGTCATAGTAGTTGACGCCAACAAATTCAAACTTCAGGTCAACGTCGCGGCTGAAGGTCCAGGTGGTGTTCCGGGCCAGCATGTCGACTTCACCCGATGCCAGCGCGGTAAAACGGGTTTTACCTGTGGTCGGTGTGAATTTTACGGCTTGCGGGTCTCCCAAAACCGCAGCAGCGACAGCGCGACATACACTTACGTCAAAGCCATCCCAGTTGCCGTTTGCGTCCGGGGCGGCAAAGCCCACAAGACCGGTTGAAACACCACATTGAAGGAAGCCCTTAGCCTGGACGTCTTCCATGGTTCCGGCAGCAGCCAGACCGGCAGCAAAGCTTGCCGCGGTCAGTGTGCCTAAGAATATTGATTTTTTCATTTGTACCTCTTCCTGATGGTCCGCCGTGCAGACGGCGGGTCTCCGACCATTGTAGCCAGAATCGATATTTGCCTGAGAAACGAGTGCTTTCTCAGCGCGCGTGAGTTTTTTCAAATCTTAACCTTCAGGTCAAGGGGACAATTCGACCCTTACCCAAGGGTAAACCGAACTCGCGCTATGCGGGAATACTAGCCCACAACATGTTGATGTTAGGCATGAATTTACCACTATTGTTCAGACAAAATTCGGGAATTCACGCGCGGTCGTTCACCTTGTCCGGAGTCAGCCGGAAAAATTTCAACGCATCCGCAAAATCCTGTTTCCGGTGCGCGGCTCTTTCCGCGGCTTCGGCGTCATTTCCCCACTCTTCGACCTGCCATGATTCGTCGACCTGTGCGCGGTCCCATAGGTCTTGGTCGGGGAACGCTTTTCGGGCAGCCGCCAGCCCGATGACCAGCGAACCCGTCATGGTTACAAGGTCGTGAAAACCGGTCAGCGGAAACGGCGAAAACGCCCGCACCGCGCTGGCAAGTCGCGCAATATCGTCCGGTCGCTGTGCCACGTGAACCACGCCGGTGGTGACGACGAGATCCGCACCAAATTCCTGCCTTGCCCATGCCAGCAGCGGTCCCCACGCCGCTTCCTGCCGGTCCGCCAGTTTCCGCGGATACGCGGCGCGATAACACAGCAGATCGCTGGCGCCGTACTCTGCCAGCATGTCGGTAACCTCGGACTGCTGTGGCGTCACCTTGTCCACCGCCGCGTTGGCGCGACGGGTCATTGGCATGGTCGCGGGATCGATGTTGTCGTGCTGCGCCCGCCATTCCGCCGCCACCGCGTTGGCCAGTGCCTCGTTCGGAAGGCACAGGTCGGTTTTCGCGGGCGTGGTCAGCGTCCTGCCGTCCAGACATACCTTAAAGACATCGCCAGAGGTCCGAACCGAAACGTCTTTCCAGAATCTTCTTGCGGGCTGCAAAGTCATCGCGTCGACCGTTACCCGTCCATTTCAAACGGATCAACGGGTGCCCATTTCGACTGCCAGGCGAATACATCCCAGGTTTTTTGCATGTGGGCGGGCAGCGGCGCGGTCAGGTGCAGCGTTGCCCCTGTCACCGGATGCGTCAGATGCAGCGACCGCGCGTGAAGATGCAGCTTGCGACTGATATCGCCGCCCATTCCGGCCCCCCAGCCATCGCCGTCGTTGGTCTGGCGGCTGGTGCCGTATTTGCCGTCGCCGATGACCGGATGGCCGATCTCTGCCATATGCGCCCTAAGCTGATGGGTTCGCCCGGTCACCGGCACCAGCGCCACCCATGCGGCGCGTTTTCCGACATCTTCGAGCACCGAAAAATCGGTCGTGGCGTGTTTCGCCCCGTCATGTGCGGACACCGCGTCGGGGTGCAGGCAGATCATTTTCTCGCCAGCGCCATGTGGGCCATGACCCGGTGCCTTGACCAGCCCGAATCGGATGGTGCCCATTTTCGGATGCGGGCAACCGGCCACCGCCGCCCAATAGATCTTGCGCGTGGTTCGCGCCTGAAACGCCCTGGCCAATGCCGCCGCCACCTTGCCGGTTCGCGCCAGCAGCAGAACCCCGGACGTATCCTTGTCCAGTCGGTGAACCAGCCTCGGTTTCTGGTCCATCCCGAACTTCAACGCTTCGCTCAGCCCGTCGACATGGCGCAGATGCCCAGAGCCTCCCTGCACCGGCAATCCCGCCGGCTTGTTCAGTGCGATGATGTGATCGTCACGATAAATCACCGCCGCGCGGATCAATTCCGTGTCGCCGGCGGATATCTCGGAAACCGGAATCTCTCGCGCCGGTTCGGCGGCCTGATCGGGCAGGGGCGGAATTCGCACCTGCTGCCCGCTCGCCAATCGGGACGAGGCCCGGATGCGCCCGCCATCCACCCTGATTTCACCCTTGCGGCACAGTTTTTCGAGCCGGCCCTGGCTGATCTGCGGAAACCGGCGGCGGAACCAGCGGTCGAACCGCTGGGTATCCTCGTCGCCAGTGACGGTGATCATCTGCACGCGGCTCATGCCAGCACCATGCGCATCGCCCAGACTCCGGCGAACAGTCCGCCAAGCGACAACCCGACCGACAAAAGCACATAGCCCGCCGCCAGCCCGGTTTGCCCACGTTCCAACAGGGTCCAGGTTTCCAGCGAAAACGCCGAAAACGTCGTGTACCCGCCCAGAAACCCGGTGATCAGCAGCGGGTTCAGATGGGTCAGCCCGCGCTGGCCGAAGAAAACCACCAACGCCCCCATGATCGTCGAGCCCAGAATATTGGCGACAAGCACCCCCATCGGCAACGCCCCGAATCCGACCAGACGCACCACCGCGATCCCGGTCAGAAACCGGGCCGAGGCACCGACCGCACCGCCGGCGGCAACCTGCAAAAGTGTCCAGATCATGGTTGTTTCCGTTTGTTTCCCGGCGAAAGCAAAGGCCCCAGCCGCCTTTGAATGTCAAGAGAGGTCACGCCTGTTCGCCACCCCGCCTGGCACGCAGCCGCACGAAATGATCCAGTCGTTTTTTCAACTCGCGCTCGTGCCCGCGCTCTTTGGGCAGGTAATAAACGCCGCGCGTCATGCCCTCGGGGAAATAGTTCTGTCCGGAAAAACTGTCATCCGCATCGTGATCATAAAGATAACCCGCACCGTAGCCCTGATCCTTCATCATGCGCGTTGGCGCATTCAGAGCGTGCTTGGGCGGGGGCTCCGATCCGGTTTGCCGGGCCGCCTTCATCGCCGCACCGAACCCGGCATAGGCCGCATTGGATTTCGGCGCCAGCGCCAGATAGATCACCGCCTGCGCAATCGCAAGTTCGCCTTCGGGACTGCCAAGCCTTTCGTAGGTCTGCCAGCCTTCCAGACAAATGCGCTGTGCGTCCGGATCGGCCAGCCCGATATCCTCGACCGCCATCCGGGTAATCCGGCGGGCCAGATATCGCGGGTCCTCGCCGCCTGTCAGCATCCGCGCCAGCCAGTACAGCGCCGCGTCCGGGTCCGATCCGCGAACCGATTTGTGCAGCGCGCTGATCAGGTTGAAATGCGCGTCGCCGGATTTATCGAAATTGGGTGCGCGCCGGGTCAGGCGGCGTTTGATGTCGTCGGTACTCAACGCCGAATCCGCTTGCCACGCGAATACCTGTTCCAGAAGGTTGAGCAATGCCCGCCCGTCCCCGTCGGCCATTTCCAACAGTGCCGCGCGCGCATCGCCGGTCAGGGGCGCGGGCGTGCCCAGCTCGGTTTCCGCCCGCTGCGCAAGCTGTTCCAATTCCCCGATCGACAGCCGGTTCAGGACCAGGACCTGCGCCCGCGACAACAGCGCCGAGTTCAGTTCAAACGACGGGTTTTCCGTGGTCGCGCCCACAAGAACGATGGTGCCGTCCTCCATATGCGGCAGAAACCCATCCTGCTGCGCCTTGTTGAACCGATGCACTTCGTCCACGAACAACAACGTTCCGCGCCCGTTGCCGCGCCGCAATTTCGCCGCCTCGAACACCTTTCGAAGCTCGGCGATCCCCGTGAATATCGCGCTGATCTGAACGAATGCCAGATCGGTCTCGGCCGCCAGCAACCGCGCGATGGTGGTCTTGCCAACACCCGGCGGCCCCCAGAACACGATGCTGGAAAGCGACCCGGCCTCAAGCATCGCCGCCAGCGGCGCGTCCGGGCCCAACAGGTGCTGCTGGCCGATCACCGCGCCAAGCGTTGCCGGGCGCAACCGGTCGGCAAGCGGGCGCGGCGCGGCAGCCTTGGCCGTTTCATCGGCCGCGGGTTGGGGCTGGTCGAACAAATCGGTCATCGGCATGGCCGGGCCCGCGCGGGTGCGCGCCAAGGCAGCGCCGCCGCGTTCATCCGTTCAACCGGATGACAAGCGATTTGCCGCCGCGTTCAATGGTCAGGTTCCAGCGCCCCGGTCTGGTTGCAGCCGCCTTGAGCGCATCGGCGACCTTGTGGATTTCGTGCGCATTCACGCGCCGCAGGATGTCACCGGGCCGAAAGCCGACCCGCGCGGCCACCCCTTCGGCGCCGGTCACCACCACGCCGTTCGCAGAAAGAGGCAGGCCGCTTTCCGCGATCACCGCCGGGTTGATCTGCGAAAGCGTCAGGCCCTTGAATGGCCCGCGCGTTGTGATCGTCGCGGTAGCGCGCGCGGGAATTTCAGGCGCGGGAATCATCCCGACGGCCAGCAATTTCGGATGGCCATCGCGCAAAACCCGGATTTCAGCCGTGCCGCCAACCCCCAGAACGGACATGCGATACAACATTTCGGCAGGGCCGTTCACCGGGTTGCCGTTCAGCGATGTGATCACCTCGCCCGGCACGATTCCCGCAGCAGCGAACGGGCTGTCGGCGTGCATTTCCACCACCACCATGCCCTCGGGCCGGTCGAGTTCCAGACTTTCGGCGATTGCCGCATCCACGATCTGTCCGACGATACCGGCCCACGGGCGCTTGAACACCGATGCACCGGCCCGCGCCTGACGCAGAAAGCTGGCCACCAGATCCGAGGGGATGGCAAACCCGATACCGTTGGATCCGCCGGACCGCGTCAGGATCGATGTATTGATCCCCACCAATGCCCCGGTCATGTCGACCAGCGCCCCGCCAGAGTTTCCGGGATTGATCGGGGCGTCGGTCTGAACGAAATAGGCGCGCGCATTGCCGACGGCCCCGCCAGAGCGCGCAAGCCCGGAAATGATGCCGCTGGAAACCGTCTGCCCGACGCCGAACGGATTGCCGATCGCCAGCACCAGATCACCGACCGCCACCTCGCCGGACGGACGCAACACAATCGCGGGCAGGTCATCAACGCCCGCGATGCGCAATACCGCCAGATCACTTTGCTCGTCGGCCAGCAAGACCTCGGCGTCGAATTCACGCCGGTCGTTCAACACCACGCGGATGTCTGTGGCCCCGCCGACGACATGGAAATTCGACACGATCAACCCGTCGGCGGAAAGAATGACACCGGAACCCAACGAATTCTGAACCCGGGGTGCCGGGTTGCCGAAATTCTTGAAGAACTCGGAAAAGAACGGATCGTTCGCAAACGGATTGACGCGCGCCTCGACAATGCGCTTGGCGTAAATGTTCACGACCGACGGCGCCGATTGCCGGACCACCGGTGCAAAGCTGAGCGAGACTTCGAGAGCGGTTGCCGGAATTTTTGTCTCGGCCCATGCCGGGTTGGCAACGGCCAGCATCACGGCGGCGGCGGCGATGAATTTTTGCATTGGCAAATTCCGGTGTGATCCGATTTGGCAGGATCAGATTACCGCGCGCAAAGGGGTAACTTCAACCGGGGTTTGCCACGGTCGGGCGGACCTTGGGCGGGCCTCCCCGGCCCCGTGGTCGGGGCGGGGGAGAATGCGCCTTATCCACGCATCGCAATCAGTGCAGGTTCGCGGCCAGGTGCATCAGCGCCACCTGGGTTTTCCACCCGTCGATTTCCATCGTCGGCCCTGCGGCTTCGGCATCCAGACCCAATCGCGCGATCCAGCGCGACCAGACAGCAGGCACCAGCCCCAGTATCTGGGTGGCACCCAGCGACCGCGCAGCGGATATCAGCTCGCGCATCAGATCCGCCTGCACCCGCATCCGCATCTTGGCCGGCACCTTGTGCGAAACGAAAACCCGGCTCGATTCCCAGATATGCTGGGCAACCGGTGCTTCGAAATTCAGCAGGCCCGCCGGAATTTCGTCGAGCAGACCCAACTGCGCGTCCCGGATCATATACGAATATATGCCGCAGCGCGCGGTTGTCGGCGTAAGGCGGATGCCCGCCAGGATTTCGCCGAACTCGTGCACCGCGATCCAGCGGCTGGCGGGGGTGTCGTACTGATCGTACTCCATCCCGTCGGCCTCGGGCAGATCCCAGTTTCTTTGCACGATAAAGGACTGTTTGCGCGCCCTCAACAGGTTGGCAAATAATTCTCCGTGAACGTGCATATTGTCAAATGATAGTGTCGTCGTCTCCATTTGTAGAGCCCCCAGCTTGGTTGAAAGATATTGGTCCCTGCTGGTGGGATTACTTTGTCAAAGCAGCCTGTATTCCTTGGCGCGTTGAATCGCTTCTGCAGTCGTTCGTGCCAGAAGTCGGTTCCTTGCCGAATTCAATCTGGCTTTCAGCGCGCTTTCGGATATCCCAAGTTTCGCTGCAGCACCGGCATGGCGATTGCCATCGGCGATGAGCTGCAGGGCTTGTCGTTGCGCATCTGTCAGACTTTCGGGCGGGTCCGTTGCCTCGTGCAAGGTTTGAACCAGTCCGGTGATGCGGTCGATTTCGTCGTCAAAAAACTCGCGGTCCGAGCGCGCACAACCAACAATGGAACGAGACGACAAGGGACCGTGCGCGACCACGACCCCGTATTTCAGGCCGAAAATCGCGGCCTCCTTCAATATGCCAAAGGTGTCCGGAAGATCGATGTCGCTCCAACGCGAGGCCCCTTCCTTGGCGAAGCCCCACGCCACCATCGGGTCGCGCAGCGTGTAACCGTTTTCCGTATAGTGATCCACCCAGACCTGATCATAGGTATGAAACTGAATCAGAGGGCCGGCAAAGCGGATATGCATGCCCGCCATGAATCCGGCCGGAGATTCGCTTGCCAGTCGGTTCAGGATCAGTTGTAAGCCTGTGTTTTTAGACATGTCTTTTTAGACAGGTTGAAAAAATTCAAGTCAACCGTAAATTGTCGGGCGTAACCAATGCACGATGTAAGTTGGTAAATATGGCTACGTGGATCGACCCCGAATTGTTTTCACGGATCATGTCTCTGCCCAAAGCGGTACGGCTTGATCTGCTGGAATTTACCGGTTCCACCTTGGTGGGACCGGTGCAATTGGACAAGATCATCACAGACCTTGCGTCCCGACCGGTTGACCCTGGAAATGGCACAAAAAGGAACGTAGCTTAAGGGCGGAACCCCGCAGACAACTCTGTGGGGTTCTGTTCCTTACCAGACTTTAAGGCGAGTAAACCTAGGCTTCGGCCGATTCGGCGGCCACGCGGGCTTTGTCCGCAGATCCCTTGGCGTCGGCATCGCGGTCCACGAATTCGATGATCGCCATCGGGGCCATGTCGCCGTAACGAAACCCGGCTTTCAGGACGCGAACATACCCGCCCTGCCGATCCTGGTATCGCGGGCCAAGCACGTCGAACAATTTCGCCACATAGGCATCCTGTTTCAACTTGCTGGCAGCCAGACGCCGTGCGTGCAGGTCGCCGCGTTTGGCCAGCGTGATCAGCTTTTCGATGATCGGGCGCAATTCCTTGGCCTTTGGCAGGGTGGTCTTGATTTGCTCATGTTCGATGAGCGAGCCGGCCATGTTCGCGAACAGCGCCTTGCGGTGCTCATGGGTTCGGTTCAGGCGGCGATAGCCTCGTGCGTGACGCATGGTTTTGGTCCTTGTTTATACTTTGTCCGGCGCACCATGCGTGTGGTGTGCTCTCCTTGGGGCGGGATTGCCCGAGTATTCCCCGCCATTGCGGGCATTGCGTAGGTCGGACAATTGTCCGACCCGCAGTTGATCAAAAATGATCTTCGTATTTCTTCGCCAGTTCCTCGATATTGTCTGGTGGCCAGTCGAGGATATCCATCCCCAGATGCAGCCCCATCGCGGTCAGAACTTCCTTGATCTCGTTCAGAGACTTGCGCCCGAAATTCGGCGTGCGCAGCATCTCGGCCTCGGTCTTCTGGATCAGATCGCCGATGTAAACGATGTTGTCGTTCTTCAGGCAGTTTGCCGAACGCACCGACAATTCCAGTTCGTCGACCTTTTTCAGCAGAAGCGGATTGAACTCCAGATCGTCCTCTTCTTCGGCACGACCTGCGGCTTCCGGCTCGTCGAAGTTCACAAAGACCGACAACTGATCCTGCAGGATGCGCGCGGCAAAAGCGATGGCGTCGTCCGGCGTGACCGAACCGTCGGTGTCCACCTTCAGCGTAAGCTTGTCGTAGTCCAGTACCTGCCCTTCACGGGTCGGCTGAACGTCATAGGAAACCTTGCGGATCGGCGAGAAAATCGCGTCGATCGGAATCAGACCGATCGGTGCCTCTTCAGGCCGGTTTTTTTCGGCGGCGACATAGCCCTTGCCGCTTTCGACCGTCATTTCCATGAACAGGCTTGCGCCGTCATCCAGATGGCAGATGACGTGATCGCGGTTCAGGATTTCGATGCCGGCGCTTTCGGAAATATCGCCCGCGGTGACCACACCCGGACCCTTGGCGGAAACCGAAACCCGTTTGCTGCCCTCGACATCCATCGAAAGCGATACGCCCTTGAGGTTCAGAACGATGTCGGTGACATCCTCGCGCACACCAGCGACGCTGGAGAATTCGTGCAGCACGTTGTCGATCTGAACGCTGGTAATCGCGGCGCCCTGAAGGCTTGACAGCAGCACGCGACGCAATGCGTTGCCCAGCGTCAGCCCAAAGCCGCGCTCCAGCGGTTCCGCAACCGCCGAGGCCTGCCTGAGCGGGTCTGCACCCGGCTTGATTTCCAGTTGGATGGGCCGAATCAGCTCTTGCCAGTTTTTGTGGATCATCGAATTGCCTCCATTCCTGTCTGCCGACGCGGATCCATGTGTCCGGCGGACTCCCGAGGTTTCAAGTAAGTTCTGCTGACCACCCGGCTGACCGGGGGGCCTTGAATGTTCATCAAACACGGCGGCGCTTTGGCGGCCGACAGCCATTATGCGCTATCGGGGTCACGTCGCGGATTGCGGTAATGTTCAATCCGACGGCGGCCAGGGCGCGCAACGCGCTCTCGCGACCGGAACCCGGCCCCTGCACTTCGACTTCCAGCGTTTTCATGCCGTGTTCCTGTGCCTTCTTGCCGGCGTCTTCTGCGGCAATCTGGGCGGCATAGGGGGTCGACTTTCGTGACCCCTTGAAGCCCATCGTCCCTGCCGACGACCACGCAATCGCGTTGCCCTGCACATCCGAAATCAGGATTTTTGTGTTGTTGAACGACGAATTAACATGCGCCACACCGGTGGCGATGTTCTTGCGTTCTTTCTTTTTTACGCGGGCCTTTTCACGTGCCATTGATCCAACCCTCCCTTATTTCTTCTTGCCGGCGATGGCGCGGGCGGGGCCCTTGCGCGTCCGGGCATTGGTGTGGGTGCGCTGGCCGCGAACCGGCAGACCGCGACGATGGCGCAGGCCGCGATAGCAGCCAAGGTCCATCAGGCGTTTGATGTTCATCTGCGTTTCACGGCGAAGGTCGCCTTCGACCATCAGGTTCGCGTCGATGTTTTCGCGCACCACCAGAACTTCGGCATCCGAAAGTTCGTTCACGCGGCGGGAAAGATCGATGCCCGACGCTTCGCAAATGCCGCGCGCGGTGCTGCGGCCGATGCCGTGGATATAGGTCAGGGCGATATGGACCCGTTTATGGGTCGGAATGTTAACGCCAGCAATACGTGCCAATTCGTGTTCCTTCGGTTGCGGTTCCGTCATTCCGGAACCTTTTTTCACAACGAAAGCCCAGCATCCGAAAGGCGGCTGGGCCGTGCCTCGGCTTCGAGGGCTTAATTGGGCCTGATTCGGAGGAATTCCCCTTGAAATCAAGCGAATCCTGCGGGCAGGATGGTGTCGTTTAGGGGGTTGACGGGGCAAGGTCAAGAGGCACCAGTCCACGCCACGCCCGGTTTCCGGAGGGTCCAAGAGTTTTCGAAAACTCTTGGCAAAACTCTTGGAAGAGTTTTGCTGCCTCAGGTGTTTTCCATCGCCGAAGATATCGCTACAGCGACCGCATCCATACGATCCGGCCCATCCACGTTTTGCAGCTTTCCCTTGGCGTAAAAATACCCGATCAGCGGCGAGGGTGCGTTTGGGTCAAAAATGGCCGCTAGAGCTTGAGCGTGTAGAAGACTGTTTCATACACGGAGTGTTTACTTCCCGAATTCAATTGAACCTCGAAAGTCTTCCCAAACAGTTCGAGGCACCCTATGTCGCCTTGTGGAAAGGATTCGTCTTTGCCGGTGTTTGAGGAATTGAATTGTATAATAACGCCCCCGTTGCCTTGCCAGCATATCAGGTAGCGTGCCGACCCCTGCGCTTTGCCGAGTTTCGTTCTTGGTTTAGGGTTTGAGCCTTGAGCATCTCTTATCCACTTTAGTGAAGTTGAATTTCGAATTAGGGATACTGTTCGGTCCGTGTAGCTTTGATCGGCAGCGCGTTCGACTCCTGAACCAAAAAAATATCCGAGCTTGTCGGGAATCCATCCGGTTGAGACAGCCTCGATTCCCGCCAAAACCGCGGCAATAGCCAAAATGGATTTTGCGGCATCACCCGCACCGGAGAGCCAGCTCAGAACCATATTCCACTTTTTGCTCATCGTATTCCGCATCCAGAGTTGACACACTAGCGCGCGGGCACCAATCAGAAACACAACCAGAAGGATAAATCTAGTCGGTTTTTCCCCTATTGGCTGCATTTGGCGCGACGTCTGCTTGCAGCCGCACCAAGGGGGCCTGGGAGAAATCTCCCAGCGCGAATTACGTCATGCTCCAAGGAAAATCTGGATCAGGCCGTTTCCAATGCGCCGTTGATCGCGCCTGCAACCGCATCCATCGTATCCAACCCATCCACGCTCTGCAATTTGCCCTTGGCGTAGTAATACCCGATCAGTGGCGAGGTTTCCTTGTAATACGCCATCAGGCGGACGCGCAGCGATTCCGCGTTGTCGTCGGAACGGCGCTTGAATTCGCCGCCGCCGCAATTGTCGCATTTGCCGGATGCCGGGATCGGTTTTGAGGTGTCATTATATACCTCGCCGCAATCGCCGCAGGTGGACCGGCCTGCAATCCGCGCGACCAGCGCATCGTCGTCGACGCTCATCTCGATCACGGTGTGCAGCTTGCGACCGACCCGGTTCAGCAATTCCCCCAACGCATCGGCCTGTGCCAGCGTGCGCGGAAAGCCGTCGAAGATGAAACCGCCCGCCGTCTCGGTCGTCGTTAGCTGCTCTTCGATCAGACCGATCACGATCTCGTCGGTAACCAGTTCGCCCCGGTCCATGACGCCCGCAACCATCTTGCCCATTTCGGTCCCCGAAGACCGGGCCGCGCGCAGCATGTCGCCGGTTGAAAGCTGCACCATATCGCGTTGGTC
>CAZRLO010000085.1:0-12728 GCA_964600965.1 uncultured Rhodobacter sp.
GACGCGGTTTCCGGCGAACGCGGTTTCCTAAGGCAAAATTCGACCGGCATTGACAATGCGCGGGCCGCAAAATTGCCCGATCGGTCGGGATTGGCGGAACCGAACCCAAACGGGGCAACGTTCGGGGCGGGGCAACGATGGCGGCCAATATTCCCCAGGAATCCGGATATCATCTGGTCGAATCCCTTTCAGGCAAGGTAGCGCCAATCGGTTACTGACCAAAATTCAGGCCTATCACCGGCGAGCAACTGACGATCAGGATATCCGGCTGGCTGTCTGGCCGTCTCGACGGTTAGCCGTCTGGACGGTTGGCTGACTGGCTGGTCAGCCGTTTGGCCGTCTAGCCCTTTAGACGAACAATTATTGACATAACTTATTGATATATCTCAATAATTCAAGCCTTCAGACCAAGGGCGCGCGGGAATTCCGGCCGAAAAAATATCTGCGTGATCGGGACGGATCGGGCCGGCATTCGGCAATTGGCAGACAGTTCGCGGTCGCAGTCGCTTCCGCCCGTTGACGAACCGCCGACAAAAAATCAACGGGTCAGGATTTTCCACGATCGCCGACCATCGCGCTGGCGACGGCGCATCAGGCGTCCAGCAATTCCCTGAGACATTGGTTGACTTCGCGGGCGATCAGCCGCGCTTTCTTGCCGGTCGGCGGCAAAGCCTCGGTTTCAAAGAACGCGGGCAGCGCATCATCCGCTTCACCAAACCCGGCGCGGCGGTTGAACTCGGCTTCAAGCTTCAGGGTTTTCAGTCCGAGCGCCTTGATAAAAGCCGGGTCGACGCCCGCATCGAACGCATCGTTGATGGCCCGCGCGATCAGTTCGAGGTTCACATCCGTCACCGTGCGCCCGAATATGCACAGGCCCAGCGAATCCGCGACCGCGCTGTTGATCTGCATGCGCAGACTTTCCGCGACAACGTCTTTGACCGGTTTGTCGTCACTCTTGAACGTTGGCGCGTTTCCAACCGTATGATCGGCGCCCTGCGCGGTCACCATCATCGAAACGCCGGTCACCTCGATCACCCGTGGATCGTAGGCGCTGATCGCCTGCTTTTTGATCACGGGGACGCGCCTGACTCCGAAATGCGCGCCGACCCGCGCCGTTCCCTGGGCCAGCAAACGCCCGCGATCCGTGCCCGCGCGGATATCCGCGAGACAGGATTCCATGAACGCGGTATCGCCGAATTCCGCCTGCCCTGCCTCCATCAGCACGCCAATCATCGCGCCAAGTTCGATGCTGTCGATGCCCAGATCGTTGGCCGTTTCATTCAGGGCCGCCACTTCGTCGGGATGCCTCAGCCCGCAGTTGGTGCCCAGCAATCCGATGGTTTCGTACTCCAGCGGCGAGACCAGTTCCCGGCCATCCTCGTTGACATAAACGTTCGAACATTTGATCAGACAGCCGGGCATACAGGCATGCGAAATCTCACCGTCACGCCCCGCGTTCAGTTCGCGAATATACTCGCCGCCCATGCGCAATTGCCCGCCATCGCCTTCCCGGATCGTGCCAGTCGAGAAATTGTTCACCGGCAGCGCACCAAGCTGGTTGGTGATGTCGGCAACCATCGCGGTGCCGGTGGTTTCCAGCACCTTGACCGGGGCCGATTCCCCCAGCTTGCGGCCATAATCCTTGACCGCGCCCATGACCTTTTTTCGGTCCAGCATGGGGGGCATTTTCGCCTTGTCGATGACGATGGCCTTGATCTTTTTCGCGCCCATCACCGCGCCCACACCGCCACGCGCCGACAGGCGCGACGGGCGATTGTCGGTATCGGAAAAGGCGATGCCGGCCATCAGGCCCAGATACTCGCCGACCGGCCCGCACAACGCGAGCGAGGTCTTGTCGCCGTAATCCGTGTGCAATTTCCGGGCACATTCGAAATTGCCAAGGCCCATATACGGTGTCGCGTCCTCGAAGGTTATCGCACCCTCTTTCGGGATGCGGATCACGGTCCAGTCGTCGCACACGCCGTGCAACGTGAAGCCGGCGATTTCCAACTGGCCCATGGCAAATCCGAAGGTGCCGCCGCTGTTCGCCTCTTTGATGCCGCCGGTCAGCGGGCTTTTGCACCCGACGCTCAGTCGGTTCGCGTTCGAAAAATTGGTGCCCGCGAACGGCCCTGCGGAAAAGATCAGGGGGTTGTCCGGTGACAAGGGATCGACCGTGGCGATGTCGGCTTCAAGCAACGTCCGCGCAATCAGAAACCGCCCGCATTCCGCAATTTCATGGCCGGTCAGCGTGCGTTCATCGATGCGCCGGTCCTTCAGGTGAATATCAAGATAGCTTCGCACGTTGTTTCCCCTTCATCTGGCCCGCCAGTGGAAATGCCCTGTATCCAGCGGCCATTCGGCAGTTGCGTCCGATTTCACACGGCGTTCCGCCTGGTCCGAGATTTCTTCAAGGCTCTGCACCGCATCCATATGTCCGCCGAGGTTCCGGTAATCCGCCAGGCGCATCGTGAATTCAATCGGTGCGACCAAGGCCGGTGTCGGCACATATCCGAAAGCGTTGGCCGGCATGCTCAGAACATCGGCCATCACCGTGATCCCGCCGCCGGGCCAGATATAGGCTTCGGTCCCGCCACAGGAAACATAGGTCACGGCCTCTTTCACGCTTTGCGTCAGACGCACCGGATTTTCGGTGACCCCGGCGCGCAGCGAACCGCCGGCACCCCCCATGAACAGAACGGAGGTGACGCTGGGCTCGCAATTTTCCGCGATGCGTTCAACCGATTGCCGAAGCGGCGGGGTCAATTCGGCAGCGCGGGGTTTCAGGTCGTGATCAAGCACGAAATATCCCCATTGCTCGCCCGTGGTCGAAACCATCAGCATGGTCATCCCGGGCCGCGCAACGGCTGGTTTGAAATCGCCCAGAATGGTCAGCGGATCGTCAATATTGGTGCCGCCCCAGCCGGTGCCCGGCTCGGCCACCTGAAAATACCGCCCCGGCGTGGACCGACGACCGATGATCTTGATCCCCGTCGGCGCAACGTCCAGCAACTTGCCCGCCTGATGTTCCGACAGAACGCCGGTGATGTGATCATCGACCACCACGACCTCGTCGACGTGATCCACCCATTGCTTGGCGAACATGCCGATGGTGGCCGACCCGCATCCGACCCGCATCCGGCTTTCGGTCACGCCATTGACGATGGGCGCTCGCCCGGCTTGCAACACCACCTCGGCCCCGTCATCGATCGTCACCTCGACTGGTTCGCGATTACATAGCCGCAACAGGGTGTCGCAGGTCACGCGCCCCTCTTTCTTGGAGCCCCCGGTCAGGTGATGCACCCCGCCCAGCGACAACATCTGCGAGCCGTATTCGCCGGTCATCACATGGCCCACCGGTTCGCCATCGACCCGCACATGGGCGCGTTCCGGTCCCAGATGCCGGTCGGTGTCGATTTTGACCTTGGCCCCGCAATAGCTGAAAATCCCCTCGGTCACGACGGTGACCATATCGACGCCCTCGTGCTCTTGGCTGACGATAAAGGGCGCGGGCTTGTAATCGGGATACGTGGTGCCCGCGCCGATGGCGGTCACGAACGGGCGGGTGCCTTGCAGAATGTCTCCGTCCCAGGCATCGCCATCGCTGCTGTCGAGAAAGGGCACGACGTCGCCGTCGGCCCGTTCCAGCAGGGTGAACGGATCGACCCGGACCAGATCGCCGCCATCGTTGGCATAGCGGTCGCAGGCCCCGGCGCGACCGTCGGCGATATAACACATGACCGGGCAGGCATCGCAGCGGATCTTGCCGTTGCGCGCCTCGGCTACGGGTTGGCGCACCATCTTCAGGCCTCCTTCGCCGCAAGGATCGCTGCCAGTACCTTGTCGGGCGTCGCAGGCAGATCGGTCGGACAGGCGCCGACGGCATGACGGATGGCATTCAGGATTGCGGGTGCCGTCGGGATCAGCACATGTTCGCCCAGCCCCTTGGCGCCATAGGGGCCGTGTTCGTCCGGGACCTCGATGATATGGGTGGTGATTTCAGGAATATCGCCGATGGTGGGGATCAGGTAGTCGTGCAGGTTCTCCGTGCGTCCCGGAATGAATTCCTCCATCAGGGCCATGCCAACCCCTTGGGCGACGCCGCCGTGTATCTGCCCGTCAACCAGGGTCGGATTGATGGCGCGGCCAACATCGTGCGCGGCGTGGATATGGTCGATCCTGACGGTGCCAAGCTCGGTATCCACAGCCAGTTCCACCATCTGCGCGGTATAACCGAAAACCGCGTAAGGCACGCCCTGCCCGTTTTCGTCCAGCGGCGAAGTTGGCGGGTCGTAGGATTCAACCGCTTGCAGGACATACGGATCGGCGATCAGTGCCCGGTCGGAAAGGTCCGCGCGGTGAACGGTTCCGTCCACGCCGGTCACCATGACCTGACCGGGGGCAAATGAAATCCGGCCCTCCGTGCAATTCACCAGCCGCAGGATCTGATCGCGCAACGCAAGGCCGCTTGCCAGGGCGGCATTGCCGCTGACGAATGTCTGCCGCGAGGCCGAAGTCTTGCCCGCATCCGGCGTGATGTCGGTGTCACCGCCGACAAGATGTACGTCGGCCAGCGCCACGCCCAACGCTTCGGCGAAAATCTGGGCGATCACGGTGTTCGCCCCCTGCCCGATATCCTGTGCGCCCTGATGAAGGTACAATCGGCCCTGCCGCGTGATCCCGGAGCGAATGGTCGAAGGATTGGGCAAAGATGTATTGCCGCAGCCGTACCACCCCCCTGCAAGACCGACCCCATACCGCAGCGGTACGTTCGCATCGTGCGCGTTACGGGCCGTCGCCCGGCCCAGCGCCGCAAGCCAGGGTTCGCGCAGCGCCTCGAAACAGGGTCTGATCCCGACCGAGCGTTGGAATACCTGCCCGGTTGCGGTCGGAATTCCGTTGTCCAGCGCGTTCAGCAGGCGGAACGCCAGCCGATCCATGCCCAGTTTTTCGGCCAGTTCATCAAAAACCAGTTCCTGTGCAATCGCGGCCTGTGGCACACCAAATCCGCGAAACGCCCCGGCCGGGGCGCAATTCGTGTGAATGGCGGCCGATGTCGCGGTGTAATTTTCATGGACATACGGCCCGCCCGCGTGGATCGGGACACGGTTCGCCACCGTCGGTCCCCAGCTTGCATAGGCACCCGTGTTGAAATCGCCGTCAAACCGAAACCCGGTCAGTCGACCGTCACTGGCGGCACCCGCACGGACGGAAATCCTGGACGGATGTCGTTTCGTGGTCGAGGCCATGCTTTCGCCACGCGAATAGGTGACCCGCACGCACCGACCCAGCCGCATCGCCGCCAGCGCCACATGCGGTTGCCAGCTTATGTCGAGCTTGGAGCCAAAGCCGCCACCCGCCGCCGTCGGAACGACGCGAACATCGCTTTGCTCGAGCGCCAGAATTTCGGCGAGGCTTTCGCGGTTCATCACCGGCGCTTGTGTGCCGCCAAAAACGCTGACGCGGCCATCCCTGAAATCGGCATATCCGGCCTCGGGTTCGATATAGCTGTGTTCGATGAACCCGGTTCTGATGCTTGCCCCGGCCTGAACCGCGCCCCGATCAATGCCGTTCGCCGCATCGCCCCGCCGCACGTTGCCACGGCACATCACATTGCCGGGCCTGTCGGTGTGCAGAATATCGCCCTTCTGTGCCTCGCTGGTTTCAAGTGCTGCCGGCAGGACGGTCCAGTCGACCGGAAATTCCGACGGATCAACCATGGCGATGGCTTGCGATGTGCCGACAATCGCCGCCACCGCCTCGCCCCGGAACCGCGCCGTTTTGTTCGCATAGACCGCCTGATCGGCAAAGCCCGGAATGACCCCGAAACGATTGACGCCGGGAATGTCATCAACGGTCAGGATCAGGTCGAGCGCGTGGCGTCTGGCAAACCCCTCCAGATCGCCAAAACGGAAGGCGGCGTGGTGATGGGGCGACCGGATCACCCGCAGGCACAACGCATCCGCCGGAACCGCGTCATCGCCGAATATTTCGGTGCCTTCCACTTTTCGCCGCCCATCAAGCCGGACCGGCGAGGTTCCGACCGCGCCATCGGCGGCCGCGATCGGTGCGCCGGTGTTGCGAACCGCATCGATGATTTTGCGGTAGCCGGTACAGCGGCATAGCACGCCGCCCAGTGCGTCCTGAATTTCCGCGTCCGAAGGCGCGGAATTTTCGCGCAACAGCCCGACAGCCGTCACCATCATGCCCGGAGTGCATATTCCGCATTGTGCGGCACCCTCGCGCAGGAAGGCGTCTGCAAGGGCGCGGGCCGTTTCGTCGCCGGCCAACAGACCGGACAGCGTCTCGACCGAGCGCCCGCCGATCCGGGAAACCGAAGTGATGCAGGCGCAGACCGGCAAACCGTCGATCAGTACGGTACATGCGCCGCAATCTCCGGCGTCGCAGCCGATCTTCACGTCCTTGCAGCCAAATTCGCCGCGCAGAACGCTGCCAAGCCGGTCGGCCCGTGCCACGCTGGTCTCGCGTTTTTCGCCGTTCAGGGTGAATTCGGCCATTTCAGACATCCAAGCGGCCCTTTGCGATTGTGCTCAGCAATCCCCGACGCACCAGCGAACGCGCGGCGTGCCGCCGATAATCCGCCGAGGCGCGGATATCGGAAATCGGCGACAATTCCGCCCACGACGACGCCAGGACCGCGTTTTCAAAATTACCCGCACTGGCGGTTTGCCCGGTCAGGGTGCGTTCCAGTTCCGTCAATCTTTGCGCGACGGGCGAACAGGCCCCAACCGCGATCCGGGCGTGACGCACATTGCCGGCGTCATTGATATCCAGACGGATGGCAACGCAGGCAATTGAAATTACCAGATATTTTCGGCTACCGAGTTTCAGGAACCCGGAATGCCCCCGGCCCGCTTCTTTCGGAACCAGGATCGCGGTGACCAGTTCATCGGGCCGAAGATCAATGCTGCGAACGCCGGTGATGAAATCCGCAAGGGCAACGCTGCGCGTCCCGCGAAGCGAGCCGACCTCGACCACCGCATCCAGCGCGAGCAGCGGCGGCACCCCGTCGGCGGCGGGCGAGGCATTGCAGACATTGCCAACCAGCGTCGCCGTATTCTGTATCTGGACCGATCCGATTTGGCTTGCCGCCCGCTTGAGCGCGTCAAACCCGGTTGGCAACGGCGTGGTCAGCAATTCCGACCAGGTCACGCCGGCGCCGATGCGCCAGTGTTCCGCGGCCTCGGAAACTCCGCGCAACCCGGCGATCGCCGTGATGTCCAGCACCGGGTCCCTTGTCGGCCGCGCCCCGGCCGCCGGGAAAAAGTCAGTGCCGCCTGCCAGCAAACGCACCGGGTGTTCCGCCCGTACCGCCAATGCTGCGGCCAGCGTTTCTGGTCGATAAAGGGGTGCATCGACCATCATGACTGGCCAGTCTTCATGCGACACCCAGTTTTTTCTGAAGTTTCGAGGACGACGTCGTATATTGGAAAACCACCCGTTCGTCGGGATGCACGATCGCCTTGGCCGCCTGTGACATCAACGCCGCCTCGTGAAATCCGGACAGGATCAGTTTCAGCTTGCCCGGATAGTGGTTGATATCCCCGATCGCGAAAATGCCGGGGCGGGAGGTCGCAAACTTTTCGGTATCGACCGCGACCAGCTTGTTTTCCAGCGCCAGCCCCCAATCGGAAACCGGGCCCAGTTTCATCGTCAGGCCGAAAAACGGCAGCAGCGCGTCGCAGGGGATTTCGGTTTCCGTTTCCGCCCCCTTCACGGTGACCGACGATAACTGCCCGCCCTCGCCTTTCAGATCGCTGACCTGCCCGACCAGAAAATCGATCTTTCCCGCATCCGCCAGCGCGTGCATTTTCGCGACATTGTCAGGTGCAGCGCGGAAATCGGGTCGCCGGTGAACCAGCGTCAGTCCCCGGGCGATGCCCACAAGATCAAGCGTCCAGTCCAGCGCACTGTCACCACCGCCAACGATCAGGATGTTCCTGTCCCGGAAAATCTCGCGTTTGCGGACGGAATAATGGACCGAGACCCCCTCGAAAGGTTCGATATCCCGAATTGGCGGGCGCTTGGGCTGGAACGAGCCGCCGCCCGCCGCAATGACCACCACCCGGGCCTCAAAACGCTTGCCCGTATCGGTCGTGACGGTGAACCCGGTTTCGATATCGCCGGTGATCCCGGTCACCATTTCCTGAAAGTCAAATCCCGGATCGAAGGGTTTGATCTGCGCCATCAGATTGTCGGTCAGTTCCTGTCCCGAAACCACCGGCATCCCCGGAATGTCATAGATCGGTTTTTCGGGATAAAGCTCCGCGCATTGCCCACCGGGCCGGTCAAGCACATCGATCAGATGGGCGTTGAGGCTGAGAAGGCCCAGTTCGAACACCGCAAACAATCCCACCGGACCGGCACCGATGATCAGAACGTCGGTTGTCGTCGTTTCCGGCATCAGTGCAATCCGTCCTTGCCTTCGGCATCCGCATGCGTCAGCCCGCCAACGCGCGGCAGCGGGCGCCCGCTGTCGGTCACCACGACGGCGACCAGAATTTCATTGGCGCGCGGCGCGTCGTTGATCTGCACTTCCATCCCGTCGAAATGCGAGCGCACATAGGCCGCGTCCTTGTGGCCCAGCGGCACGTCCAGCGGGTGGCCCATACCGCCACGTTTCTTGTTTGACGCTACCAGCGCCGCGCCCTTTTCCACCGCCGCGCGCAACGGTTTGCCCAGACGCGGATGCAATATCGCGGCGGCGTGTTCCAGTTCGCCGTTTTCACCGACCATCGCGGCCTTGCCGTAGCTTTGCGCGTCCGCAGGTTCGATCCCCAGCGCCGAAACGCATTTCCGGCCCAGAAGATCCCCCAGTTCCGCACCGATCTCCATCAGCGGGTCCAGATCTTCGGTGAAGCCGCCGGCAAACGGATTCTCGATCACCGCAATCGCCGCCGCGCGCCGGGTCGGAGGGTCGATCCGCTGGCCAACCTCGCTAAGCGTATCTTCGACGATGGTCACCAGTTTGCGAATATTGGCCGCGGTCATTGCATTGTCTCCTTGTCGGAATTCGTGGGTAATTCGGTCGCGGTCGGCCCGAAGGTCTCGCCGATGCACATCGTTCGCCCTTGCAGGTTGATGAACGCGCTTGTGGCCGCGCGTCGGGCGACGATCGCATGGGCCCGGTTCGCCCCGCTGGCCAGCGCCTGCCCGATCTCGGCTGCGCTGAGGTCGGAAACGCCCGCAGTCACCAGACGGGCACCAAGGTCGGTATCGGGGGCCAGTGAATTCGCGGGGACTCGCCGGATGGCGGCGGAACCCGGCAAATCCACCGCATTGGCGATCAGCGTCGCGGCCACGTCGGCGGCCGCCGCATTTTCAGCAAGCACGGTCACAGCGTCGGCAATGCCAAGCGAAAAGCTCCGGCCCCGCCAACCACTGGTCGCGATGCCGCCGACACCGGATCCAGCGTTCAGCGCGATCCGCGCGATCTGCCTGCCCGAACGCGGATCGCCGACAATTCCGACCGTCAGATGCGAGGCTTCGCCCAGCCAAACCGCGATATCGCCACCATTATTCACGGAAATCCGCTCCAGGCCCGGAACCGACCGCATCACGTTCAGCATGTGATCGGCCACCGCCCCGGCAACGGACGCCATCGGGGTGACGAAATCACGTTCGTACCCCGCGAGACTGTCAAACATGCGCCGCGCCACCGCGCCCCGGGGCCTTGGTGTTGACCCGGAATAGGGTTGGCGCAAAAGGTCTAACTCACCGACCAGACCCGCCAGCACGCCATTGAACGCCTGCACGGCCCGCCGAAATGCCATCCGTCGCGCCGGCCTGGGCCCGGTCAGTTCGACGATCAGATCAATCGGCCCGTGGTTGAGGTGCAGACGGTCACCGGGTTTCAGCCACCTTGCCTGCGAACCCTGATCGTGGGCCTTGGCGGGGCGGCTTTCCGGTCGCGCAACGCCACGCAGACCCGATCGCGCCAAGGGCGGTTCGGGGTGTTGGGAAATGTCGGTTGTGGCCAGCGCCGATCCCACAGAAGGTTCCTCGATTTAAGTGCGGGCAAGCCCGCCTTTTACAGCAGCGATCCTGCGTGCATATTCGGGTTCAAAATTTGTTTGTTGTCAAACGATTTTTTTGACCCTGCCAAAGCCACGCCCGACGGATTTTCGCTAACGCAGACCATCTTTGCCGTCTATGTCGGCGGCGGCAAGCCCGCCGACGCGGGCATGGATGCGCGGACCGGTCGTCATCACCAGCGCGAGCAACATTTCGTCGGCGCGCGGGCCATCGGTCAGACGAACCTCGACCGAATCAAAATGGCTGCGAACATAGGACGCGTTGATATGCGTCACCGGGATATCAAGAGCCGACCCCATGGCAGCCACCTTTTTGGTGGACGGAACGATCGCCATCGCCCCGCCCAAAGCCTCGCGCATCGCATAGCCCCCCGGAACGTGCCACAGGGCACCGTGTTCCAGTTCGCCAGACTGCCCGACGATGGCGCCTTTGCCGTAGCCCTCGATCCGGTCCTGCCCACCCAACGCCGCGATCAGTTTTTGCGCCATGCCAAGGCCAAGGGGTTTGAGCGATTCCATGAACCCCTGGATATTCCGCTCGAACCGACCGGCAAAAGGGTTTTGTATCACCGCCATTTCCGCACCGCGCAGCAAGGGTTCGTCGGCGACGGGACCGCCTTCGTGAAAGACTTCTTCCACGACAGTTGCGCGTTTCCGGATATTCACGACGTACATGGCCCGCCCCCCGTTCAATATTTTCGCATTCCGCCAGAACATAGCGCATGAAATTCCGATGTACACACATGCCTGGCGTTTCGCTGACGGCGATGTTGGCGGCCATGAACCCGCGTTGCGACGAATTCTGCTGTGAAATACCCGGACCGGAAATCGTGGCGTTCTGACGCCGAACGTCTGACACGCGATCGGGCAGTCCCGACGCCGCCGCAGGGGGACGCGCTGGCGCTTGTTTTCCCGGGTGAAGCCATTACAATTGGATGCAGACGAACAATTTTCAGGCCCGCGAGGCCGGTTTTCTGCGAAGCGAAGGGCCACGATGTGAATTTGGTTACCGGGTATCGGCTGAACGATCAGATCGGTTTCAAGCTGCGTCTGGCGAACCAGAAACATCTGGAAATTTTCTCGCGGATATTACCCGACACGACCCCGACCCAACTGGCCGTTCTGGCCAAGCTGAACGAGGTCGGGCCGCTTTCGCAAAATCATCTCGGCCGTCAGGTGGGCATGGACGCGGCGACGGCCAAGGGCGTGGTGGATCGACTTGCACGCAAGCGCCTGATTTCCACCACACCATCCCAGACCGACCGGCGGCGCCTTATCATCGCGCTGACGGCCTCGGGACGGTCGCTGGTCGAACAGATGATCCCGCGCGCGCTGGCAGCATCGGCGGCGACCACCGGTAACCTGACACCGCGCGAACACGACCGTTTGTGCGAATTGCTGGAAAAACTCTAAAATTTGATCCGACCCCGGAGGGCCCGCCATGACAGATCAAACACCCAAACTCGTGATCCGGAATATCGGCCAGATCCTTTCCGGCAAGATCGAGAAGCCGCTGCTTGACGGGGATTGCGTCATCGCGCTTGACGGGCGGATCAGCGAAATCGGGCGCGAAAAATCGATGGACACCGACGGCGCAACGACGATCGTTGACGCCAATGGCGTCACGCTGGCACCCGGACTGATCGACAGCCATGTACATCCGGTCATCGGCGATTTTACCCCACGCCAGAGCCAGCTCAACTGGATCGATAGCTGCCTGCATGGCGGCGTCACCACCATGATATCGGCGGGCGAGGTGCACGCGCCGGGACGGCCCAAGGATATCGTCGGGCTGAAGGCGATGGCGATCGCCTCGCAGCGCTGGTACGAGAATTTTCGCCCTTCCGGCGTCAAGGTCCATGCGGGTGCGCCCGTGCTCGAGCAGGGGATGGTCGAGCAGGATTTCAAGGACATGGCCGATGCCGGCGTCGCCCTGCTGGGCGAGGTCGGTCTCGGCTCGGTCAAGGCCGGGGAAACCGCTGCGCAGATGGTGAAATGGGCGCGCAAGTACGGCATCCAGTCGACCATCCACACCGGCGGCCCGTCGATCCCCGGTTCCGGCCTGATCGACAAGGATGTGGTGCTGGAAGCCGACGCCGACATCATCGGCCATATCAACGGTGGCCACACGGCGTTGCCGGACAACCAGATCACCTGCCTGTGCGAAAGCTGTCAGCGCGGGATCGAGATCGTGCATAACGGTAACGAACGTGCGGGCCTGCTGGCGATGCGAACCGCGTTCGAACTGGGCCAGCCCGAACGGATCATTCTGGGAACCGACGCGCCCGCTGGCTCGGGCGTCCAGCCACTTGGCATCCTTCGGATGGTCGCAATGCTGTCCAGCCTTGGCGACATCCCGCCGGAAATCGCGTTCTGCTTTGCCACCGGCAATACGGCGCGGATGCGGGAACTTGACACCGGCATCATCGAGGCGGGCAAGTCCGCCGATTTCATCCTGATCGACATGGCGCAACACGCACCGGGCCGGGACATGCTGGAGAGCATTCATCAGGGCAATCTGCCCGGCGTCGGGATGACGATAATCGACGGGGTCGTTCGCACGACGCGCAGCCGCAACACCCCTCCGGCCACAAGACTGCCGGCAGTCGTGACCTAGCTGTGGAGTCTCAACAGGTTGTTCACGTCCAGCCCTGATCGACTGATGGGTGGTTT
>CAZRLO010000086.1:0-12079 GCA_964600965.1 uncultured Rhodobacter sp.
GCTTCTCAGAGATGGATCGAATGAACAACGTCGTGAGAACTCACAGCTAGACGGCAGGGACATTGCCCTGACAGCCGGCAGGCAGATCCGCCGGTTGACACGCAGAGATGTCCGACGTTGAAAACAGGCGGGCGGGACGGCGAAAATCCGACGTGATATCGGCAGAGTGACAGGAGATTAGATTAGATTTTGCAACGGGTTACAGGTCATTCCCTTAAGTGACTAAAATATTTTAGTGACGCAACCTCGCGAAGGCGATTTTCGACACCACCGCAAAAAACCGGGCTTGCTCTCCGGGCATGGATCATCCCCCACCAAACAGGAGTATTTGGCGTATGGCGTGGATCGACATCATCGAATACGAGAAATCCGACGGTCGGCTACGGAACCTTTACGACCGGGTGAAAGGCCCCGAAAACAACGTTGATAACATCATGATGATGCACAGCCTGCGTCCGCACACGATGCAGGGGCACATGGCGATCTACAAGAATGTCCTGCATCACGCGGGCAACACGATTCCGAAATGGTTTCTGGAGACGTTGGGGGTCTGGGTCAGTTCGCTGAACCAATGCGGCTATTGCGTCGAGCATCATTTTGCGGGACTGAAACGTCTGTTGCAGGACCCACCGCGCGCGACCGCCCTTCGCGCCGCAATCGACCGCCAGAACATTGCGGTCGCACCCCTGGAAGACAAGCAAAAACTGGCCATGGATTACGCCCGCCAACTTACCCTTGAACCGGGATCAATGTCCGAGAACACCGTTATCGCAATGCGTGCGGCTGGCTATTGCGACGGCGAGATTCTGGAAATCAATCAGGTGACGGCATATTTCAACTACGCGAACCGGACCGTGCTTGGGTTGGGATGTTCCACGAAAGGCGACACGATCGGCCTGTCGCCCGGCAACTCGGATGATCCCGACGATTGGTCGCACCGGTGAAACCGGGGGGTGCGGCGTTGGGCGACACCTAATCTTTGCCCAGTTTGCCGATCAGACCCTGTGTCGAGCCGTCCATTTTTTCGGCGGCAATCGAATTGTCGCCCTCAATCAGTGGCAACATCGATCTGGCCAGTTCCTTGCCCAGCTCCACCCCCCATTGATCAAACGAGTTCACGCCCCAGATGGCACCCTCGACAAAAACCCGGTGTTCGTAAAGCGCGATCAACTGGCCCAGAGCAAAAGGCGTCAGCTTGGGATAGGCGATGGTGACCGAGGGTCGGTTGCCCGGAAATCGACGATGCGGTTCCGGGTGGTCTCGCCCGCACATCAGCGCCTGCGACTGGGCAAGACAGTTGGCCTTTAGCAGGGCGTGATGCCGGGTGAGCGCCGGCTCGTGCCCCTCAGCCGCGATCAGGAACTCCGCGGGAACAACCGCCGTGCCCTGATGCAGCAACTGGAAAAACGCATGCTGCCCGTTGGTCCCGGCCTCGCCCCAGACGACCGGTCCGGTCTGCCGTGTCATCGCATCACCATCGCTGGTTACGCGCTTGCCGTTGCTTTCCATGTCGAGCTGCTGCAGGTAGGCCGGCAATCGTGCCAACCGCTGGTCATACGGCAAAATCGCGCGGGTCGGGTACAAGCAGATATTGTTGTGCCAGATACCGACCAGAGCCAGCAAGATCGGCAGGTTCCGGTCCGGCGGCGCGTCGCGAAAATGTTGGTCCATCAGCGCGCCACCGCTAAGAAATTCCTGAAAATTTTCGGGTCCGATCGCCAGCATCAGCGGCAATCCTACCGAGCCCCAGATCGAATATCGCCCGCCAACCCAGTCCTGGATATCAAAAATCCGATCCCGATCGATCCCGGTTGCCAAGGCAGGGCCGACCGCGTTGGTAACCGCCGCGACATGCATGGATGCGGCCGCCCCCAAAGCCGCGTCCAACCAGATCCGGGCCGTCGCGGCATTGGCCATGGTTTCGCTCGTCGTAAAGGATTTCGACGCGATGATCAGCAATGTGCGCGCCGGGTCGAGCCGCACAAGGGTGTCAGCAGTATGGGCGCCATCGACGTTCGAGACGAAATGGATGCGCGGCCCGTCATGATAGGGCGCCAGCGCCCTGGTGGCCATCGCCGGCCCAAGGTCCGAACCACCGATGCCGATATTGACGATATCGGTAAACGCACTGCCGTCCGTGGCGGCGATGTCGCCGGAACGGACGGCAGCGCAAAACGCGACCATGCGCGCGCGCATCGCCTTTATTTCCCCCAGAACATCCGCCCCATCGACGTGAATCCCGCCAGATTGGGCACTGCGCAGCGCCGTATGTAGCACCGCACGACCCTCGGTCGTGTTGATCTTTTCCCCGCGAAACATCGCATCGCGCTTTTCCGCAACGCCGGTCAAGTCCGCCAGTTCCAGCAGCAAAGCGCGGGCGGTTTCGTCAAGATTGGTCTTGCTGTAATCCAGAAGTACCCCATCAGCTTCGGCGGAAAAATCCGCAAACCGGCCCGGTGCATTGAACAATGACAGGATCGACCGGGCCTTCGTGGCCTCGTGATGATCAGCCAACGCTTTCCAGACTTCGGACATGTTACGCCCCGATCTCGCGCCAGCGCCGCCCGTCGCGGTGCATCAGCAAAAGCGCATCCTCGGGCCCGGAGCCGCCGGTATCATAGGCCGAAGGTTGCTGCGCACCTTCCTGCCAGCCCGCGATGATCGGATCAACCCATTCCCAGGCGGCCTCGACCTCATCGCCGCGCATGAACAACGTCTGATCGCCGCGGATCACATCCATGATCAGGCGTTCATAAGCGTCGGGCATTTCCACATCCTCGCCCAGCGCCTCGGCGAACGTCATGTCAAGTGGCACTTCGGTCAGGCGCATGCCGCCCGGCCCCGGCTCCTTGATCGTCATCCGCAAGGTGATCCCCTCGTCCGGTTGCAGTCGGATGATAAGCGCGTTGCCGCTGCGGTTCTCCATCTTTGGAAAAATGGCATGCGGCGGGTCGTGAAAGATGATCGCGATTTCGCTTAGCCTTTCGCGCAGCCGCTTGCCGGTTCTGAGGTAAAACGGCGTCCCGGCCCAACGCCAGTTCGACACATGCACCTTCATCGCGATGAAGCTTTCGGTCGCGCTGTCGGGGTTGCCGGCATCATTGCGATAGCTGCCCGCGCCGCTGCCTGCGCGGTACTGACCACGGGCAATGTTTTGCGGATCCACCGGGTCAAGTGCCCGGATCACCTTTAACTTTTCGTCCCGGACGGCGTTGGGTTCAAACCGCGACGGCGGTTCCATCGCGGTAAGGCACAGCAATTGCATCAGGTGGTTCTGCACCATGTCCCGCATCGCGCCCGAGCCGTCGTAATAGGCGCCACGCCCCTGGACGCCCAGACTTTCGGCAACCGTGATCTGAACGTGATCGACGTGCTGGCTGTTCCACAAAGGTTCAAACAGCGCGTTGGCAAAGCGCAGGGCCATCAGGTTCTGCACCGTTTCCTTGCCCAGATAATGGTCGATCCGGTAGATTTGGTGTTCGTCAAAACATGCCCGAAGTTCGGTGTTCAGTTGCCTTGCCGTTTCAAGATCGTGCCCGAACGGTTTTTCCACCACGATCCGGCTTTCAGCGGTCGCGATCCCGTGCTGGTCGAGCTTCTCCGCGATCGCTCCGAACAGTCCGGGCCGCACCGAAAGATAAAACGCCCGCACGACATCGGGCCGCAAGGCCGCCGCCAGCGCCTGCCAGCCCCTGTCGCCCTTGGCGTCGACGCAGACATAGTCCAGCCGTTGCAGAAATCCGCGCAGCCGATCCGGTTCCCGTGCCGCGACCGGTGCAAACTCTGCCAGTGTCTCGGAAACCTGCGCGCGGAAATCCGCAGCGCTCTGATCCCGCCTCGCCGCACCGATAATCCGACCGCCATCGGGCATCTGACCCACAAGAAACCGTTGAAACAACCCCGGCAATATCTTGCGCCGCGCCAAATCCCCCGTCGCGCCGAAGATCACCAGATCAAAGGGGCCGACCGGGATGACCTGTGCGCTCATATGTCCCGACCCCTCGTTCGTTCGTGTCTCACGGGTCTGCGGCACCAGATATCGCGGCCGCTCCCAGCTTCATTGATGCCTATGTTCGTCGGGATGCAAACCCGCGACCACAATCCGCGGTTGGCGATCCCGAACGAACCCGGCACCGGCAAGATCATGCCACGATTATCCAGTGGGATCACGGCCTAAAAACCAGATCCGATATCGGGCCGGCGATGCCGGGGCGGGACCGCATCCAGACCGGCCGGCAAACGCGCCTGTGCGACATCGGCTCGCCGTCTGATGAATTTTAGCAAGAAATGCAAAGCAGCGCACAAGGTGGTGCGGGTATTGTCGACCCGTCAACACGCGCCATGTGCGATGGCCGTGGAAAAATGGTGCCCAAATCTGATGAGGTGAGATATGGAAAACAAGACATTCATGGTAGTCCACGCAACGCCGGACCCGGAAAACATGGAAGACCTGCAAAAATATGGTGCCCAGTCATATGCCATTTTGGCAAGTCACGGCGGCGTCCCGGTTGCGAATTACAAGGTCCAGTCGGTTTTGGATTCAGGCGACAAACCCGACATGATCGGCGTGTTTTCGTTTCCCAGCCCCGAGGCCATTCAGGATCTGTTGTTCAACGACCCTGAATACCAGAAAATCGTCCCGTTTCGGGACAAGGGTTTCAAGAGCATTCGGTTTTTCGTCAGCAGCGAATGATCCCAACCGGTGAGGTAAATTGGAACGGATTTTCAAGGGCATCGACTTTATCGAACGGAATATGTTCGAGCCGGTGGACATTCATGATATCGCGCGGGCATCGCATTATTCGACCTACCACTTTTGTCGGATTTTTCGTGCCGTGGTCGGGGATTCGCCCAAGGAATATCTTCGCAAAAGAAGACTGACGATTGCCGCCGAACGGCTTGCCGGGGGCGAAAATTCGATTCTCGACATCGCCCTCGCCTGCCAGTTTGAATCTCACGCGTCATTTACGCGTTCCTTCAAACAGCTCTTCAAAATGACCCCGGAGCAATACCGGGAAAAAGCTGACCCGTTTCGGCTGATTTACCGCGATCAGTTCAGCCCGCACATGCTGCATCATCTGCAAAACCGGCTGGACATGGAGCCCGAAATCGTGACCCGGCGCGAAACCCGCGTGGTTGGCATCGCCCGGCAATACAACGAGGAGGATCTGAACATCGAGACCCTGTGGTCGGCGTTTCGCCCGGAGGTGTTTCAGATCACAAACCGCGTTGGGCGGGACGCGTTCGGCATTTACGAGGCGTATCACGAACGCGATGACAGCGTCGCCTTCAGCTATATCTGTTCGGTCGAGGTCAAGGACTTTGATCATGTACCCGACGGGATGATCGCGCGAACCATCCCCGCACGTCTCTACGCGGTGTTTCGCCATCAGGGCCCTATTTCCTATTTGCCGGAAACCCTGAAATATATCTGGGGAAGCTGGTTGCCGAAATCTGACTATGAATACCTGGAATCGCCGGATTTTGAGCTTTATTCACCGGGCACGCGGCCAGATGACCCGGACAAGGTTCTGTTTCTCTACATCCCCGTTTGCGAAAAATCGTAAAGTCGGCGGCGATGGGCACCATTCATGCGTCGCGTCAGGTCATTCCACTGCGTCCTCAAGTTTGATCCTCTGTATCTCGCCCGATGGTCCTTTTGGCAGGTCATCCGGCACGAACATATTGTCCGGTGACGTGGGGCTTCCCGTTCTTGCCATGCAAATCCCGATCAAATCGGTCGTAGGCAGGACAGACCCTTCGCGCAAATGGCCACGCACACCGGCAGTCGGGCCCTGCCCGGTGTTTCAAAGAATGGCCGTGGGCCGCCAAGACCCGGCGCGAAAGGTGGGGTGGATCATAGCATGAGGGTGACCCGCACTATTCCCGCAAGTTGTGAATTTCGTTTCCGTCGTAAAAGATGACATCCGTACACTCGTCCATTTTGGGTGTGAAGCCATTTCCGGAGACCCGGGTTTTCAATTTCTTTTTCGCGCTCTTGCGCGCGGCATCGACGGATTTCTTAGAAAATGAACCCCAACGAACCAACTCGAATTCATCCCCATTTTTGACCGGGCATTCAACAACAATCAAATAGCTATTGGCAGAGGAGACCGCCCAAGCACAATCGACCCCATTGTTTCGTTTCTTGCACTCCTTGCGTGCCTGCGCTCTGGCGGTCGCCATATTTGAACCGACCATTCCAAATGCCTTATATTGGCCTGCAGCAATTCCGACTGCATCCGCATATAGAAGCGATGGCATCAGACAAAGGGCGGCGGCGAGACAAAGAGGTGATTTTGCCATTTTGAATTCTCCTCAATAAATTGGTGAATAGCCCAACTGTCTATTTTGGCCGTGGCCAAGTCAATGAGCCTACATGGATTTCATGATCGCACCACGGGACCGGAGGGTCCGATTTTGAAGTCGAAATCTTGGAGGTGGTGAACACACGACACCCGGCCGCCAAGCACCGTCTCGCTGATGGTCCTGCGTCTTAAGACGTGGAAGAGCTAGCCACTGCCAAACCTAGCGGGGGAAAGGTTTGAATGCCCGGCCGCGCCTTTGAGTCGGCGCATTTGCAACGATTGCATATGGAACCATCGTCGATGTTGGTGGAATTATAAAGCGGCACTCACCATGTGTGGCCGCGCCCAACAGTGGTCGGGCGCGGCCCTTTGTTGTACAAATTGGCGGTCGGCCCCGACTCGCTAGCCGGGATTTGCCTGCGCCCACGTCACCCCCATGTCAGCGGTTCGGTGAGGTCCCAATGCTCGGTGATCTTCCCGCCTTCAAGCCGCAGGATATCGACTTGCGCCAGCGGGGCGCCTTCCCAGTTCGACTTGCACAGGATGGCAACGAAATTGCCCTTGCCGACGGTCAGCACGATCTCGTCATAGGTCAGGGGCGGGGTTTCCGCTTGCGACAATTCCCGGACGATCTCCAGCCCGTCGCCGATGCCGGGATTGTGCTGGCGGTACTCTTGGGCAAAGAATTTCCCGACGTCGTCGGGACGGGCACCGGGAAACAGGCATTCGCGGACCATGGCCTGAACGATGGCCTTGTTGTCTGCTGTCCGGTCAAGATCGCTGAACGCGGTCGCGCCGTCGACCTGCGTACGGCCCGAGGGGTTCGGTCCTTTGAAGTCGCCGGTCACGTTCCAATATTCGATCAGCTTGCCGTCGTCGTCGGTATCGAAAAACGCGGTCGTGACGTATTCATGTTCACCGTCGTTCAGGTTCTGGTAGACGTGCAGGAACACATATTGGCCGTCCTCCCACGCCCGCGCGATCTCGATCTGCCGTTTTGGGTTGCGCTGAACAAAGGCGGTCGCGAAGGCGATGAAACCTGCTGCGCCGTCCTTGATGTCGGTTCCGTGTTGCGTGAAGCGGTCACCGACATGGGCCTTGACGGCCTCGGCGGGGCGGCCCTCGGCAAAAGCTTCCATATAGAAAGCTCTGGCGTGGGCAAGGCGCTGGCCTTCGGCCAAAGCGCCCTCTTTGACGGGTGTCATATCAGGCATTGACCATCTCCAATTGCTGTTGGCTGCGGTTTTCCAGTGCCTTGACGACCGCTTTCGCCGCTGCAGTGGTCGAGTTGGGGTTTTGCCCGGTGATCATGTTGCCGTCCACAACCGTGTGACCGGCAAGCGGCAGGAACGCCTTGGAATAGTGCATGCCCCGATCTTTCAGGCGTTGCTCAAGGTTGTAAGGAACCAGCGGCTTCACCCCGGCGATCTTTTCGTCGAGATAGGCAAAACCGGTGCCGTTCCTGCCGTCGATCATGTATTTGCCGGTGCTGAGTTTGACGTTCTGAAGCGCCGCAATGCCGTGGCAGACCGCCGAGACGATGCGGCCGCTTTCGTAGACCTCTGCGGTGCGGGTATGCAGATCCTCGTTCTCGGCAAAATCCCACATCGCACCGTGACCGCCAGCAAAGAAAATGACATCGTAATCGGCCCAGTTCACGTCGGAAATTGACCGCGTGTCTTCCAGCATTGCCATGAATTTGGGGTCCTCGTAGCGCCGGCGCGAGGCTTTGTCGAAAACGAACCGCCCCAGGCTGCGCCCGTCGACCGAGACTTTGCCGCCCGCGGGGCTGACGATGTCCATCTCGATCCCGGCTTCTTCAAAAACGTCATAAGCGTGGACAAGTTCGGATATCCACAGGCCCGTCGGAGCCGCTTTTGGGTCGTCGAACCGTGTGTGGTTGGTGGTGATAATCAGGGCTTTCTTGCGGGTCATTGTTCCGGTTTCCTTTCGCTTTGACGCGTCTATGTCGCGCCGCATGTGGGTGACGGCTCTTGCGGTTTCCCAGCCGGACGAAGGTGTCGCCCGGACAATCGAATGATCCGCTGCCGTTGACATAGGTTGTAGTTATGTTCCTTTGATCGCATAATACGCAAAAATTTCACGACTCTATTCGAAATGGTACATGAATGAGAATCCCCCTATCCAAACTGGAAGTGTTCGATGCCATCGTGCGCGCCGGCAATCTGCGTGGGGCGGCAACGCTGCTGGGGTTGAAGGCATCAACGGTCAGCCATCAGCTCAAAGGGCTGGAAGAGATGATTGGCGCGGCGCTGTTCATCCGGACCACGCGGTCGATCAGCCTGACAGAAGCCGGGCGCGCGTTGGCAAAAAGTGCCGCCCCGGCGTTTGAGCAACTGACTGACGGACTGGAAAGCGCGCGCACGGCGGGTCATGCGGCACGCGGGGCGCTGAGGCTGGCGATAACCGATCTTGCCGATCATCTGCTCGTGCGCAAGACGTTGGCGTCTTTTGCCGAGGAATACCCCGAAATCGAAATCGAACTTTCAATGACGGACGCCCTGTCGGACATCCTTGGCGAAGGTCTGCATGCCGGATTCCGCCTAGGCGGCATGGTGGCGCAGGACATGATTGCAATAGCGCTGACCGGCCCGTTGGCAACCGTGGTGGCCGCAAGCCCGGCGTATCTGGCAATATACGGAACACCCCAAACGCCGGCCGATCTTTTGAACCACAACTGCCTGCGCTATCGTTTTCCAAGCTCACGTCAGGTCGCGCCATGGACATTCGGCGGCCCGGATGGCGCATATCAGGTCGAGGTAAACGGCAGACTGATCGCAAATTCCTCGCCCGTCATCAACGAGTATGCTCTGCAGGGGATGGGGCTGACCTTCACCTTTCGCGACTATTGCGCGGACGCACTTGATACCGGGCAGCTTACGGAAGTTCTGTCTGAGCATGTGATCGCCATGCCGGCGGTGAACATCTATTTCCCGCGCGAATACCGCACAATGCTGCCATTGCGGCTATTTATCGATCATCTGAAAAAGCATCGCACCTGAATGTGGTGTTACAAAAGGCCCGCCCGGCAACTGCGCCGGCAATGTCGCAGATCGGCCCGGGTGCAATGGATCGCCGTTTTGGTCACACGGGAGCGTCGCTTGGTGGCCACACAACATGGTCGCGGTTCCATCCGGGGTGCAGGCGTTACGAATTTCCGTTCGGATTGTCTTTTCCCGGTTCACCGATTAACTTTCCGAAACCGGCAATGCCAGCCGGCAGGGTCGCGTGGCCGATTTTGCCATATCGCTGCGCGTGACGCGCCCCGGACACGGGCCAACGCAAAAGAAAGGGAACAACCGCATGAATTACATTATGGTCGCGATGTTCATAAACTCGGCCGGCGTCCCCGTTTTCTTTGAACCCCGCCCATTTGAAACGCTGGAGGCCTGCGAGAATTCAGAAGCGCCCTCGTTCATGAAGAAATATCGCGACAGCGAATTTTCCTCGGCTTTCCTGTGCCTCAAGGCGGCGGACTTCGACCGGGAGCGTTTTGACGTGGCAACCGCCGGAATCACGCAATAACGACGCAGCCCGCGGCGGCGTTTCAGGCTGCCGCTTTGCCGTGGCGCTTGATCACCTGAACCGCGAACTCGGTCACGGCGAAAAACGCGATGGCCAAAATCAGTGCCCGGATCACCGTCGGGTCCGAACCATCCGCAACCAGCGTCACGATGCGTGCGACGATCAGCGCCAGAAAATACAGCGCCACCGGCACCATAAATTCGTACATCGACTTGATCGCACCAATCGCGGTCACGATGCCCAGCATGATCAGGGGCGCCCCCATGGCCCGGATGTTGGACGCGCCAAACGCATTATCGGGTGTCAGCGCCGTGATCGATTGCACCGCTTGCGGCGTGAACATATGCCGCGCGCCAAGGTATAACAGAATTGCCGCAACGATGCCGGACAAGGCCTGGGCTGCAATTTTCATGGGGACCGCTCCTTCGGTTCAGGGTTGTTTGCAATGCCCGTTCAGATCAGACCGGACGTGCCGAGTGCGAAAAGAATATAGATCATCGAAACCGATCCCATCAGAAACCCGATCAGCCGGACGTAGGGGATGCCCGTATAGTACAGCGGTGCGTAGATGGCACGGCCGATGACATAGATCAGCGCCGCGGTTTGCGCGCCGCTGCTTTCAAGGCCACTGAATGCCGCGGCGGCCATCACCGGCACGGAATAGGCGGCAGATTCCACCTGATTGGAATACGCAGACTTGATGCGCTGGGCCAATGGCGAAAACGTTGCGTTGGGATCGCGATTGTTGGACCAGCCAAAGGCAAAACCCTGTGTCGCGTAGGTGAAATTGATCTCGACGAACAACAGGATGAACGTGATCAGCCCGATGGCGTAAAGTGCAGTGGTGAATTCCATTTCATATTTCCTTTTGATTTTGCGGGCGTTTTCACCCGTTGGTCGCTGCGGTTCCGGCGTTTGACGGGTTCCATACTTTGCGGTTCGGAAAGTCGATAATGTTGGCGGCAATTTCTTCGCCGGCATCTTCCTGCAGGAAATGACCGGCATTGCGAATGACCTGAAACCGGCCGTTGGGCACCATGCCGGCAATCCGCTCGCCATCCGCGATCTTGAACGCGATGTCCTTGTCCGAGAAATTTACCAGAACCGGCACAATCATCGCGCCCCTGCCCTTGTCGACGTAATGCAGGCGCACGCCGTCAACATCGGCATAGTTTTCCTTGAATGGCGATCGGAAGTCGGAAGTCGTGTGCCATGTCCGTTCCCATTGCTAGGTGTAGTGATTGCTTCTTGTTATGTAACTAACGTTATAGTACATGTAAAGAGAGAAATTGCCATCCGAACAAGCGTACAGCCCCCTCGGCAGCCAAAGGAATTGTCAAACATGCTTGATTGCGCCAAACCACGGCCATGAACGATGCACCCGAATCCGTGGGAGACAACGCCGAAATCCCGGAACGCCCGCCCCGCGAGCGTCTGCTTGCATCCGGGGCCGAGGCCTTTTCGCGAAAAGGGTTCGGCGGGGCGTCGGTTCGGGAAATCTGCGAACTGGCAGGCACCAGTTCCAACATGATCCACCACTATTTCGGCTCCAAGCGGGGGTTGTACGACGCAATTCTTTCGGGGTTTTCCCAGCAGGTTCTAGCCGTACCCATGCGCGTGATCGAGGACCCGCCTGAAAGCCGCGATCACCTGATATCGCGTCTGGAAATTTTTGCCGAAGAGTCGCTGGAGGCGCTGATCTCGCACGCGCATCTTTTTGAGCTGGTCACGCGCGAGCGGGTGGTTTTTTCCATATTTGAATCCTATTTCGAACGTCTCGTCCGGTTTCTGGAGGCGGGTAAGGCGCGCGGATTCGTCCGCCAGGAACTGGACAGCGAAATGCTGACCGGGTTCATTCTGGACCGGCTGGGCAACCAGATCATTTACGCACAGTGGATCAGTCAGGTCTCGGGCCCGACGGTTCTGTCTGATGCGGGCTATCGCAAACGCTGGCTGAAGGCGAACCTCGATCTGGTACTGAACGGCGTTCTTGCAAAAGACGGCCGGTGAATTCGCTTGGCGGGCCAAGGGCGCGGACGACCGCGGCATTCCCTCGAAACAGCCCGCTGAGCGGCCCGGAATTTCGCATGCGGAATTTCATGCCCGACCTCTTAATTTTAACCTGTTCCCCTATTGTAGACTCGCCCCTTTGCCGTTAGTGGGGGGTCTCCGGCAACACCGGATATTGGCGCGGGGTGGAGCAGTCCGGTAGCTCGTCAGGCTCA
>CAZRLO010000087.1:0-11933 GCA_964600965.1 uncultured Rhodobacter sp.
ACCGATCTGACGTTTTTTGCCGCCCGCAACCGGGGCATCTCGGGGCTGGTCAGTCGTGAAGGGCGGCTGGTGGCCGCTTCGGACACATTGGCGGACGCCCTTGTTCACACCTCCGGCGGCGCATCCTGTGTTGTCCCTGAATCCTATGACCGTTTCCTGATCGTCGGCGTCGGTCGCAAGCTGGCGGCGCAGGTGATCCATCTTGGGCGGGGAAATTCCCGAACGCTGTGCGAACAGGCCATCCGCAGATTTTGGCACGCCGCACCCATGCTGCGGATTGCGAGGGATCTGCGCGATATCTGCCCGGCCCCGATCCACGTCGGGCCGGCCCCGCTTGCAGCCGGGTCCGGACCAGCCACCTTCAAATTGGCGTTGTACCCGGAACTCATTCGGCTCAGCCAGGCGCTGGTTTTTGATCAGATCCCCGCAACCCTGATCGGGCAACCGATGGTGACGCTAAAGGACGGCTGCACCTCCCGGCCCGAATTCGCCACGGGATCGCGCCGCCTGCCAACAGGTGCCATCGACGACGGTACCAAGCACCGGTTGGACGACCCGTTCCACATGAACCGCGAATTCGGCCATCTTTGGCTGGCCGATTACCTGAACCAATGTTCAGATCCCGAACCAACAACCGCAAAAGAAAGGGACCGCGTGATGCCACGCAGTCCCCGGAAAATCCATTCGGCTGAACCGATCAGTTCTTGGCGTAATATTCCACCACCAGATTGGGTTCCATCATGACCGGATAGGGAACATCGGAAAGGCCCGGCGCACGAATGAACTCCGCGCTCATCTTGCCATGATCCACGTTCAGATATTCCGGCGTGTCGCGTTCGGACGAGGCCGCCGCTTCGAGCACGATGGCGAGCTGTTTGGATTTGTCACGAATCGCGATCACGTCACCTTCGTTGACCCGGTAAGACGGAATATTGACGCGCCTGCCGTTCACCGTGATGTGGCCGTGATTGACGAATTGCCGGGCGGCGAACACCGTCGGAACGAACTTGGCACGGTAAACCACGGCGTCCAGCCGGCGCTCCAGCAAGCCGATCAGATTTTCACCGGTATCACCGCGAACCCGCTCGGCCTCACCGTAAATCCGACGGAACTGCTTTTCGGTCAGATCGCCATAGTATCCCTTTAGCTTCTGCTTGGCGCGAAGCTGGATGCCGAAATCGCTGAGCTTGCCCTTGCGGCGCTGGCCATGTTGGCCCGGGCCATATTCGCGGCGGTTGACCGGGGATTTGGGGCGACCCCAGATGTTTTCGCCCATCCGGCGATCGAGTTTGTATTTGGCAGACGTGCGTTTGGTCACGGCTGATCTCCTTTTGTGGCCCGTTGGGCGATGTCAAAAGGGCGTTGTCCTTTGGCCGAAACCTGACAGGCGTTCCCTCGCGGGGGCCACCAACACCAATATTCCGACGCGGGCGCCGGATGCGCGGGTTATAGGGATGTCGCCACCCGAGTCAATGCAAGATATCCCGTGGTTTGTCGCGCGACGCGTAGCCACCCGCAAAGCCGGCACCAAGTGGAAATCCCCGAAACGCCAGGAGCAAGCCGACGGTTGCAAAACCCGGACGCCAAGTGCTGCAATCTGGTGTGATTTACTTTTGCGATCAAATATTTACAGTGGATTTCTTTGCGTGACAAAAATATTTTAGTAATTCAGTTTCGCCACCGAAACCCCGCACTTTCTGATGCCTTGGACCTTTCCAATCAGGCTGATATGGTTTGCGAATCCGCCCACCAAAAGTCAGGAAAATCAGCAGCCCGGCCATGAAAAGGACCCTCAAATCTCTGCTGCGTGGCCCAGTCGGCTGTTTTCTGATCGCGACCTACCTGCGTCTGGTGTTTTTCACGTCACGAAAGGCGTATTTCGGGAACGAAAATGTGCCCCCGAATGTGCCTTCCGGCGCGGTGATCTATGCGAATTGGCATGGCCAGAATTTCCTGTTTCCATTCTGGTTTCGCGGCAAGCCCGCCACGAACGCGTTGGTGGCGACCCATGGCGACGGCCAGATGATCGGCAGAGCCATCGGGATACTGGGGGTCAAATTGATCCACGGCAGCGGCAACAAAAAGGCCGGAAAATCCAGCAAGGGCGGGGCACGGGCGTTCCTCAAGATGCTGCGGGTCCTCAAATCCGGCGAGACCGTGTCGATCACCGCGGACGTGCCAAAGGTCGGTCGGGTCGTGGGCGACGGCGTCTTGCTGCTGGCGCGAAAAAGCGGCGCACCGATCATACCCGTCGGCATTGCCACTTCGCGCCGAAAGCTGCTTCGCAACTGGGACAGGACCCAGATTCATTTGCCGTTTTCCCGCCTGGTATATGTCGTCGGGCCCGCGATACGGGTGCCCGATGACGATTCCGCGCTGGAAATCCATCGCACGCGCCTGCAATCCGGGCTGGATGCCGCGCAGGCGGCGGCATTCGGAGACGCCGATCGGGTTGCCTGACAGGTCACCTGGCGCCTTGTTCCACATGTTCCGCGCAATATTGCCAAACCGGCGCATTCCGCGTTTTTTTGCAATCGTGAAAAGAATTGAGAAAAAAGGCCTTGAAGCTGACACAATAAAACCGAAGTTTAAGACAAAGCATTGCATGAATGCGTACGGTCTGGGGCCGCGCCCAAAGACCGGGTTATGATGGGAGGGCTGATTGATGCCATCATTCTCGAATACACTAGAACAGGCGATTCATGCCGCACTGGCACTTGCCAACGAGCGCAAGCACGAACTTGCAACGTTAGAGCATCTGCTGCTTGCGCTGACCGACGAACCTGATGCGGCCAAGGTCATGCGGGCCTGCGGGGTCGACCTGGATGTGCTGTCGGGCGCGTTGGAAACCTTCATCGACGACGAACTGACCAGTCTCATATCAGATATCGACGGTTCCGAGGCGGCACCGACCACCGCCTTTCAGCGCGTGATCCAGCGCGCGGCGATCCATGTTCAAAGCTCTGGCCGCACCGAAGTCACCGGCGCCAACGTTCTGGTGGCGATTTTTGCGGAACGCGAAAGCAACGCGGCATTCTTTCTGCAGGAGCAGGACATGACGCGCTATGACGCCGTGAACTATATCGCCCACGGCGTCGCCAAGGACCCCAGCTATGGCGAAACCCGCCCCGTGACCGGATCCGAAGAATTCACCGACGAAGCCGCCGAAACGAGCGACGGCGAAAACAAGGAATCGGCGCTCGACAAATATTGCGTGAACCTCAATGCCAAGTCGCGGCGCGGCGATGTCGATCCGCTGATCGGGCGCGGTCACGAAGTCGAACGATGTATCCAGGTCTTGTGTCGGAGACGCAAGAACAATCCGCTGCTGGTGGGGGATCCCGGCGTCGGCAAGACCGCGATTGCCGAAGGTCTGGCGCACAAGATCGTGCAGAAGGAAACCCCCCAGGTGCTGGAAAACGCCACGATCTTTTCGCTCGATATGGGCGCATTGCTGGCCGGCACGCGGTATCGCGGCGATTTCGAAGAGCGTTTGAAAGCGGTCGTTACCGAGCTGGAGGATCATCCGGACGCCGTGCTGTTCATCGACGAAATTCATACCGTGATCGGCGCCGGTGCCACTTCGGGCGGGGCGATGGATGCCTCGAACCTGCTGAAACCGGCGCTTCAGGGCGGCAAATTGCGCTGTATGGGATCGACCACCTACAAGGAATTCCGCCAGCATTTCGAGAAGGACCGCGCCCTGTCGCGCCGGTTCCAGAAAATCGACGTGAACGAGCCGAATGTCGAGGATTCGATCAAGATTCTGAAAGGCATCAAGCCATATTTCGAAGATCACCATGATATCAGATACACCGCCGACGCGATCCGGAACGCGGTCGAACTGTCGGCGCGCTATATCCATGACCGCAAATTGCCCGACAAGGCGATCGATGTGATCGACGAGGCAGGCGCCGCCCAGCATCTGGTGCCGGAAAACAAACGCCGCAAGACCATTGGCGTCAAGGAAATCGAAGCGGTGGTTGCCAAGATCGCCCGCATTCCGCCCAAAAACGTCTCGAAAGACGACGCCGAGGTTCTGCGGGACCTTGAAAATTCGCTCAAGCGCGTCGTGTTCGGGCAGGACCCTGCCATCGAAGCCCTGGCCAGCGCCATCAAGCTTTCGCGCGCGGGATTGCGTGAACCGGAAAAACCCATCGGCAACTACCTGTTCGCCGGGCCGACCGGTGTCGGCAAAACCGAGGTCGCAAAACAGTTGGCCGACACGCTGGGTGTGGAATTGCTGCGATTTGACATGTCGGAATACATGGAAAAACACGCCGTTTCCCGACTGATCGGCGCGCCGCCGGGTTACGTCGGTTTCGATCAAGGCGGCCTTTTGACCGACGGCGCCGACCAGCATCCGCATTGTGTGCTGCTGCTGGACGAAATCGAAAAAGCGCATCCCGATGTCTATAACATCCTGTTGCAGATCATGGATCACGGCAAGCTGACCGATCACAACGGCCGGCAGGTGGATTTCCGCAATGTCGTCCTGATCATGACCACCAATGCCGGTGCGACCGAACTGGCGAAAACCGCGATCGGCTTTGGGCGGGAACGCCGGGACGGCGAAGATACCGCGGCAATCGAACGCACTTTCACGCCCGAATTCCGCAACCGTCTGGACGCGGTGATCAGTTTTGCGGCTCTCAGCAAAGAGGTGATCCTGCAGGTCGTGGACAAATTCGTCCTCCAGCTTGAAGCGCAGTTGATGGACCGCAACGTCGTCATCGAACTTACCCGGCCCGCGGCAGAATGGCTGGCCGAAAGAGGCTATGACGACCGTATGGGCGCGCGCCCACTGGCGCGGGTGATACAGGAGCACATAAAAAAGCCGCTGGCCGAGGAATTGCTGTTCGGCAAACTGGCCAAGGGCGGTGTGATCCGCGTGTCGGTCAAAGACGGCAAGCTCGACCTGAAGCTCGAAGCGCCCGAGCGACCGCGCCTTTCCGGCGACAAACCGCCCCTGCTTACGGCGGATTGACGTCAAACCAAGGGTCAGTGCCCCGGTCGGCAACCGAGACCGGCACCCACCCAAGCCCCCCGGCGACGGAATGGAATGGCATGTTTTTGCACCGTTACCCCGGCCATTCGATCCGCGACACCATCAGGAATGGCCACGAGGTCAGCGCCCAGATGGGCGCGATCGGCTGCGCGGCACGGCAAGCGATCAACCGCAAGAGCAGTATTACCGTTGGCATAAGCCCGCCGGCCCGATTAACCGAACCATCTCGCGCGTCGGGTATCGGTCGCGCATCCGGCGCGAAAAACCAGCCAATCGCGCGGGATCAAGGGCGCAGGCCTGCCGCGCATCATTGGGCCATCCCCCGGCACGGCGACGGGCCAGGGAAGGCGCAATATTTAGGGGTCGTACAGGGTTGCCGGGATAAAGTGGCCGTCACTGGCGCCCGCTCACGGCACCAAGGCACGTCGATGCGCGGCTCTTTGATCATCGGCGAAAGGGTCCGCCGGGAAGCCTGAACCGTTCGATGGCGAATGGTCCGTTTTTGAAACCGTTGGATTTACGGGCCGTTGAAAACTCGCTCGGCGGGCCAATCCACGTCAGAACCGCTCCTGCGGTTGCTCTCACGTTGAACCGCGGGAAACTCGCGGTAGCAACCATGGCTCACACCGACGAAAGCCGTTGTTCAAACATTTTTCAGCAACTTGTTAAAGAGTTTCAAAACGGGCCGCCGCCGCGCTGAAAGCGCGCATTCCTCTTGACAAGAGCCGCGCTGAAAGCGCGCCTTCCTCTTGACGAGGGCCCTGTTGCAAGCACGCCTGTTGCGGGTCGGGCGCTGGCGTCAACGCCTTCCGGTTGGGTAGGTTGATGTTTGGCTCAGGTTTTCCGGTCGTCGCGCCAGACGGCGTTTCCGGCAATTTGGACCAGCGACCCGGTCTTGGGGACCTTACATGGTTTGACGCCAGCATCCGGACGAATTCTTTCGCGCCCCGGCATTGATCGAGCGGGCTTGATGCCTGGGGGAAAACTTTTTGCGAAAGTTTTGCCCAGAGTTTTGCAAAACTCTGGGCAATATCCTTGCAAGGATATTGACGCGGTAGCGTCCGGCACCGGTTGCGGGCATCCAGACAGCGCCGTCGGGTTTTGGTCGCCTTGAATTCAGGTGGTCATTTCTCGGTGAACTTCAACTCGATACGCCGGTTCTGGGCGCGGGCCGCTTCGGTATTGGCCCGGTTGATTGGCTGAAATTCGCCAAAACCCGCCGCCGCCAACCGGTCCGACGGCATTCCTAGGTCTTCGATCATATAGCGCACGACCGAAAGCGCGCGGCCCTGACTTAGCTCCCAATTGTCCTTGAATTCACCGGTTCCGCTCAGCGGAACATTGTCGGTGTGGCCGTCCACGCGCAATATCCAGTCAAGCTCGGGCGGTATCTGGTTCGAAATTTCGCGGATCAGCCCGGCGACCCTGGCGATTTCGTGTTTGCCTGTTGGTGCCAGTTCGGTTGACCCGGCGGAAAAAAGGACTTCAGAGGAAAACACGAACCGGTCGCCAACGATGCGAACGCCCTCGCGATTGCCCAGCAGGTCACGCAACTGGCCGAAGAATTCGGATTTGAACTTTTCCAGATCCTTTGCTTCGAGTTCCAGGCGCTTGCGTTCGGCCTCTTCCAGTTCGGCACGGCGGCGCTGTTCTTCGGCAACGCGTTTCTGTTCGGCGGCGACCTGCGCCAGTGCGACATTGAGGTTTGATCCAAGCGCCTCGATCTGCACCTGCGCTTCGGTGTCGCGGGCTTTGGCGTCGTCCAGAAGCGCTTGCAAGGCATTCAACTGCTTGCGCAGCGTGGCGGTCTGCTGGTTCAGCACCGCAATCTGGCGCTGGCTTTCGGCGGACCGCGCCTGTTCCTCGCTCAGCAGATCGTTGGCTTCGGCCAGCAGCACCCGGCGTTGTTCGGCCTTGCTCAAGAGCAGGCCCGCATCCTGTTCCGCCGCCAGCTTTGCGGCCAACGCGGCGGCCAGCCGCTGTTCCAGATCGCCGCGGTCGGCCTCGGCTGCGGCCAGCAACGAGGCACCTTCGTCGCCGGATTGTTCGAGTTGCGCGATCACCGCCGCCAACCGGGCGTTAAGCGCGGCCTTGTCGGTTTCCAGGGTCGAAATCCGGGCCTCGGCGTCGGCACCTGCCAACGTCGCGTTGTCCCGTGCCAGCAACGCAGCGGCGAGCAGGGTATCGACTTCCTTTTTTGCCACTTCCGCCGCGGCCAGCAAGGTGAGCGTATCCTCCGCCTGCTGGCGCTGTTCCTCCAGCGCCAGCGTCATCGCGGTCAGCTCGGCCTGCGATTGTTCCAGCTTTTTCCGCAAGGCCGCCGCCGCCGCTGCTTCGGTCAGGCGGGTTTTTTCCTCTTCGGTCAGCGCGGCTTCGGTGTCGACCAGCCGTTTTCGCAACGCCTCGGCCGCGGCGGCCTCGGCCAACCGCGCCTTTTCCTCGTCTGTCAAATCGGATTGCGAGGCCAAAAGCTGCGCGCGCAACTGCGCCGCCGCCGCCTCGATGGCCAGCCGTTCCTTTTCGCTGTCGCTCAGCCCCGCTTCGAGCACTTCAAGCCGCGCCCGCAATTCGGCCGCATTCAGGATTTCATTGTCGTGGGCGGCACGGCTGGTCGCCAGTTCCGCCGCCATACTGGCGAGTTGCGCCTCAAGTTCGGTCAGGCCACTTTGCGTCGCACCCAGATCGTTTCGCGTGTTCTGCAACGCGGCCAACGCGGTTGTCAGCGACGTGTCGCGCTCTGCCAGCGACGCCCGCGTCTGCGCGATCAACGCCTCCAGCGCCTCGCGTTTTGCAGCGGCAAGACGGGCGGCCTCGGCGCCCGCGTCGATCTCGTCGCGGGCCCGGGCCAGTGCCAGTTGCAGGGCCTCTTGTTCGGTTGCAATGCGCAGATTTTCGGCCTCGGCTTCGGATATCCTGGCGGCAAGGGCGGCATTGTCGCCTTCAAGCCCCTGATTATCCAGAACCAGTTGCGATCGTTCGCTCAGCAACGAGGCGACCTGCGCCTCGAAACTTGCAATCTGGGTTTGCTGGTTCTTGGTCTGCTGCGAAAGCGTGGCGATCAGTGCCGCCTGAACGTCCGCCGTGGAAACCGCTGCCGTCAGTTCGCCGTCCAGCCGGTCAACCTCGACTTCCAGGCCGTCGGATTTCTGTTGTTCGATCCCAAGGGCTTCGGCCAGATTGGCGACCTGTTGGCTGAGATAGTCAAGCTGCGTGTCCTGGGTAGTGATGGTTTCGCGCAGGATATATTGCACGATCATGAAGATCGTGAGCACGAACATCAGTACCAGCAGCAAAGCGGTCATCGCGTCGACAAAGCCGGGCCAGATACCGGTGCTGAATCGATTTTGCCCACCTCGTCGCGTCAAAGCCATATGATCAGACCTTGCCGCGCTGCGCAGCCGATTGCGGTTGGACCGGTGGCTTGCGGCTCAGGCTGCGAACGGATTTGTTGAGCGCGGCCATATCGGCGCGAAGCTCGGCTACAGTATCCTGACGTCCCGCCGACATTTCTTCGAGGATGCGCAACAATTGCACGTCGATGCTGCGCAGGCGCATCCGGCTTTCGGCGTCCGTGGGCTCGTCGGCCTGTTTGACGGCCAGCTCGGCGATTTTCTCCTGCCCGCCCGCAATGCGTTCCAAAAGGCGGTTCTGCTCTGAAATGGCTTGCTGGGCCGCGGCATTGTTGTTCTGGGCCCCCAGCTTGGCGTTCAACTCCAACAGCGCCTGCGTCAACGCCGACAAGCGTTCGCCGGTTTCGGACTGGGTATCCTCGGCCCGGATAAAGGTCTTGTGCAGCTCTTCGACGCTTTCGGCCATCCGGTGAAACGCCACATCCGACGCACCACCGTCAAAAGTGCCGCCAGAAGATTCTCCATCGCCGGCATGGAATCCGACCTGAGTGATGGTTGAAAGCCATTCCTCCAGTTCCCGATAAAACCGGTTCTGGCCGTTGCCGGTGAACAGGTCCAACAGCCCGACCACCAGCGATCCGGCCAGTCCCAGCAGCGACGACGCAAAGGCGGTGCCCATACCGCCAAGCTGTTTTTCCAATCCGGTCATCAGGCGGCCGAATACCTCGACCCCGCCCTCGCCCTCGGACGGGGCCAGGGAACGGATCGTGTCGACCACCGCAGGAACCGTGGTGGCCAGCCCATAAAACGTGCCCAAAAGACCGAGGAATATTGATAGATTGATGATATAGCGCGTGAACTCGCGCCCCTCGTCCAGCCGGATGGCCATGGAATCCAGAATGGAGCGCGACGACGATGCGCTGATCTGGGTGCGCGAGTCCCGCGCCCGCAGCAACGTCGCCAGCGAAACCAGCAGACGCGGCGCTGCGACAAATTCGTGCCCCGCGCGTTGCATCGCGAAACCTTCGATCCAGCTTATCGACGATATGAGCGAAAAAACCTGCCAGAAACAGGAAATCACCCCAATCAGGAACACCGCAATGATCACGCCGTTCAGGTAAGGACTGGTCAGAAAGACCGGCCCGACCGACGGAAATGCAAGCCACGCCCCGACCGAAACCAGACCGATGACCGCCATCATGGTCAGAATCGACCGAACCGGCTGCGAAAATTGCGGCTCGGCCTCTACGTCCGGCTTGTGCATCGATTTGCCCTTACTCGCCCCGTCTTTTTCGTTGGCGCGAACATACTTCGCCCGCCCCGCCGTGCCAACAAACAAGTTCGCAATAGGCAAAAACCCCTTACAAGCCCTGAATATCGTGGCATAATCACCTATATACATGATTATTGGTTCAAATTGGGCGACAAAAGGGGAATTCTGTGAATGATTTCATAGGTATCGGTTCATCGGGCATGACGGCGCTGGTGGTACTGGTCTTTGCCGCCGTCCTGATCGTGATGATGGTCAAGTCCGTCCCGCAGGGCGAGGAATGGACGGTCGAACGGTTTGGCCGGTACACCCGCACGCTGAAACCGGGTCTGCGGTTCCTGGTCCCGATCATGGACAAGGTCGGTGCACGCGTAAATATGATGGAAACCGTGCTGGATATCGAAAGCCAGGAGGTGATCACCCGCGACAACGCGATGGTATCCGCGGATGCGGTTGCATTTTATCAGGTCGTGGATGCTGCAAGTTCCGCCTATGAGGTCAGAAATCTGGAGCGTGCGCTGACGAACCTGTCGATGACGAATATCCGTTCGGTCATCGGCTCGATGGACCTGGACGAAAGCCTGTCCAACCGCGACCAGATCAATTCAAGGCTGCTGTCAGTAATCGACGAGGCCAGCAACCCCTGGGGCGTCAAGGTCACGCGGGTCGAGATCAAGGATCTGTCACCGCCCCCTGATATCAATGACGCGATGGCCCGGCAGATGAAGGCAGAGAGGACCAAGCGCGCCGACATCCTGCAGGCCGAGGGTCAGAAACAATCCGCCATCCTGAAAGCCGAGGGCGAACGCGAAGCGCAGATCCGCGAAGCCGAGGGGCGCAAGGAAGCCGCATTTCTGGATGCCGAGGCGCGCGAGCGCTCGGCCCAAGCCGAGGCCGAGGCGACCAGGATGGTTTCCGAGGCCATCTCTTCGGGTGATATTCAGGCGGTCAACTATTTCGTGGCGCAGCGGTACACCGACGCGCTAAGGGATATCGCTTCGGCGCCGAATGCCAAGACGGTGATGATCCCGCTCGAAGCGTCGGGTCTGATCGGGTCGATCTCGGGTGTTGCAGATATCGCCAAGGCCGTGCTTGGCGATCCTCCGCCCAAACCGGCACCGCCCGCCGCGGCGAAACCCCGCGCCCGCACCGCCAAGCCCTGAACCGGAGGCAATGAATGCAACTGTTCGAAATTCTGCACGGAATCTCGCCATGGTGGTGGGTCGCGTTTGGCGTTGGCCTTGGCGCGCTGGAAATGGCGACGATGTCGTTTTTTCTGATCTGGCCGGCCATTGCGGCGGTGCTGATCGGCGTTCTGCTTTGGGCCGCGCCTGCCATGAGCGGCGAGGCTCAGATCGCGATTTTTGCGGGCGTTTCCGTGATCCTGACCTTCGCTGGCCGGTCGGTCCTGTTGCGTTATGGTGACGGAGGGGCGGAAAATCCGGCACTCAATGCACGGGGGAACCTGATGGTCGGACGCCACGCGCAGGTGGTCGCTTTTTCCGGACCCGAAGGCAACGTCACCATCGACGGCGTGCGCTGGCGCGCGATCTGGCCCGAAGACGGCGGCGCCGAACCCGGCGCGACCGTCAAGGTGACCCGCGCCGAGGGTATGACCCTGTTTGTCGAAACCACCGACTAGCATTCGGCCAGACGGTGTTGCCGGTTTTCGCCCAATTCTGAACTCGCCGAAGGAAGTGCGGCGGGCAGACGGGCGCGGTCAGAACGCGCGCGGTGCGCCAAATCTGCGATCATGGCGTTGTGCTGGGGACGTGTCCCTGCCAATCGCGAAAATCCCACGCGTGCGACCGTCGGATTTCGACGGTTGAAAATATCCCCGCCTTGGCTGAAAGGGCCAATTTCGATCGAGGGCGCGGCCCGGCGGGCGGACGACCCTCGTGAATGCAAGACGCGGTGGGCCGGTCGCCTTTTGATCGCTTTGCCGGGTCATTCGGGACCGCCGGCTGCGTGGCAGGGTCAATCGATCCATCGGCGCGCCGGTCCCCTGGCCCTTGAACCCGTCGATCCATTGGTGATCCGGTCGATCAGATTGCAGGTCCGACAGGATATCCGGTCACCTGGTCGCCCGGTGTATCGGTCATCCAGCCTACGTGTCAATCGGTTCGCCAGTTTATCAGTCTGCCAGTCTACCAGTCTGCCAGTCTGCCAGTCCGCCAGTCATCCGGTCTGCCAGTCTACCAGTCCGCCAGTCATCCGGTCTATCGGTCTACCGGTCCACCAGTCATCCAGTCATCCAGTCATCCGGTCATCCAGTCATCCGGTCTACCGGTCTACCGGTCTACCG
>CAZRLO010000088.1:0-11896 GCA_964600965.1 uncultured Rhodobacter sp.
CTATTCCGTAGAAAAGGGTATGTTCCCACGCGTTACTAACCCGTCCGCCGCTCCCGCTCCACCGAAGTGGTTAAGGCGCTCGACTTGCATGTGTTAGGCGTGCCGCCAGCGTTCGTTCTGAGCCAGGATCAAACTCTCAAGTTGAAAAGCGATTACTCGCTTATCCTTGACATTCGAACCTCTGCACATCTGGCCCGATCCTCTTGCGAGAAAAGAACCTTGATTACCTGCCTTACTGAAACAGGTAACCGTCAATTTTAGTTTTCTGTGTCTGAGTTTTCCAAAGAAAACAAAGAACCACATCAAACGTGAAGCTGACTATACATCATCGGATCACAGCCGAGGCCGTTCACCTAGTAAGTTGATATGTAGAAGTCCGTCCGTCGATAACGACCAAACCGCCCACATATCTCTTCAGATACTATCAATTTCAAAGAGCGCAGAGACAAACACGACCGATGCGCCTTTCTAGTTGGCGCGCCCGCCGCTCGATGCCTGTCTCTGTTTTTCACCGAATGACACGCTGGCCCGCCGGTGAAGGGGTGTTTAGGCCGTGTTGTTTGCCCCCGCAAGAGCTTTCTTCGGATTATTGAATCTTTTTTCAGCCCACCCCCGGAAGCCTGAATCAGGCACAAAACTGAAGAAAAACAACAAAAATCTGGCCGGAAACGCAAGATGATTAGTGGCGGGATTGCGCCGGGCCGGGAATCGCAAACTTATCCACAATCTGGCACGGGTTATCCACGGAATCGCCCGGGTTCCGGCGTCGCAAACAGATAACCAAGGCCCCTGCGCGGCCGCCGGCTGCTCTTGGTTGCGCCAGAACAGATGCGACTTGGAACATTCCGTTACCATTCTTGAACCATAAAGCCGCGAAACATGGAATCGGTCATCGCGGTTCACAATGCGGGCATCTGACGAGAGCACTCTGATGATCGCAGGAAACAAGTCGGCGGCGGTTCCGATGTTTATGGATCTCAGCCCTAAGTGTCCGGCACCGATTTCGGATGTCGCGGAACCGATTTCACGATCCGGCCCCAGCGGAACCGGACCATCACCAGCGCCACACACCCAATCACATACAGAATCGGCTCCAGCGGCCAGGCTTTCACGACCATCATGTAGTGGACCGCACCGAGGATAATCGCGACGTAGGCCAGCCGGTGAAGCTTGTTCCAGGCCGCCCCGCCAAGTCGGCGGATCGAGAAGTTGTTCGACGTCACCGCCAGCGGTACCAGAACGACGAAGGCCGTCATGCCGATGATGATATAGGGGCGTTTATAAAGATCGCGCAGGATCTCGTCCCAGAAAAACTGTTTGTCGAGCACCAGCCATGTCAGCAGATGCAGGCAGACATAGGTAAACGCGACCAGCCCGAAAGCGCGGCGGAATTTCAACAGGCTGATCCCGGTCCATTTGCGCAATGGTGTGACCAGCAGCGTCAGGATCAGCAACTGCAAGGTCCACTTGCCCAATTGCCGTTCCAGCACCTGCAGGGGATCGGCACCAAGCTGGTTGGTGACCGCCCAGTAGAAATAGACGCCCGCCGGCACCAGCAGCGACAGATAGACCGGCCAGGTCGGAAATTTGCGCAATCGCGGGTTCAGAATTGCGGCGACGGATGCCATTGTCATCGAGGCGGCTGTTGCCATCAATAATGCTTGCCCAGGTCCATGCCGGCGTAAAGCCCGGCAACCTGATCGCCATAACCATTGAACATCAGCGTTTTCTTGCGTTTCGCAAACAGGCCCGCGCCGATCGGTCGCTCGCTGGCCTGTGACCAGCGCGGGTGATCGACCGCAGGGTTCACATTGGAATAAAATCCGTATTCGCGCGGATTCTGCATGTTCCATGTTGCCAGTGGCTGCTTGTCGGTCAGGGTAATCCGCACGATCGATTTGATCGACTTGAACCCGTATTTCCACGGCACTACCAGACGCAGCGGCGCGCCGTTCTGATTTGGCATTTCCTCGTCATATATCCCGGTCGCCAGAATGGTCAGCGGGTGCATCGCCTCGTCCAGGCGCAATCCCTCGCGATAGGGCCAGTCCAGAAGGCGTGAATTCTGCCCCGGCATTTCCGACGGGCGCACAAGGGTTTCAAACGCCACATATTTTGCGCCGCTTGCGACCCCCACCCGGTTCAGAAGGTGCGACAACTGGAATCCGGCCCAGGGGATCACCATCGACCACGCCTCGACGCAGCGCAGGCGGTAGATGCGTTCCTCGATGGTCATGCCCCTGACGATATCCTCGAAACCATAGTTTCCCGGCTTGTCCACCATCCCGTCGATCTTGACGGTCCATGGGCTGGTGTTCAGCGTATGCGCATTGCGCGAAGGATCCTGCTTGCCGGTGCCGAATTCATAGAAATTGTTGTATGTCGTGATATCTTCGAGACTGTTGGGTGCCGCGTCGGTTGAATACGAGCTCTTGACCGGGTTGAGCTTTGCCAATGCGGGCAGCCCCGCCAGCCCCGACAGCGCCGCGCCGCCCGCCCCGGCCATGATTTGCCGTCGGTTGAGCCAGTCCCGCTTTGGCGTGACTTCGGAATATTTGAACGCCGGCCTTGATATCCGTTGCATGTGACCCCCCGGTCAAAATTGGTTTCCAGTGAAAGTAGGGAATGCACCGGATTCGCGCAAAACAAGCGACGTCACGTTTTCGCTGGTTTTGTTACAAGAGAGGGCGGTTCGGATCCTGCGGTCACGGGTCCGGACGCTTCAATAGGCGATCCCGATGCGCTTGTACAAGAAATGAAGCAGCCACGCCGGGCCGATCAGCAGGAACTGCACATCCTTGAAGAACGAGGGCTTCTTGCCCTCGACCTTATGCCCCCAGAACTGCCCGGCCCAGGCAACGACAAACACGATCAGTGCAAATTGCCACAGCGGCAGGGCAAAACTAGCCTCGTACCAGATCACCAGCGCCAGACACACCGCCGCATAGGCCAGAAATCCCAGCGCCAGTTGCCAGGACACCACCACGTAATAGACCAGCGTCAACGCCAAAAGCAGGGTCATCCAGTTGAGATAGGGAACCGCCGAAAAGAACCCCGGCACCGGCAGCGACCAGATCAGCGCCAGCACCGTCCAGACGATCACGGGCACACAAACCCAATGTACGGCTTTGTTGGTAGGGTTTTGATGGCTCTCGCCATATTCCGCCAGCAGGGCGTCGATTTTTCGGGTCATGTTATCTCCGTTTTGGGATAGTCTAGCAACTTAATCGTCAAATGGTTCAGGAATTTCGATACAGGCGTCTGAAACGAATCCACAAGAGGAGCAACCCCATGCCCGAAGCCATGCTGGAGCACGCCAACATCACCGTGCCGGATGCCCGGAAAACCGCCGACATGCTTTGCCGCATTTTTGGCTGGCGCATACGCTGGTCGGGCCCGGCGCTTGACGAAGGGGTCTCGATCCATGTGGGGGGCGAGGGATCCTACTTGGCTGTCTATACGCCCAAAAACATCCAAACGCCCAATGACAACAGCTATATAACGGTCGGCGGCCTCAACCACGTCGGCGTTCTGGTCGACGACATCGCTGCGACCGAAGCGAAAGTACAGGGGGCCGGGTTTGAAACCCATTCCCATGCGGACTACGCGCCGGGTCTTCGGTTTTATTTTCGCGATCACGACGGGATCGAATTCGAGGTTGTCAGCTACCCGGCACAGTAGCGCCTGACATTCGAACCTTGCAGGCCGCGCACCCGGTGTCTTTCACGGGCACCGAAAGCGCGGTTCCTTTTGACCTTGGGGACGCTCTGAACACCCTGGAATATTGCGGGAAATGTCAGCCCCGGTCCGGGTGGGGGCCTGCGTCGCAGCGGCCGAATTCAAGTCGCATCTGAAATTCGCGACGTATCAAAGTGATGCGGCGCGACAAAAGCCACGCCATGGGGTGGGCGGGGGCTCTTTAATGCACAACAGCACCATCCGGTCTTGGCCGCCCCGAAGTGCCCAGACGGTCCCCGATGATCAGCCCGGCGTCACCGGCCGTAACGGCGATGGTTTCGCCGTCCAGCACATCGCCGCTCAGCAGCATCTCGGCCAGCGGGTTTTGCAGTGCGCGCTGGATAACCCGTTTGAGCGGTCGGGCCCCGTAAACCGGATCATATCCCTGATCCGCCAGCCATTTGCGCGCGCCGTCATCCACCGCGACGGTAATCTTGCGCCCGGCCAGACGCTGGGCAAGACGCGCCAACTGGATATCGACGATCCCGTCCATGTTGTCGCGGCTGAGCCGGTCAAACAGCACGATCTCATCCAGCCGGTTCAGAAACTCGGGCCGGAAATGGGCGCGCACGGCGTCCATCACGTCGCGTCGGGCGTCGGCGGCATCCGCCCCTTCGCCCAACTGGCTGAGAGCCTGTGACCCGAGGTTCGAAGTCAGCACGATCAGCGTCTGCCGGAAATCAACGCTGCGCCCCTGTCCGTCGGTCAGAACCCCGTCGTCCAGAACCTGCAACAGCACGTTAAAGACATCCGGGTGCGCTTTTTCCACTTCGTCAAACAGGACGACCTGATAGGGACGGCGACGTACGGCCTCGGTCAGGGACCCACCCTCGTCATAACCCACATATCCCGGAGGCGCGCCAATCAGACGGGCCACGCTATGTTTTTCCATGTATTCCGACATGTCGACGCGCACCATCGCGCCATCGTCGTCAAACAGGAATTCGGCCAGCGCCTTGGTCAGTTCGGTCTTGCCAACACCGGTAGGCCCCAGAAACAGGAACGAGCCCTGCGGGCGGTTCGGATCGGAAAGGCCCGCCCTGCCCCGGCGCACCGCGTTTGCAACCGCCGTCACGGCCGCGCGCTGGCCGATCACCCGGTTTCCGATTTCGGATTCCATGCGCAGCAATTTCTCGCGCTCGCCTTCCAGCATCTTGTCGACCGGAATGCCGGTCCAGCGTTCGACCACGCCGGCGATGTGGTCCGGGCGAACGGCCTCGTCCACCATCACGTCGTCCCCGGCTTTTTCAGCATCGGCCAGACGTCGTTCCAGATCGGGCATGACGCCGTATTGCAGCTCGCCCATTTTCGCAAGATCGCCGGATCGCCGGGCGTTTTCAAACGTCACGCGCGCCCGGTCCAGTTCCGCCTTGATGTCCCGCGCGCCGGCCAGTTTGTCGCGTTCGGCCTGCCACTGCGCCGTCAGTCGCCCGGAACTTTCCTGCAATTCCGCAAGATCCCTTTCCAGACCCGCCAGCCGGTCCTTTGAGGCCGCATCGCTTTCCTTTTTCAGCGCCGCAGCCTCGATCTGCTTTTGCAGCAATTCGCGGTCGATCGCGTCCAGTTCCTCGGGCTTGCTGTCCACTTCCATGCGCAACCGCGAGGCCGCCTCGTCCATCAGATCGATGGCCTTGTCCGGCAGAAACCGGTCGGTGATATAGCGATGGCCCAGCGTCGCCGCTGCCACGAGGGCAGCATCGGAAATGCGAATGCCGTGGTGCAGTTCGTACTTTTCCTTGATGCCGCGCAATATGGAGACCGTGTCGGTGACCGATGGTTCCGTCACCATGATCGGCTGGAAACGCCGCGCGAGCGCTGCGTCCTTTTCCACATGCTTGCGGTATTCATCCAACGTGGTCGCCCCGACGCAGTGCAATTCACCCCGTGCGAGCGCCGGTTTGATCAGGTTGGCGGCATCCATCGCACCCTCGGACTTGCCCGCGCCGACTAGGGTGTGCATCTCGTCGATGAACAGGATGATCTCGCCCGCAGCCGCCGTCACCTCGTTCAGAACCGCCTTCAGCCGTTCTTCGAACTCGCCCCGGTATTTCGCACCGGCAATCAGCGCGCCGACATCCAGCGCCATCAGTTTCTTGTTGGCAAGGCTCTCGGGAACATCACCGTTCACGATCCGCATCGCCAGCCCCTCGGCGATGGCGGTTTTGCCGACACCGGCTTCGCCGATCAGCACCGGGTTGTTCTTGGTCCGGCGGCTCAGGACCTGCATCGCGCGGCGGATTTCCTCGTCCCGGCCGATGATCGGGTCGATCTTGCCGTCCCGCGCCGCCTCGGTCAGATCGCGGCTGTATTTCCTGAGCGCGTCATAACTTTCCTCTGCCGACGCACTGTCCGCGGTGCGCCCCTTGCGCAACTCGTTGATCGCGGCGTTCAGCGCCTGGGCATTCACATTGGCCGCAGCCAGAATGTCCCTGGCCCCGGATTTGGTCACACAAAGTGCGGTCAGAATTCGTTCGACGGGCACAAAGCTGTCGCCGCCCCTGGTCGCGATTTTCTGGGCCTCGTCCAACACCTTGGCGGTCTGGGTGTCGACATAGATCTGGCCATCACCGCCGCTGATGGCGGCCTGCCGGTCAATCGCGGCATCGACGGCAGATTTCACCTTGTCGGCGTCACCGCCAGCGGCCCGGATCAGGTTGGCGGCCAACCCCTCGGGATCGTCCATCAGCGCCTTGAGCAAATGCTCGGGCAGGATTCTTTGATGATTTTCGCGCATTGCGATGGTCTGGGCGGCAGAAACGAAACCACGCGACCGTTCGGTGAACTTTTCCAAGTTCATGACATTCTCCTATCCAAGCGCCCGCAAAGTCGAACGCCCGGATGGCGGCACGTTCAAAGGCGGGCCTTTGATTGTGAAATGGGAGCGGACAAGTCCAATCGCAAGGGCTTTGTGCTATTTGAACCCGCGTGCCTGCGTGCTAGCGTCGCACAGGATCGCCCGGGGACCAAAATGACGACACTTGCCGAAATCCGCGAAAGCTCGACCATCTCGCAGATCATCGAGGGACAGCCGCAACACGCCATGATCGCGCTGTTGATGGGTGCGGGCGCGTTCACCTTGATGGCCGCGCCGGACAATCCGCCGGCGCTGTTTGGCCTGACGACGACCGGCTGGGCCGGCGTCGGGATCGTTCTGGCGCTTGTCCATCAGATCGTGGTCGCGGCGGTTTTTCGACTGCAACTCCATATCAACCTGATGACCCGCCTGTTCGGAGACCGCGATATGAGCGTCTGGGCCGCGATTTTCCTGCCGCTTTTGGCCGCGCGCGCCCTGTCCGTGATCCTGACCGGGTGGGCTGATACGGTGCCCCTGACAGAGTCCCGCAGCATTGAAATCATTCTGGGCCTGACGTTGCTGGCCCCGGCAATCTGGGGGATGCATTCGACACTGGTGCATTTCACGCTGCGGCGCGCACTGGGCGGCGATCATTTCCGCGACGATATAGCGGCGATGCCGATGGTAAACAAAGGTGTTTTCAAATACACCCGCAACGGCATGTACGGCGTGGTATTTCTGGGCCTCTGGGGCATCGCGCTGCTGTTCGGCTCGTGGAACGCGCTGGTTCTGGCCCTGTTCCAGCACGCCTATATCTGGGTACATATGTATTGCACCGAATCCCCGGATATGCGCCGGATCTATGGCTGAGTTCTTTTTGGCCAAAATACTCGAATCCCCCGCCTTGACACCAGCATCCCGGCCACCGAAACAAAGCCATGACCCAAGCTGATGACCGCCTGATTGTTGCCCTTGACGTGCCGAACGCCCTGGAGGCGCTGGCGCTGGTCGACAAGCTGGGCGCGGCGGTGTCGTTCTACAAAGTCGGCCTTGGCATGCTGACCGGTGGCGGTCTGGCGCTGGCGGATGAACTGCGCCGCTCGGGCAAGCGCGTTTTTCTGGATATGAAATTATTCGACATTGGCGCGACCGTTCATGCAGCGGTGCAGGGCATCGCACAATACGACCTCGATTTCCTGACAGTGCACGGCGACCCCCATGTCGTTCGCGCCGCAATCGCCGGGCGCGGCGACCGACGGACCCGCATTCTGGCGGTAACGATTTTGACTTCGCTGGATCGCAGCGATCTGGACGCCGCGCTGATCCGGGCCGGGTCGGTTCCCGATATCGTGCGGGACCGGGCGCGAAATGCGTTTCTGGCGGGTGCTGACGGTGTCATCGCCTCGCCGCTGGAAGCCGCACTGATCCGCGTGTTGCCCGAGGCCGAGGGCAAGTTGATCGTGACCCCCGGAGTCCGACCCTCCGGCAGCGGCAGCGGCGATCAGAAACGGATCGCGACGCCCGCTGCGGCGCTGGCAAATGGTGCCGACCACATCGTCGTGGGGCGGCCGATATGCCAGGCACCGGATCCCCGCTCTGCGGCGGATGCGATTGTCCGGGAAATCCGGGGCGCATAGCGACCCTCGGTCGGTCGCCCGGCAAACGGTCGCCGGTTCCATGCCTGATCGAGGATCCGCGAATAACTGCGCATTGGCCATGTTGAAATTCGGGGCGGGCGCCGCCTACGCCAAGCGTAATCGTCGGACGGGCAACAAAGGCACTGGTCCGTCGACCACCCAGCCGGCCCGTTTTCCCGCCATCGGATATCCGATTTCCCGATCGATCCATGCGCCAGTGTATCGCCCCACCGGCCCGCCTCGGCGCAGCCTTTCCACTCCGTCTGCCCGGCAATCCATCCGGCGACCGGTTCAGCAACGAAACGCCCTTCGCAATCGGGTCTGTCGGCAAACCGGTCCGTCGGTTGGCTGGTCCTGCGACATTTCCGTCCATCCGCCGACCGATCCATCGGATTATCGGTCGACCAGATTACGGATGAACCGACGGACAGATCGACTGATGGATCGACGGACGGACAGACTGGCCGACCGACCGACAGATCGACAGGTGGGCCGATGGACAGATCGACTGGAGGACCGATGAACCAGACGACTGGCATACTGGTGAACCAGTGAACCAGTGAACCAGTGAACCAGTGAACCAGTGAACCAGTGAACCAGTAATCCGGAATTCCGGTAAACCAGTAAACCGGTTTTCCGGATATATTCACCTCCATATCTTTGATTTTCCGACATTAAGTGCGTTTAACGATTTTGAGAAACAACCCGGTTATCCCACCCATCGGGGCAACGGGCTGCGACGCACATAAGGTTCCCTTGCGGCACATCCGTCGATATGAGACGCTGCCCGCATCTGGTCGCAGGAGACCCAAATGCCCGCGCTCTGCCGCGATTGTCTGCGCGATATTCCGGAATTATCCCGTTGCCCCGATTGCGGCTCGCCGCGGGTCCTGGCACATCCCGAGCTTGCCACGCTTGCCATCGCGCATATGGATTGCGATTCGTTCTATGCCAGCGTCGAAAAACGCGACAATCCGGCGCTCCGCGATTTGCCGGTCATCATCGGCGGCGGCAAACGGGGCGTGGTTTCAACCGCATGCTATATCGCTCGAATTCGCGGGGTCCGATCGGCCATGCCGATGTTTCAGGCGCTCAAGCTGTGCCCGGACGCGGTGGTGGTCAAACCGCGGATGTCGGTCTACGCCGACGTTTCCCGAACGATCCGCGACATGATGAAAACGCTGACCCCGTCCATCGAGCCCTTGTCGCTGGACGAGGCGTTTCTTGACCTCAGTGGCACCGAGCGGCTGCATGGCGAGCCGCCGGCGATGCAAATGGCGCGCCTGATGCATCGCATGCAGGCTGAACTTGGCCTGACCGGAAGCGTCGGGCTGTCGCACAACAAGTTTCTGGCCAAGATCGCGTCCGACCTCGACAAGCCACGGGGTTTTTCGATCATCGGCATGGCCGAAACCACCGCATTTCTGCGGGAAAAACCGGTGGGCCTGATCTGGGGGGTGGGCAAGACGTTCCAGTCCAGTCTCGCACGGGACGGCATCCGGACATTTACCGACCTTTTGCGCTGGGACCGTGGCGACCTTTCCAGACGCTATGGCACGATGGGAGACCGCCTTTGGCATCTGGCCCGCGGTCAGGATTATCGGCGCGTCTCATCCGGCGCGCCGGTAAAAAGCATCTCGCACGAAACCACGTTTTTCAAGGACACCGCCGACAGCAGCATTCTGGATGGTCACATCTGGCGGCTAGCCGAAAATGTCGCCCTGCGGGCCAAAAAGCGTGATGTCGCCGGGCGGGTGGTGACCCTGAAGGTCAAGCAATCCGATCACCGCGTCCTGACCCGCCGCACCAGCCTTTACGAGCCCGCGCAAACCGCCGAGCAGATATACACCTCGGCCCGCATTCTGCTGGACGGTGTCATCAAGACCGGTCCGTTCCGCCTGATCGGTGTCGGGATCAGCCATCTGGAGCCGGCAGGTGGTTTTGAAGGCTTTGGCGACCTGCTCGATCCGAAATCACGCGCGCGCATCAAAGCCGAACGGGTGACCGATGAAATCCGCGAGAAATTCGGCACCGACGCCATCCTGAAAGGCAGATCGCTGCGGTAAACTGATCGGCGCGATCGGAATTCGTTACTCGGCGGCTTCGTGAATTTCGCGCCGGCCAAGCTCGGACAGCCCGGCGATCACCCGACGCAAAACCATCCGGAAGTCCTCGAAATTCGCATTGGGGCGCAAGGCGACCTCGTCCATGTACAACGACCGGTCGATCTCGATCTGGATGGCGTGCAATCCCTCGGCAGGTCGCCCGTAGCGCTGGGTGACATGCGCCCCGGCAAAGGGCAAATTACGGCTGACCCGCAATCCCGCCCCCGTGAATTCGGTTTCGACGCTTTCGACCAGTTCGGGGTCGCAAGCCGCGCCAAACCGGTCACCAAGCACGATTTCGGGTCGTGCATCCACGGGGAACGTGGTCGCCGAAAGCGCCTCGTGTGGCATGGAATGGCAATCAAACAGCAGCGAGAACCCGAACCGCTGGCAATTGTCGTCCATCAGCGCCGCCAGTTTCTGGTGATAGGGATGGTAAAACAGATCAAGCCGGCGGCGCGCTTCGGTCAGGCTTATCTTGCCGTTTCGAATTTCCCGGCCACCCGCCACCACGCGCGGGATCACCCCCAGACCCGAAGATATTCGCGGATTGTGCCCGGTCTGACGCACGCCCGAAATCAACGCCGGATCCAGTTCCTCGGATGATCGGTTCAGATCGACATAGGCGCGCGGCACCGCCGTGGTCAAAAGCGGGGCACCGCATTCGGGCGCCGCATCAAACAATTGGTCCACGAACGCATCCTCGCTGGTCCGGATGGTGCGTTCATCCAGTTGGGATTCGCGAATGAATTCCCATGGATAATCGCGCCCGCTATGAGGCGACGCAAAGATCGTAGCGGTATCGTGCGATTCGGGCATCGTCAGCAAAAACGGCGGGCGTGGCATCAGGGACACCTGTTTCTGAAGTGCGTCTCACAGCATTTCATTTTCGCAAATCCACTTGAACCCCAAACCGACTCCGATTATAGAACCACGCGTGGGCGTTGCCGCTTTCCCACAGGGTTTCGGCGACGCCTTTGACATTTCGGGCGTATAGCTCAGCGGGAGAGCACTTCGTTGACATCGAAGGGGTCACTGGTTCAATCCCAGTTACGCCCACCATTCGCTGGCCATTGGGCCGAAAAGACACCCCGGGCGCCCAGCCGCCGCGAGACAGGAGACAGGCCATGAAGGTCAGGAACTCACTTCGCTCTTTGAAAGCGCGCCATCGCGATTGCCGCATTGTTCGCCGCAAGGGCCGTGTTTACGTGATCAACAAGACGCAGCCCCGTTTCAAGGCGCGTCAGGGCTGACATCACGCGATCGGTCGTGCCGCCGCGCTGAAACTGCGGCGGCATTTTTTTTGCACGCGGGTGCGGATCAACCTGATTCCGCCAGCAGCCTGACGATGGTTTCCCGATTTAGATAACCACTGACCTCCAGGCCACGCGTTCGCTGAAACCGGCGGATGGCCCGGCGGGTTTTCTTGTCAAAGGTTCCGTCCGGCACACCCGCCTTGAACCCAAGCGCCAGCAGTTGATTTTCCACCAATACCCGGGCGACGGCGTTTAGCTGCAGGCCGTCCTCTTGCTGTTGGGCCGCTTCCAGCTCGGCGCGACGCGCGGCCTCGCGTTTCAGATCGGACTTGCGTGCGCGGGCTTCGGCGGAAAACGCGCCACTGG
>CAZRLO010000089.1:0-11395 GCA_964600965.1 uncultured Rhodobacter sp.
CAATGGCGGTTTATTCAACATTTGGCTGATATTCGGAACATGTGTGATCATGCAAAAGGTAGGGAGCCCACAAAAGATGAAATTGAAGATTTAGTCTCTGGGTCCGAAAAAGTTCTCAAGACGGTATTCTAAATTGTTTTTCCGGCGCGGAATCAAGCCCGGAGGGCGCCGCGCGATCGCCGTTCCGCCCCCCGGGGCGGCGATTGGTTGCGGTTTTGCGCAACGCCAATGGTTTTTGGATTTGATTGGCATAAAGTGGCAAACTGAAACCGGCCACGCCACCCCGCGGAACGGCGATCGCGCGGCTTTTGCTATTACTGTCACCCCCGCGAAGGCGGGGGTCTGCCGGAACCAAGGCGCACAGTGCCGCCGGGCAGCGCCTGACCGCCCCGTCGCACGGAAAGCGCGCTTGCCGCGCAACGGGCGGGTGCCTGTGCGGTGAGGTGAGCCGCCTATGGTTTGGCAGCTTTCTGAACCATAAAACGCGAATCCGAAGCGAAAGTGCGCCCGCCCGCGATCGGGCACCGCCCTCTGAAATTCGACTCCGGCATCGTGGATTCAAAGTTGGCATCGTTGAAATCAGGCAATACGCGCGGTTCACGCCTGACCCCGAAGGGGGCTGGATGAAGCCTGCAATCGCCTTTCTTTGAAAAACAGACGCCGCAGAGCGTTGAAACATGGCGACATTTCGCGCCCGCCCTGGGAGGGCGGGGTCGGGCGCGAACCGGATTGCGGGCAATCCGGGGTGCAAAGAACCTCCATGATGCGAACTTTGGCTTGCGGGGGCAAGGGTCATGACCGGGAGCAGGTGGTTTCTGGAAAACCCGGTGCCCGGCCCGAAAATCAGTGCGGTTTGGGCGCAACGCCCAATCGCAGACCTGCGAACGAATATCCGATATCTGGCGTTGGAACGACCGACATCGGCAAAGGAAAAGTCAGTGCCAAAACATCAGGCGCGGCGATCCGCCGGTCGCACCCGGTTCACGCACCGACCCGTGTCTGGCGAAATTCATCGCCGTCGCGTTCAACGAAGATCGCGCTCAGCCCGTGTTTCCGTGCAAGGTCCTGGCCTGTCTGCATGCCGGCGACCATCAGCGCGGTTGCCCAGGCGTCCGCATCCATGCAGGTTTGCGCTAGCACCGTGGTTGATGCCGGTGCTTTCGTCACCGGCCCGCCCTTTACGGGGTCCATGGTGTGCGACAATCGCCCGTTTCCGACCTCCACCCAGTGCCGGTAATCGCCGGATGTCGCGACCGCACAATCCATCAGTTCCAAAATCGACAGAGGTGCGCGGGCCTCATAATCGGGGCGCTCTATCGCGACGGTCCACGCCTGTCCATCGGCGCGTTTGCCTTTTGCCCGCATCTCGCCGTCGACGCCGACCAGAGCGTCCGAAATCCCGAAATTCGCCAAGGTATCCATCATCCGGTCCACTGCGTACCCTTTGGCGATGCCCGACAGGTCCAGCGTGACGGCTGCGGATTTTCGACCCCGAAATGCGTCGGCATCAAGTTCCAGCACTTCATGGGTTGCACGACGGGCCTCGTCCAGCGCCTGTCGCATCGCACCGACATCCGGCTCGCTTGGGCCAAATCCCCAGGCGGTGACCACATCGCCCATGCCGATATCAAAGGCGCCGCCCGAAAGCCGGCCGATTTCGAGGCCGCTCAAAAGCACATTCATCAACTCGGGCGGAACCGATACCCACTGCCCCACCGGGGCCCGGTTGAACTGCATCAGGTCGCTGTCGGTTTTCCAGGTCGACATCTGGCGATCCACCAGATCGACGCTTTCGGCCAGCGCGGCGCGGATCGGTTCAACGTCGGTCAAATCAGCAGAGTTGATCAGCGCCGACCAGCGCGTGCCCATGGTCGGGCCGTTTATCGCGTGGTGTTCCGTATCAATAGGTGTCTTCGACATAACTTCCCTTGGCCTTCAACAGCGCTGGCGTCAACCCGGTCGGCGTCATGATGTCTGCCATCGCGTCGGTCACGGCGGCGGCCATTTCGCGGCCGCCGCATACCAGTACCTGCGCACCCTCGCCGATCAGCCCGGCAATCAGCGCGGCGTCGGCGCGCAGGGCGTCCTGCACATAGGAACGGGCACCGCTGCGCGAAAACGCCGTTGTCACCGACGCAAGCCGCCCCGCGGCCTGCCAATCCTGCAATTCCTCGCCATAGAACAGGTCGCTGTCAGGGTGCCTTGTGCCAAAGTACAGATGCATCGGTCGCCCGGCCTGGTTGGCGCGGGCAAAACCCGCCAGCGGCCCGATACCGGTACCCGCACCGATCAGGATCACCGGCTTGCGGTTAGAGGCGGGCCGGAAATCGGGGTTCTTTCGCACGAAGCCCTGCACGGTTTCACCCGGTTCCAGATCCAGAAGCTGCCCCGAACACAGCCCGCCCGGATGGCGTTTGACGCAGATTTCCACAAACCCGTCGCGCCGTCCCGAGGCCAGCGAATAGAAACGCGGCACGGACGAGCCCTGCGGAACGATCCCAAGCAGGTCACCAGACGCAAACCGCCCCATGCCTCGCCCCGTCAGCCGTGCGAAGAAACCGCTTTTTGGGACGGCAAAACGCAGGATCGCGGCTGGTGCCTGCATTTCGGCGCCATAGTCCCGGCGCGAGATCAGGGTCAACGCGCGGCAGCGCGGCATGGCCGGGCTGTGCGACAGTTCCAGATTCAGCGCAAGCGCCGTGCCCAGATCCCGCCCCCATCGGGCGAATTCCTGGGGCGATTGGCGATCAACCGTGGCCATCGGCAACAGGTGCGACCAGCCTTTTTGTTCCGCAGACCGCGCCACATCGTTGGCATAGGCGCAGAAATCCGGGAATTGACGGTCGCCAAATCCCAGGATTGCCATGGGAATGTCCGGGGCCTTGGGCAACGCCTCCAGCCGGTCAAGAAACCCCTTTGCCGAGGCCGGGGCCGCCCCGTCGCCGTGGGTGGCGGCCAGCAGGATGATCCGTTTGGCCTGTTTGTACCGCGCTGGGGCAAACTGGGACATTGCCCCGATATGAACCTTGTGACCCGCCAATTTCAGAGCGCCGTGCAGCGTTGCGGCAAAGCCCCAGGTGCTGCCGACTTCGCTGCCGACCAGCACGATGGTTTCCGCCTGCCCTGCCGCGACATTGCCCTTGATCCGGGGCCGCGCCCGGCGATGGCCTGCCCAGATGATCACGCCGGTGATCGCCATGAACGGGGCACCCAGCGCCATCAGACCCAGAACCAGCCCCAATGTTGCAAGGCCCTGTCCGGTATGCAGCATGTAGATGGTTTCGGTGAAACGCTGCACCGGGCCGGAGTCGATCCAGGCCAGAACGGTGCCGTTTCCCTGATCCAGATAACCCTCGCCGGTGTTGGTGCTCAGCGTGAAAACGTCGGTGGGATCGTCCGGATAGGGGAAAGTCAGTTCGCGCAACGCGTTGACATTGGTCTCACGCAAAAGCGGCATCGAACCCGGATTTGCGCCGGTCTCGCCGCTGACTTCCTGTGGAAAATCCGGCGTCGCGCCTTCGGGAATGATGCCAAAGGTGCTGGCCGTCATGAACAGCGCGGTGGTTGCCGACAGCAGCAGACCCGCAACGCAGATCCGAGCGACCTCGACATGCAGCCGACCCGCCAGGGGCCCGCGCAAACGTGAAAAGAACCGCCGCCAGCCACCGACGCGCCGGGCGGTCAGCATGAGGCCGGAAATCGACAGCACCAACAGCGAAGCCGCCCCTGCCGCAACGGACCACCGCCCGAAATCACCCAGAAACAACGAGCGATGCAGGCTGGTCAGCCAGCGCCGGGCCGGGGACGGTTCAAAAGCGGTCACCCCCGCGCCGGTCGCCGGGTCGATCACGACCGAGCCGGGTTGCCCATTGTCGAAATAGAACGCCGTGATCCGGCCCGAAGGCGAACGGCGAAGTTGTTCGACGCCGGGGTAAACCGCCACCACCCGTTGCGCCAGTTCGGCCACGTTCATGGCCGCCTCGGGTTGCCGCGGAACCTGAGTCACCTCCCAGGCGGGCAGGACGGACAGCGCCGCTCCGCTCAGCGTGGTGACGATGATCAGGGCCGCAGCAATGAGGCCGGGGAACTTGTGAAAGATACGCAACATGGTGGACAGCTTTCTTTGGGCTTACATGTCGTAGGTGAAATCGTGGATATAGCGACGCCCGGAAACCGGCTTGCCGGCACCCTTGGTCGTCAGGGGAACGACCACTTCGGACGGGCTGTCGCGAAAGTTTTCAACGGCGGCGTCGATGCGCAGGTTGTACCCTGCGTCAAACAGTGCATCGGCAAGGTCGATCGTGATTTTCAGTTGCCGTCCGGCGCCGACGCTGGCCCCGGTTATGCCGTTCACCTGCGACCGACTGCCACCGCTCGCCCGTTTCCAGTCGCGCAGGTGCTTGTAGTATTTCGATTTTCCGCCGGCCATCCAAACGCTGCCGACATAGGCGCCTTTCGCATTAGTGACGTAAAGCGCCAGATAGGCGCCACGGCCACCGTATTTCGTCAGGTTGGTCGTAAGCGTGACCGGGCGGGCCAGCGCAGGCGCGCTGAGGGCGCTGGTCAGCGCGGTGGTAAGGGCAAGTGCTGATATCAGGGTCTTCATGGTGATTCTCCGATGTTTGTTGTTTCCAGTGCTGTTTGGCGGAAACGGCTGACGTCTGCCTGAACTGAAACAGGTATTTGCTTCAGGCTACTGTCAGGTTCTATGGGTTGACCGGGAATGGCGATGGCGGCGCGGGCTTCTGCCCATTTGGCCGCGATCAGCCTGCACGGGTTCCCTTGATCCATCCTTAACACCGCGACGGCCCAAGAATTTTCTGCCGACATCGAAAGCCGGGGGCATCCCACGGCCACGCCCATGCCCAAGCCCCGGTGGGGCGCTGGCCCGGTTTCACTGTCTTTGGTGGTCGATCTCTTTCGGCCGACGCGCGGGGGCTTCCGGCGGGTTGGCTTTCGTGCGCTGCCACGGTGGGCATACGGTCCTGCCAATGCCGGTTAGGCCTATCGGTGGTCGGCCGGCATCTGGAAAACCGCCTCGAACCCATCGGGCCGGCCACGGGCCGGCGAATGCAAGGTCAGGGTCGCCCGGGCACCGTCGGCGATGGCCTGAACGATCGACAGGCCAAGGCCGCTGCCATCGCCGGTTGCCTGACCCCGTTCAAACCGCCCGGTCAGCCCGGCCAATATTTCAGCGGCAATCGCCGGGCCGCCGTTGGCCACGCTAAAGGTGCCCGAATCCGTCATTTTCAAATCCACCGGCGCGTCGCCGGCACCGTGGCGCAAAGCGTTTTCGATCAGGTTTCTGATCACGATCGCAAAGGCATCCGGATCGATGTTCGACAAGACCGGTCCGCCGGCGAGGTCGGCCCTGATGCGTCCCGTATCGACGATTCGCTGGAAATCCGACAGAACCAGTTTCAAAACGGGCCGCAAATCCGCAGCAGTATCACGGCGCAGGCTGCCCCCTTCGGCGCGGGCCAGTTGCATGATTTTCTCGGACAGGCGGGTGAGGCGTTTCAGGGCAATCTCGATTTCGGCGGCCCGTTTGGCCGCGCTGGCATCGGACGTTTCGGCCATCAATCTTTGGGTCTGGGCAAGCGCCGCAGCCACCGGCGTTCGCAACTCGTGCGAGGCATTGGCCGTAAAGCTCCGCTCGGCGGCAAGCGCCCGCCCGAGGCGGTCCAGCAACTGGTTGACCGCTTCGGCCACGGGTTTGATTTCGTCGGGCAGGCGGTCATCGCCGACGGGCGACAGGTCGCGCGCACCGCGCGAGGCCAGCGAAGCGCCAAATCTTCGCACCGGTCGCAAGCTTTGCCGGACGATGATCAAAACGCCGAAAAGCCCGAACGGAATGATCACGATCAATGGCAGGGCCAGGCCGGTCAACGCTTCGCTGGCCACCTCTTCGCGGTGGCTCAGGGGTTCGGCAACGGCAATCGTGACCGTGCCTTGCAGCGCAGCGTCGTAATAGAGCCGGTGGGTCGGCGTATCGCTGAAGCCCAGATGATCGAACGCCGGAAACACCGAATCTTCGGCCGCGTGCGAGCGCAGCAAAACCCGCCCGAGGTTGTCGCGAACGATATAGGTGAAGAATTCGTCGTGCTGGCGCAGGGTGGCGATGCGCTGGCTGATGCCTTCCTCTTCGCGGCCAAGAATGTCGATGACCGCCAGCGGCAACAGGCGCTGCGCGGTTTCCTCGAGCGCCGAGTCAAAGACTTCGTTCATCTCGCTTCGCAGCAAGGTGGCGGTCGCCCACGCGGTGATCAGCCACAGCGCTGTCAGCCCCAGCCCGAGGATCAGCGCCAGCCTGCCCTGCAACGAACCGGGCGGCTTCATGCAGCACCCAGCCGATAACCCAGGCCGCGAACCGTTTCGATCTGTTCACGGCCCAGCTTTTTGCGCAAGCGGCTGATATGGACCTCGATGGTGTTGCTTTCGATCTCGGTGTCGAACGAATACAGCCGTTCTTCGAGCTGCGCCTTGGACAAAAGCTGTCCCGGCCGCTGCACGAAAGCCTCGAACAATACCCATTCCCGCGCGGTCAGCGCCACGGGCTTGCCGTCGCGGCGGACCGAAAGAGCGGCAAGGTCGACCTCCAGATCCCCCAGACTGACCAGCGGGTTCGGATTGCCGGAATATCGCCGTGCGACCGCGCCAACGCGAGCCGAAAGTTCGGACAAGTCAAACGGTTTGACCATGTAATCGTCGGCACCGGCGTTCAGCCCCTCGATCCGGTCGCTGATCTGATCCATGGCGGTCAGGATGATGACCGGTGTCACGTCCCCCTGTGTGCGAAGCTTGCGCAGGAACGGCTGGCCGCGTCCGTCGGGCAGCATCAAGTCCAGAAGGATCAGGTCATAGGCCGCAACGTCCAGATATTCGCCCGCCGCATCCAGCCGCGTTGCCCAGTCGACCGAATGGCCGTCCGCAGCGATCTGATCGCGGACCGCTGCCCCCAGCACCGTATCGTCCTCGACCAGCAAAACCCGCATGTCCGTTCCGTCCCGTTATTGTTGTTGCCTTATCCGCCTGTGGCCTGACGTGGACCTGAAGCAAACTGGCTACGCGCTTCAGGTCACCGTAAGGATAGCGCGCCATAAGACCACATCGCCACAAAATACCGGAGCTGGAAAGTGAAAAAACTCGTGACGGCGGCAACTCTCCTGGCAACAGCGGGTGCGGGGGGTGCTGTGCTTGCAGACGGCAAACAATGCTTTGTCGCCATGAGCGACTGGCAACCGCGACCTGCGGTTCAGGCCATGGCCGAGGCGCGCGGCTGGACGGTCCGAAGGATCAAGACGGACGATGGTTGTTACGAAATCAAGGGTCGCAACGCCAAGGGACGCGAGATCGAGGCCAAGGTCGACCCGTCCGATCTGTCGATTGTCGATATCGAGTACGAGGACGGTGATGATGAAGACGAAGAAGACCTGCTCGAATATTCGAACGGTCAGGACGAATCGTCAGAGCTGCCCGAAGATCAGTAGTGCCAGCGGAACCAAAGACCGACCCTTCCCCACTGAACCGCTCAGCCTTCCCGGCCGGCTTGTGCCCCCGTTCCCGCGCAACCGGCAGATTTTTCGCGCCGGATTCGCCGCAGATACCCGCCACGCTATATGGTTCAGCCATTCGGGCCGTCGGCATGGAAACCCGACGGGTCGGCCAGCTTCAACGCCGGCGACGGCAAGCCCTGCTGCCGGTTTGTCCGCCGCGAACGCGGTAACCGATTAACCTTAACACTTTGATATTCTGTAAAATTCGCACCACAAGGCATTTGCGCGCCAACGGCAAATGACCTAGCTTGCGGGGATCGGGCCAGCATGGCCGGGACTTTACAGGAGCGTGTGGCGCGCAATGCGGCGTACACGTGGGGTGGTGGAGGGTCCCGAGGGGTTTGGGACCCTCCGCTTTTCTCAAAACAATGTCAGAACCAGCCCCATGATGGTGCAGCCGACGACGCAATAGAGCCCGTCGATGAACATCAGCCGCATCGAACGACCGGCAAAAGCGTAATTTGTCACGATCCAGGGGGTCGCAATGAACGCGCCCAGACCAAATCCGGCCCACAATCCATTCTTGGCGGTTTCAATGCCTCCCATGGCGAAGGTGTGACGCATCATTCCCGCCACCAGAATCGCCGCGACGAATGAAATGATGAACGGCACCGGGTTGCGGGCATCGATCTTGTCCAGATTCAATTCCGCCGCCGCCAGCCACTGTTTTCCCAACACCATGTACCAGCCCGCGCCGAACGCATAGCTGGCAACGGCGGCCACGATCACGCCAAGATATTCCATCTGTGAAATCTCCATATTTCGTCGTTTTACGGGCAAAGTGCCGCAATATATGGAAAAAATCCAGCCGGTTTCTGTCTTTGTCCATTGGTGATATACACGACATGTCTGGCCCGGGCGCGATCCGTCCCGCGCCGTTGTTGTTGTGGGGGACGATCATGCGCCGGTTTCTGAAAATTGCGATTCCCGTCTTTGTCATCGGATTTGTCGCGGGAAACGCGTTCTGGTATCTGGCCTCGCCGCTGTGGATCGACGATGTGGTAGACGAGGCGCTGGTCGGCGAGGACCGGTTGACCGAAATCGCCACCGGTTCCTTTGCGGGGGCGGATTCGATTCACAAGGGACAGGGCATCTTGCGGGTGCTGCGATCAGACACCGGCGAGACACTGATCCGCTTCATGGATTTCGAAGTGACGAACGGACCGGGGCTGAGGGTCTATCTGGCCAAATCCGCGAACCCGGCAGGCGCATCCGACGTTCTGGATGGCGGCTGGACATCGCTAGGCGTGCTCAAGGGCAATATCGGCGATCAGACCTACACGTTGCCTGCCGATCTGGACATCGCCGATTTCGGTTCGGTCGTGATCTGGTGCGAGCCGTTCAGCGTCCTGTTCGCAAGCGCACCGATCGGCGGTTCCTGAATTCCACGGTCCCTACAGCCCGCCCAACGCCCGGATAATTTTCCATTCGTCCGGCTGAACCGGCTGGACGCTTAACCGGGAATTGTTGACCAGCACCATGTCGCCCAGACGCACATCGGCCTTGCACATGTCCAGTGTCACCGGGTTGGGCAGCGTTTCCACGGCCTTGATGTCAACGCATTCCCAACGTTCGTCATCCGTGGTGCTGTCCGGATGCGCCAGCGCACAGACCTCGACAATCCCGACGACCGCCTTTTCCTTCTGCGAAAGGTAAAAGAAACCACGGTCGCCGATTTTCATCAGGCGCATGTTGTTGCGGGCCTGATAATTTCGCACGCCGTCCCATTCCTCGCCTGCCTCGCCACGGGCCAGTTGGTCCTGCCAGCTCCAGGTCGAGGCTTCGGATTTGAACAGCCAGTATGCCATGATATTCTCCTCAGGTTTCCGACGTTAACGGGCGGGACATCAGGGCGTCAACGGATTGCGGTATGGTCATGTCCCGCGCCATGACCGCCGCGACGATGGCGGTGATCGGCATGTCGATACCGCGTCGTTTCGCCAGCGTAAGGGTGGCGCGGGCGGTCGCGACGCCCTCGAATGTCGTGCCCTTCCTGCGTTCGCCGCCCTGACCCAACGCCAGACCCAGCGAATAATTGCGCGATTGCGGTGACGTGCAGGTCAGCGCCAGATCGCCAAGCCCGCTCAGCCCCGCAAGCGTCGCCGGGCTGGCCCCCATATCGACCGCCAGCCGCATCATTTCGGCGTAGCCCCGGCTCATCAGGGCCGCGCGCGCGCTTTCGCCCAGCCCCGCGCCAATCGCGATGCCGCAGGCGATGGCAAAAACGTTCTTGAGCGCCCCGCCAAGCTGCGCGCCGACCGGGTCGCGCGACAGATATAGCCGCAGCGTCGCGGTCGACAGTTCCGCCTGAAGATCCGCGTCCGGTTCACCGGATATCGCCAGCGTCAGCGCGGTTGGCAGGCCCCGCGCGATTTCGGCGGCGAACCCCGGTCCGGTCAAAACCGCCGAAACCGCAGACGGCACCACTGCGTTCAGGATGCCCGTGGGCAGTTCCCCGGTTGATTTTTCGATTCCCTTGCAGCAGACGATGCAGGTTTTTCCGGCCAGCGCATCCTGATGTCGTTCCAGAAACCCCCGCAGGTTTTGGGTCGGGATGGCCAGCAGGACGATCGCCGCCTCGCCCAAAGCCCCGGTCGCGGACGATGCCCGCAATTCTGGCGGGAACCGCGCGCCCGAAAGATAGGCCGTGTTCTCGCGCGATGCCGCCATGCGTTCCGCCGCCGCGTCATCGCGCGCCCAAAGCGTGGTCACGCGACCGCTTTGCGCGCGGGCAATCGCCAGAGATGTCCCGAATGCGCCGGCCCCGGCAATGGTGACATTGGTCATGCTTTCGCGCCTTTCCTGCCCGATCCCAGCATGGGCGCGCTCTGCTGGTCAAGCGGCCATCGCGGACGGGCGGCAAGGGTCAGATCATCGACCAGCCCCGCGCGAAACCGTTCCATTCCGGCCCAAGCGATCATTGCGGCATTGTCGGTGCAATATTCCACGGGCGGGGCCAGAAACCGAAACCCCGTTTGCGCGCATGCCGTGGTCAGACGGTTGCGGATATGCGCGTTGGCGGCAACACCGCCCGCGACCGCCAGCACCGGCGCCGCCCCGGCACAGGCCGCGCAAAATTCCAGCATGGCGCGGCGCGACTTTTCGGCCAGCACGTCAGCGACCGCGGCCTGAAACCCGGCGGCCAGATCGGCGGCCTCGGTTGTGCTCAGGCCGCCGTCCGCCCCGGCAAGTTCGTCGCGTTGTCGGCGCAGGGCGGTTTTCAGCCCGGAAAACGACATATCACATCCCGGACGATCCAGCAGCGGGCGCGGCAGGGCAAAACGGGTCGCATCGCCTTGGCGCGCCGCGCGCTCCAGCGAAGGCCCCCCCGGCTGCTCCAGCCCCAGCAGACGTGCGGACTTGTCGAACGCCTCGCCCGGAGCATCGTCGATGGTGCCGCCAAGGCGGGTATATTCTGCAAAGCCATGCACGATCACGAACTGGCAGTGCCCGCCGGAAACCAGCAGCATCAGGTACGGAAACGCCAGCGCGTCGGTCATTCGGGGCGTCAGCGCGTGACCTGCAAGGTGATTGACCCCGATCAGCGGCAGGCCGGTTCCGGCCGACAATCCCTTCGCGCACATGACCCCGCTCATCACGCCGCCGATCAGCCCCGGTCCGGCCGTCACGGCGATGGCATCGATCCGACCAAGATCCAGCGCCGCTTCGCAAAGTGCCTGTTCGACGCAATGGTCCAGCTTTTCGGCATGCGCACGCGCCGCAATCTCGGGCACGACGCCGCCGAATTCGGCGTGGAGCTCGGCCTGCCCGAACACCACCGACGACCGGACTTCCGCGCGCTGGCCGGGCACATGGCGCACGACGGCCGCTGCGGTATC
>CAZRLO010000090.1:0-11239 GCA_964600965.1 uncultured Rhodobacter sp.
CAGCCCAAGCTGCATACCATTCAGCGTCTGGATGAACAGGAGCGTGAAATCCACCGGGTCCGCCTGTCTGATGGGCGTGGCGACCGGGGGCGTACCCCCGGCCTCATGTCAGGTTGAAACCGCGCTCATTTCAGCGGGCATTCGCTGGCATACGGATCCTGATGCGCTTCGAATACGGTCGAAACCACCCGCGTCGTCCAGACGCCGTCGGCGTCTTCCACGACTTCGCGCAGATAGAAGTTCTGGATCGGCATGTGGTTGTTACCATAGGTATATTCGCCGCGAACCGACGGGTATGACGCCGATTCCATCGCCGCGCGCATGCCGTCCATGTCGTCAAGATCGCCATTAACGGCTTCGACTGCCGATTTGATCAGGAACATCGTGTCATAGGATTGCGCGGCGTAAAATGACGGGTACGAGCCGTATTTCGCCTTGAAATCGGCCACGAACCGGGCGTTTTGCGGATTGTCGAGCGTCGGGTCCCATTGTTGGGTCGTGCGCGACCCCATCACGTCTTGAAAATCGGCGGCCTGCAATTTCGGCAGGCTCAGCGCGTCGACCGTAAAGACGGTGTAAAGCGGCATGATGTCGCGAAGGCCCGCCTGCTGGTATTGCTTGATGAACGCGCCACCGGCCTTGCCGGGATAAAAGACGAATATTCCCTCGGCACCGGATGCCTTGGCCTTGGCCAGTTCCGCCGAGAAATCAAGCTGCGCATCGGCACCCCATTTGGTCAGGTCCTTGCCCAGGACCTCGCCCTTGAAGGTACGTTCGACGCCGGCGACCATGTTTTTGCCGGCGGCATAATTCGGGGCCATGATATAGATCGATTTCACGCCCTGCTGGTTCAGCACTTCGCCCATTGCCATCGGCGTCTGGTCGTTCTGCCAAGAGGTCGAGAAAAAGTTTTCGTGGCACAGGGCACCCGCAACGGGGCTTGGCCCGGCATTCGATGTGATCAGGAATTTGCCCGCGTCCAGCGCCGATTTGCGGCTGGCCAGCAAGACGTGGCTCCAGATGAACCCGGCGACGAAATCCACGTCGTCCTGTTTTACCAGCTTGTCGGTGGCCTGTTTGCCGGTTTCCGGTTTGAAGCCGTCATCGGCATAGATCAGGTTGATATCGAGATCACCCATCTTGCCGCCCATGTGCTCGATCGCAAGATCGACCGCCTTTTGCATGTCCTTGCCGATCACCGCCCCACCGGTTGTCAGCGTTGTGACAAAGCCGATCTTGACCTCGGCGGCCCAGGCGGACGTGGTCAGCATGGTTGCGGCAAGAACCGCGGACAAAGTTCGTTTCATTCGTTTTCTCCCTGTGTTGGGTTGTTCAGAACGCGGCGTGGCATGCAAAACCCCAGATGCCTCGGCGCAAAAAATGACCCGTTACGATTCTCGTGCCGTCAAAATCCCGGTATCACCGTGCCTGCGCAAGCGAAATCCGCCGCTCAGTTGAACGGATTGTCGTCGTCGTCCAGCGATTTCAACGCGTCCACACAGTCTGAAAGCGCCAGAATGGAAGCATGCGAACCCGCCAGCGAATACCGTTCGATCCGCGTGCCATTGCTGCTGTGAAGGTTCAGAACATTGCCCCGCATGATCTCGCCCAGAAATTTATAGGACGCATCCTCGTCCGCAAGTTCGAAGTACAGGCTGCTTTCGTTGAGCGAGGCGTCGTTCAGGGTCCAATTCGGGCGACCATCGACCTTCAGGATCACATCCGCCGAAGACTCCTCGAACGCCCAGTCGCTGTTATAGAATTGCAGGCTGGCGTTGCTGGTCGCATCCGCCCAGATCAGGAAATTGCTGCCACGGCTGCCGACCTCGGCGGCGCAGGCATACGAGCCGTCGTCGAACGCAACGATGCTGACTTCCCAGGATTTGTGCGAGAACAGTACCTCGGATTCAACGATTTCGGCATTGGCGACACTGGCCGCACCGAAAGACAGGGCAAATGCGCCGGCAAGCAGGCAGGATGATATTTTCATGGCAGCTCCCTCGTGATGTGGCGACGAGTTGGCGGTTGCCGCAATCCTCGCCCTTAAACCTGTGCCCGACTTAGGATCCCCGGTCCCGTATCCGGTCAAGCGCGAAGTTCGCGCCGCAGTATCTTGCCCACCGCCGATTTGGGCACCTCGTCGATGAACGCGACCTGCTTGGGTACCTTATAGGCCGTCAGATGCTCGCGGCAAAATGAAATGACGTCATCGGCGGTCACGTCAGACCCTTGCAGGCGCACGACGAACACTTTGACCGCCTCGCCGGTCTTGGCATCCGGCACGCCGATACAGGCGCATTCCTGCACCCCCGGACACTTGCTGGCGGTCTGTTCGACGTCGTTTGGATAAACGTTGAAACCCGACACGATGACCATGTCTTTCTTGCGGTCCACGATCCTGAAACGCGCCTGATCATCCTTGATCGCGATGTCGCCGGTACGAAAATAGCCGTCTTGAGTGAAGGCCGCGGCATTGGCGTCGGGGCGATTGTAATAGCCCTGAAACACCTGGGGGCCACGGCAGACCAGTTCACCGCGCTCGCCGTCGGCAACTTCGCGATCATCCCCGTCCAATATCCGGATGTCGGTGTCTTTGAGCGCAAGGCCGATCGTTCCGGTGAATTCGGTCCATTCCGGCGGACACATGGTCAGCACGGGGGATGTTTCGGACAGGCCATACCCTTCGAGTATGGGTTTGCCCGTGAAACCCTCCCATTTGTCCGACACCGCCTGCATCGTTGCGGTTCCGCCGCCGACGGCCTGTTTCAGGCGGGAAAAGTCGATCGTCGGGAATGCCGGATGCAACATCATGCCGGCGTATAGCGTATTGACGCCGTTGATCCGGGTGAACCTGCTTTCGCGGATGACATCGATGAACTGATTCATGTCGCGGGGATTGGAGATCAGAATATTCCTGGCCCCGAACCCCGTATAACAAAGGAAATTCACCATCAACGCGAATATGTGATAGAGCGGCAGCGCGGTCACCATGACCTCGTCGCCTTCGACCATCACTGAATGTGCCATGTCAAAGGTCTGTTCCACATTCGCCAGCAAATTCCCATGCGTCAGCATCGCGCCCTTGCTGGGGCCGGTGGTGCCGCCGGTATATTGCAGGAACGCCAGGTCGTCCCGTGTGATATCGACCGGCGCAAACGCCATATCGGCACCACCGGCCATTGCGTCCGACAAAAGCACGCAATCTTCAAATCCGTCGGTAACCGGCGGCGAAGGCAGCGGATTCTGCCCGCAATCCCCCAGATGAAGAACAATCACCCTCCGAATTCCGGTATTCGCGGCGATTGGCGCGAAACTGGGCAAAGAGCCCGAGAACAAGATCAGGATTTCGGATTCGCTGTCGACAAGCTGGTGCTCAAGCTCGGTCGGGGTGTAAAGCGGATTGACGCTGACCTGCACCGCGCCGCATTTCAGGATCGCCATCGTCACGACAGGATGCGCCAGACAATTGGGCGACATCAGCGCGATCTTGGTGCCCTTTACGACGCCCATTTCGGTCTGCAGATAGGCCGCCAGCGCATCGGCAAAGCGGCCAAAATCCGTGAAGCTGAGGGTGTTCCGGTAATTCTCGAACGCGACGGCATCGCCGTAGGCGGCGACCGAACCATTCAGAAATTCCCAGATCGAACCTGCGGCGCGGACGCGGTCAATAGCGGATTGTTTCATCGAAATTCTTTCGAATGGATCCAAGGTGCCTTGGCGCCGCGTAGGTCGGACATTTGTCCGACCCGCGCCGCGTGGTTGTCCGCGCCGGTCACGCCGCCCATTCCCAGGGCCGGGTGAACCCGCCAATGCTTTTCTTGACCGCGGCGTCGGTGGCATCGCCGGTTTTGCTGAGTTGCGCCACCAGCCCGCGTTTCTTGTCTTCGCTGACCGAGGCCACCTCGGCGGCAACGCCATCCTTGATCAGTTTGGCATTGTAAATCCGCGTGATCGCCGATTTTCGCAAATCCGGTTTGAATATCTTGCCCACCGCGGTTTTCGGCAGCTCGCCGACGATTTCCAGATGCTTTGGTATCGCCGCCTTCTCGCCGATCCGTTCCTTGGCGAAGGCGACCAGATCGGCCTCGGACGCGGTTGCGCCCGCGATCAGCTCGACATATGCCGCAGGCAATTCGCCGGCTTTTTCGTCCGGTTGTCCGATCGCGCCGACAAAGGCCACGTCGGGATGCGCGGCCAGCGCCTCTTCGATCGTGGCGGGGTCAATATTGTGTCCACCCCGGATGATCAGATCCTTGGCGCGTCCGGTGATCCACAGATAACCGTCAGCGTCGATGCGGCCCAGATCGCCGGTGCGCAGATACTTTTTCTTGGCGAACAGGCCCTTGTTTTTGGCGGCCTCGGTATAGGTTCCGCCGGGAATGACGCCGGGGTTGGAAACGCAAATCTCGCCCGTTTCATCGACGCCGCATTCGCTTTGAACCTTCCCCGCAGCATCGCATTCAAAGATTTTGACGTCGGTATAGGGAAACGGCAGGCCGACCGAACCGATCTTCTTTTCTCCGGCGACCGGATTTGCCGAGACGATGCAGGTCGCTTCGGTCATGCCATAGCCTTCAAGGATGTTCACGCCAGTCGCCTTGACGAAACGGTTGAACAATTCGACCGGCAGGGGCGCGGAACCGCAGAACGCGGTTTTGAGGCTGGAGACATCCGCATCGACCGGCACCTGCATCAGTGCAGCGGCGGCGGTTGGCACCGTCACCATATAGGACCCGCGCCAGCGCTCGATCAGTTTCCAGAAGTTTTCGAAGACGCCCTCGCCGCGATATCCGGCGGGTGTCGGCATCACCAGATGCGCGCCCGACCCGACGGCGGCCATCAGAATCGGATAGGCCGCAAAGACGTGGAACAGCGGCAGCGGGCAGATCACCACGTCCTGTTCGGTCAGCAGCAATTCTTCGGCGCACCAGCCCTGATAGAGCATGCCGGAATAGCGGTGCTGCGCGACCTTGGGCATGCCCGTTGTACCGCCGGTGTGGAAATACGCCGCCACACGGTCCGAAGTCGCATCCTCGAAGTCGAGCGCGTCCGCGCGATATTTTGCGATCTCCTTGCCGAAATCCAGAACCTTGGCATGGTGATTTATCGGGTTTTTGGGTCGCACCAACGGTACGATCCAGCTTTTCGGCGGCGTCAGGTAGCGCAGCAGATCGACTTCGAGCACGGTTTTGACATTGGGCGCATGGCCCACGGCCTCTTCTGCCTTCTGTGCGACATCGGTCTTGGGGAACGCCTTGAGCGTTACCAGCACCTTGGCCCCGGTTTCGCGCAGGATCGCGCCGATCTGTTCGGGTTCCAACAACGGATTGATCGGGTTGACGATCCCCGCTACGGCACCGCCCAAAAGCGTGATCGCGGTTTCGTTTGCGTTCGGCAGCAGATAGGCCACCACATCGCTTTCGCCGATCCCCATCCTGCGGAACATGTTTGCGGCTTGGGTGGTTTTCCCCAGCACTTCGGTCCAATTCATGGTCTCGGCCTTGTCCTTGGGGCCGGATAGGATTTGGAACGTCACGGCACTTCGGTCCGGGAAGCGTTTTGCCGCGCGTGCAACATATTGGTAAAGCGTTTGCGCAGGTTGGCGGTCCTTCCACGGCACGGCTTTTTCAATTGCGATTTTGTCGGCAAGCGTCGCCATGTCGGTCATTTGGTTCCCCCCGGAGGATTTCTGATGATCAAAAAAAGGCTCGGCCAGAATGATACAAAAACGACCATTCGCGCAACCCTTGAACCAAAGCCCTTTATTCCGCTGCCAGCCCCTCGGTGAATTGCAGCCGCGCGAGCCGCGCATAGAGCCCGCCTTCGGCCACCAGCGCGTCATGGGTGCCGGTGGCCACCACGCGGCCCTGATCGAAAACAATGATCCGGTCGGCCTGTTTCACGGTCGCCAGCCGGTGTGCGATGATCAGCGTGGTTCGATCCGCCGACAGGGTCTCGACGGCGCGCTGCACCGCGCGTTCGCTTTCGGCATCCAGCGCCGAGGTCGCGTCGTCCCGCAACAGAACCGGGGCCGCACGCAGGATGGCGCGGGCGATGGCGATGCGCTGTTTCTGCCCACCTGACAGCATGACGCCGCGTTCGCCGACAAAACTGTCATAGCCGTCAGGCAGCGCAGTCAGAAAATCATGCGCGGCCGCGGCTCTGGCAGCGGCGGTGACTTCAGCGTCGCTGGCGGATGGTCGCCCGAAGCGGATGTTTTCGCGCGCCGTCGTCGCAAATATCACCGGGTCCTGCGGTACCAGCGCAAATGCGGATCTGAATTCGGCCCGATCCATATGGCGCAAATCCACCCCATCCAGCGTGATGCGGCCTCCGACCGGATCAAAGAAGCGCAGGATCAGTTGGAAAAGCGTCGTTTTTCCGGCACCGGATGGGCCGACCAGCGCCACGGTTTCGCCTGCACCGACCGAAAATTCCACCTTGTCCAAGGCGGCGGTTTGGGGGCGGGACGGATAGCGGAAAGTGACGTTCTCAAACGCGATCCGGCCCTTCAGGTCAACCGGCAGGGCGATCGGTTCCGATGGATCATCGACCGTATCCTGCGCGTTCAGCAGTTCGACCAGACGCTCCGTCGCCCCGGCGGCGCGTTGCAATTCGCCCCAGATTTCGGAAAGCGCGGCTACGGAACCTGCCACCATCACCGAATAGATCACGAACTGGATCAGGGCTCCGACGCTCATCGCTTCGATGCGAACGTCGCGCGCACCCACCCACAAAACGCCAACAACCCCTGAAAAGATCAGGAAAATCACGATCATGGTCATGAAGGCGCGGGTCTTGATCCGCCGGCGGGCGGCATCAAAACTCGCCTCGGTGATGCGCTCGAAACTGAAACGACTGGCGGCTTCGTGGGTAAACGCCTGCACGGTCTGAACGGCCTGCAGCGTTTCGGACGCATTGCCCGAGCTTTCGGCAATGCGATCCTGGTTTTCCCGTGAAAGTGTTCTGAGACGCCGCCCCAGCACGATGATCGGCACGATCACCACAGGCACCAGAAGCAGAACAAGCGCGGCAAGTTTCAGGCTGGTGAACAACATGAACGCCAAACCGCCTGCGAAGATCAGTACGTTGCGCAGCGCCACCGAGACCGACGAGCCGATGACCGACAGGATCAAGGTCGTGTCGGTCGTGATGCGCGACAGAACCTCGCCGGTCATGATCCGTTCGAAATACGCGGGGCTCATGCCGATCATCTTGTCGTAAACCGCCTTGCGGATGTCCGTGACCACCCGTTCACCCAGCCGTGTGACCAGATAGAAGCGGATGCCGGTACCCAGCGCCAGCAGTGCGGCGACTCCCAGCGCTGCTGCGAAATACTGGTCCAGCAATCGCGGCGTCTCGCTTGCAAATCCGTCGATTACCCGGCGAACCGCCAACGGCAGGGCCAGCGACAGCGCTGCGGTCAAAACCAACGCAATACCCGCCAAGGCAAGCATACCACGATATGGGCGGATATACGGAAACAGGCCGCGCATCGGGCCGATATTCGCGCTTTTGGCGCGGTCACGCGGATCGGTTTGGATTTCGTTGGCCATCAGAACACGCCCATTGGGTCCTGATCACGTAAGTCAGCGGGCGGGTTTGCGCAAGCCGGGGCGCGTCACTATCGTGATGGTCGTGCATTTTGCCGAATTGACTTGGCCGTCGGTTTCAGCGCCAATTCGCCACGATGTCGGGCAGCAAAAGAGGTGGATCATGTTCAGAAAAGCGGCGCGGCGCGCCCTGATCTGGTTGGCGGTAATCACGCTGGTTGCGGTTGCAATCTGGCAAATGCCCGACCGCTATCAGGCGGCGGCGGCGGCCTTTCAGAAAGGCGATTATGTCAGCGCGTTGAAAATGTGGCGCAAGCTGGCGCGGGGCGGCGACGCCGTGGCCCAGTATAATCTGGGCGTGCTTTATCGATCCGGAACCGGGGTCGAACCGTCGGACAGCGAGGCGCATCGGTGGTTTATGAAATCGGCGGAAAAAGGCACTGCGGCGGCCGAATTCGAAGTCGGAAAAGCCTTTGAGACAGGGCAGGGCGCGCCGCGGTCGCTGTCGCTGGCTGTCACCTGGATCACACGGGCCGCCGAACAGGGTTTCGCGCCGGCGCAGATTGACCTGGGCCTGAAATATCTAAGCGGAACCGGGGTCGATCAAAACGCCGAGCGCGCCGCGTTCTGGCTGGGTCGTGTCGTGGGTGCCGACCGGCAAACGCCGGTGATGATCGACGGCAAGCCGGGGACCGGATTCGCGCTGCCGTGTGAAACGGGAACCTGAAAACCGGTTGGAGCGGGCGGCGGGAATCGAACCCGCGTCATCAGCTTGGAAGGCTGAGGTCTTACCACTACACAACGCCCGCCCGGCAGATCGCTGACTATTTCAAACCGTCGGAACCGTCAACCGGGTGTCGCTGCCCGACGCGCTGGCGGTTGCGCCGGTGACAGATTGGACTATGGTGCGGCAACCGAAAATCGGGACCATCGGAGCGAAATTTCATGGCCGCACTGATCTACGTGCTGAACGGGCCGAATCTGAACCTGCTTGGCCAGCGCGAACCCGAAATCTATGGCCGTGATTCGCTGGATGATATCGAGCAGCGGATGAAGACGCTGGCAGGCGACCTGGGGCTGAAGACAAGGTTCTTGCAATCCAACCACGAAGGCGAGATTGTCGACTGGATTCAAGCGGCACGCGAACACGCCGCCGGTCTCATCATCAACCCGGCTGCGTTTACGCACACCTCGGTCGCGATTCTGGATGCCCTGCAATCCTATGAAGGGCCCGTGATCGAAGTGCATTTGTCGAACATCCACAAACGTGAACCGTTCCGGCAGCATTCCTATGTATCCACGCGTGCCGATGGCGTGATCGTCGGATGCGGGGCCGACGGGTATCTTCTGGCGCTGCGGCGGATGGCGAATCTGACAGCCTGACGGGGCCGCGCCGCAAGCCGGAACCGCGACGCAAACATCGAAAAACAGCGACTCTGAAGATTTCGAAAACTTCGATACTTTGTGCGCGCGAGTGCGATAGTTTTCTGATTCACTTCGTGTAATCAGTCCGTTACAGGAATTTCCAAAAATGACTAAAATATTTTAGTGACGCAGAAATTATGGCGCGAACGCCCCACCATTTACATACTTCAGAAAAAACAACGAGCGGCCGAGCGAACCCGAACCGACGGAATTCGCGCGGACGCCTAATTCTTCACGAACAACTTGCGTGGATAGTCGGACATCGGTTCGGCCGCGCCGCTTTCGCGGATGCGCAGGGTTTCGGTGATCTCCAGCCCCCAGTCCGGCATCCACAGGGCCGGCATGAAATGGAAGGTCATGTTTGGTTCCAGCACGGTCGTGTCCGTTGGCCGGATCGAGAACGTGCGTTCGCCCCAATCCGGCGGATAGCTGATCCCGATCGGATAGCCGCAGCGCCCTTCTCGGCTTACGCCGTGCCTGCCAAGCACCGCATAAAAGGCGCTGGCAACGTCACCTGCGGTATTGCCGGCCCGCGCCGCTGATATCCCGGCCTCGATCCCTTCGAGCGCGATTGCCTCGATCCGGGGGACCGAATTCGGCGGAGTGCCCAGCCAGATGGTTCGGCAAAGGGGGGCGTGGTAATGGCGATGCACGCCCGAGATTTCAAAAAATGTTCCGGAATTGTTCGGCACCGGCTTGTCGTTCCACGTCAGGTGCGCCGCGGCCGCCTCGTCTCCGGTTGGCAGAAGCGGGCAGATTGCCGAAACGTCGCCGCCAAAGCGCACGCCGTTCTCTTCTCCGCCCCAGATCGCGGTCCTGTAGATCTCGGCCGCTACCTCGTTTTTCAGAACGCCGGGTTCGAAAATTTCAAGAATGCGTCGGTGCATCCGTTCCGAGATTTGCGCGGCCCGGCGCATGTATTTCAATTCGGTTTCCGATTTCACCGCGCGGCACCAGTTGATCAACGCGGTCGCATCCACAAACGGCCCATTCAGTTCCGCCAGCAACACCTGATGCGCCTTGGCCGAGAAATAGTAGTTTTCCATCTCGACCCCGATCCGGGCGTTTTCCCAACCGTATTCGCGGATCAAATCTGACAGGTGTTGCATCGCGTGGCGTTCGGTCGACATCACGTAATCGTCCGAATAACCGTGGATATCCGCCACATCCATATAACACGTCTTGGTCGCGCCGATCGCGTCCATGTTGCGGCCCCAGAACACCGGATCGCCCCTCGGCCCGATCAGCACGCCCTGGTGTACGTAAAACGACCAGCCGTCATATCCCGTCAACCAGGCCATGTTGCTGGGATCGCAGGTGAACAGCACTTCGACACCTGCCTTTTCCATCGCCGCGCGCACCTTTTGCAGGCGATCGGCATATTCGGTGCGGCTGAAATCAAGTTCGACGTCGGGCATGGTGCGGCTCCTTTTGATCGCATCAAGCTTAGGCTGGGAATTCCGGGGCGAAAAGGCGGTTTGCGCCGAATTGTGTCGCGGACGATTGCCTTTTCGGGTTATCCGGTGAATAGATCGGCCCATGTCTGAACTTTCGCTCGAAACCGTCCGTGCCGCCCGCGATAACATTCGCGATGTCGCTGTCCATACGCCCCTGATTCCATCGCCGTTCTTCTCGGAACTGACCGGGCTTGAGGTGCTGCTGAAGCTCGAGACCATGCAGCCGATCGGTGCATTCAAGCTGCGCGGCGCGGCGAATGCCATCCGAAACCTGCCCGACGGGGTCAAAGGCGTTGCGTGCTGTTCGACCGGCAATCACGGTCGCGGGGTCGCGTATGCCGCCAAACGGGCGGGGCTGCGGGCGGTGATCTGCATGTCCGAGATGGTGCCCAAGACCAAGGTCGACGGCATTCGCGCACTGGGCGCCGAAATCCGCATCATCGGCCAAAGTCAGGATGACGCGCAGGACGAAGTGCTGCGGCTGGTGGCCCAAGAGGGCCTGACGGAAATTTCGCCCTTTGACGATGTGGATGTGATTGCAGGGCAGGGAACCATTGCGCTTGAACTTCTGGAATCGCGGCCGGATCTCGAAACGCTGTTGATCCCGCTTTCCGGCGGCGGTCTCGCCGGCGGTATCGCAATGGCGGCGAAATCGATGAAGCCGACGATACGGATCATCGGCATCTCGATGGATGTCGGTGCAGCGATGCACGCGGCCATCCGCGCGGGCCACCCCGTGGCCGTTACCGAAGTCGGCTCGCTGGCGGACAGCCTGGGCGGTGGGATCATGGAAGACAACCGCCT
>CAZRLO010000091.1:0-11084 GCA_964600965.1 uncultured Rhodobacter sp.
AGCCCTTCCGCAAAAAATCCCGCGTCGCGGACAGATGTCGTGGTCATGGTGGGGGTCCTTTCCGCCGGAATCGCGACTTGCGCGGCTTTCGCGGGTTTTATCCAACGGGTTTCCGATCGGAAACACCGAAAGCGACCTAAGCGACGATATGCGCGGCGCGCGGCTGGGGGCAATTCCCCCAGAAACCGCTTGAACCAGCGCCGTCCAGCGGCATGATGAACCCTGAACAGCGGGACGGGTTGGCAGGATGGCAAAGAAAAGTGGGCGCAAAATCGGTTTTCTGGCCAGCGACGTTGACGTGGCGCAGGCGGCCATGCGCGATTTTCGCACCGCCTTTGGCCATGTGCCGACCGATCAGGCCGACATCATCGTGGCCCTTGGCGGTGACGGTTTCATGCTGGCGACGCTGTTTGCGACCCAGGCACTGGACGTGCCGGTCTATGGCATGAACCGGGGCACCATCGGTTTCCTGATGAACGAATTCAGCGAATCCGACCTGCTGCAACGGCTGGACGCGGCGGAAGAGGCGGTGTTGCATCCGCTCAGAATGGATGCGGCCTGTGCCGACGGTCGCGCCGTGACCGCGCTGGCGATCAACGAGGTATCGCTTTTCAGGGCCGGGCCGCAGGCGGCCAAGCTCAGGATATCCATCGACGGCAAGGTGCGCATGCAGGAACTGGTCTGCGACGGGGCGCTGCTGGCGACGCCCGCCGGGTCGACGGCCTATAATTACTCGGCCCACGGTCCGATCCTGCCGATCGGTGCTGGCGTTCTGGCCCTGACCCCGGTCGCCGCCTTTCGCCCCCGGCGCTGGCGCGGCGCATTGCTGCCACAGGGCGCGCGGGTGCGGTTTGACGTGCTGGAGGCCGACAAACGCCCGGTGTCGGCCGTGGCCGACAGCCGGGACGCCCGGAACGTGACTTCGGTCGAAATCGCCAGTGACCACGCCATCTGTCACCGGATCTTGTTCGATCCGGGCCATGGTCTGGAAGAGCGTCTGATTCAGGAACAGTTTGTCTGACCCTCGCCGCCGGGGATCGTCACCGCGAACTCAGAGATCGCCGGCCCGACGGACCGAACCGCATCACATGGCGGGATCAGGCGCGCAGGCCCGCCGCCCAGCGATGCCCGGCTCTGTGGTCCGCGGGACAAGGTCCGCCAGAAAGCCCGACCCGATAGATCGAGAAAAGCCGGTCCTTGGGGCCGAAGGTATCAGATATCGCCGAAATCGCCCCCGCGCCCGTGCCCGTCGGCAAAACGCGAGGCCCCGGCGATGCTTTCGCCCATGATCAATCCCGCACTCTGCCATTCCCGGCGCAACGCCGCCGCCAGATCGGCGGGCGCACCTTTGGCGGCAACATGATCGGCCCGCAGGCAAGCCTGCGGAAATCGCAACAGTTCGCCCGCATATGCCGTGGCTTCGGCCAGCGCGCCCGAGGCCGCGCAGACGCGGTTCACAAGCCCGATCCGGAGCGCCTCGATCGCGGTGACCTGTCGGCCGGTCAGGATCAGATCACTTGCGCGCCCCGCACCGATGATCCGGCCCAGACGGAAGGTGCCGCCATCCACCAGCGGCACGCCCCAGCGGCGGCAGTAGACCCCGAAAAACGCCGAGTCCGAGGCAATGCGGATGTCGCACCACAACGCCAGTTCCATTCCGCCGGCAACGGCCGCGCCCTCGATGGCGGCGATGACGGGTTTGCGCAGCATCAGCCGCGCCGGGCCCATGGGGCTGGGCAGCGGGTGGCGGGCCGGATCGCACCAGTCGTCGGGAATGGCGTGGCGGTCGACCCAGCCCCGGTCCAGACCGGTTGCCGCCGCCTTGAGGTCGAAGCCCGCGCAAAATGCGCTCGTATCGCCGGTCAGGATCGCGATTTCGGCGTCCGGGTCTGCCTCGAACGCGCGAAAGGCGTCGTAAAGTGCTGTGGCGGTCGCCGGGTCGACGGCGTTGCGGGCGGCAGGGCGCGCGATGGCAATGGTGGTGATGCGGTTTTCGGTCGTCCGGGTGATGCTCACGGGTGGTGGCTCCTATGAGTTGATAAAGTGTAGTGTTTTGAAATCGCTCCGAAACTCCGTCACTTCCTGCGCCAGCGAATGCGGTTGGCCGGATCCGAGCGCCCGGCCGACGAAATCGGCGATACACGGCATGTCGCGGTCCGTCATGCCCCAGCGCACGATCTCGGGCGTGCCGATGCGCAGCCCGTTCATGTCGCCCGCGACCGGTGCCACCGGCAGGCCGATGCCGCAGGTCAGGATATTGGCCTGCCGCAGCTTTCTGGCCGCGTTCTGCCCGCCGCCATGGGGGCCGGCGGCCAGTGCGAACTGATGCGAACTTGTCCACCCGGCCCTTGCCCCGAAAACCGGCAGGCCAAGCGCGTCGAGCGCCGCTGCCAGCGCCCCGGCCGCCGCCACCATCCGGGACGCATAGGCCGGTCCGTGTTCGCGCCAGTCCAGCATGGTCATGGCAAGCGCAGCCGATTTCGCGGCGTCGAAATTCGCCGTCATTCCGGGAAAGGCGATGGTATCCAGACGCTGGGCCAGATCGGCCTCGTTGGTGACGATCAGCCCGCCCGCCGGCCCGCCGAGGCTTTTGTACGTGCTCATCGTCATCAGATGTGCGCCCTCGTGCAACGGGTTGGGCCAGGCGCGCCCGGCAATCATGCCGCAAAGATGGGCCGCATCGAACAGAACCTTCGCGCCTACGCCGTTCGCAATTTCGCGGATGTCCGCGATGGGATGCGCGAACAGGTTCAGGCTGCCGCCAACGGTAATCAGTTTCGGTCGGATTTCCTGCGCAAGTTCATGCAACCCTTTGAGATCAATGGTATACCCAGTGGCATCGACCGGGGCCGGGTGGATGTTCAACCCGTAAAGGCCCGCCGCGCCGCCCGCGTGATGGGTGACGTGACCACCGATTTCGGCGGGGGGCACGATGATGGGATCGCCGGGTTTGCAGGTGGCCATGAAGGCATAAAGATTGCCGATGGCGCCCGAGGGCACGCGGATTTCGGCGTATCTTGCCTGAAATATCTCGGCGCAGAGCTCGGCCGCGATGACCTCGATCCGCTCGACGGCTTCGAGCCCCATTTCGTATTTGTCGCCCGGATAACCCAATGACGGGCGCGAGCCGAGACCCGCCGCCAGCAGCGCCTCGGCACGCGGGTTCATCGCGTTGGTGGCCGGGTTCAGGTTCAGGCAATCGCGTTCGTGAATGGTCTGGTTCTGTCGGGCAAGGGCCGCGATGTCCCGCGCGATCCGGGCGCTGTCACGGGCCGCGGTTTCGGTCGCGATTTCGTGGATCAAAGCCTCGCAGGCCGGTGGGACCCAGGGTCGATTGGCGAGATTTGGCATGGTCGGCTCCTGATGCGCGGTGGACTTGCGGGCGGGCGCGCCGCCGGGCGGGGTCTGCGGCGCGGATATTTGCACTCATTGGACCGGCGCGGTTCACAACAATTCGGTCGCGAAGTCGCCGGGCAGGGCGGCTTCGAGCAATTCCAGATCGGGGGTGGCGTCGGCATAGGTGACCGCAAGACCCGGCGGCGTGACGAAACTGTCGCCGCTTTGCAAGTTGCGCGGCGTCTGACCCTGCGCCCTCAGGGTCAGCGACCCGGCCATCACGAAGGTGAAATGAATGTCGCTGTCGTGGCGCGCGGCGGGCGGCACGCCGCCTTCGAACCGCGCCACCTGAATGCCGGCAACACCCCCGGTGCCGCGGGCGATGCCGGTATCGCGGCAGGTGAAACCGGGGATGCGGAAGGGCTGCCATTGCGCCCTGTCCTTGACATGGTGGACAAAAGTCTGCCCCTGCCATTCCCGCGCCGGATCGCCCGTGCCGTTGGGCAGGGTGAAATCATGGTCGATGGTGGTCACGTGCTCGGCCGGAACGCCGATCTCGATCACCTCGATATCCGACGAGGCGTGGCAGACCCGGTGCCGGATTTCGGGGGGCTGGGTGACACAATCGCCCGCATGCAGGCGCAGCATGTCGCCCTGATCCTCGTACAGAATGTCGACCCAGCCCCGATAGCAGAAGATCAACTGAAACCCGACCGCATGAAAATGCACCATGTCGGGCACCGGGCCGCCATCGGGAATCCGGATATGGCTGGCGATGATCGACCCGCCCAGACGCGACGGGATCAGGTCGCGGTAATGCATGCCCGCGCGCCCGATGACCCAGGGGGCCTCGTCGCGCAGACGGCGGACGACGAATTCATGCGCGGTCGTCGGCTGGATCAGCGGCGATTTCAGGGCGGCGATTTCGATCCGGGTGCCGTTGGGGGCCGTCAGCACGCGCTGACCACTGGCGAATGCGTCGGGATCGCGGGTCAGAATGCGCAGGGTGCCGGGGGATTCGGTGGCGCCGCGCTCCAGGCGCAGGCGCAACCCGTGGCCCGAGATCACCGCCACCGACGGATCATCCGCCGGAAAGATCGTGTCCAGCCGAAAGCCCAGTCTTTGGCCGAAAAACGCCAGTTCGGCGTGCATATCGACGCTTGGCAGTCGAATTTCGGCCTGTGTTTCGGTGTCCGGCATCGTTTTGCCCCCGCTGTTCAGGCCCGATCTTGGGCGGGTTCGGGGCGACATGCAAGCCATGGGGGCGGCCAGTTGGGCTTGCATCGCCCCCGGCGCTGCGCCAAAATCGCCGCCGGCCATTACGGAGCGTTGTTCATGTCCCTTTCTATCCGCGAACAGGTGCGTTGGTGGGGGGTCGGCATTGCGGTTCTGGCGCTGATCATGTGGTCGCTGGGCAACGTGATCATGCCCTTTGTCGCGGGTGCCGCGATCGCCTATTTCCTCGACCCGGTCGCCGACCGGCTAGAGCGGGTCGGCTGCACGCGCGTGCTGGCGACGGTCACCATCACGGTCGGGGCGGGGTTTGTTCTGGTTGCGCTGGTTCTGGTCCTGATGCCGATTTTCATCAACCAGCTTGCCGCGCTGATCGCCCAGGCGCCGACCTATTCCGAGGCGATCCAGACGGTGCTGCAGGAACGCATCCCCGCGCTGATGGAGCCCGATTCAGGCGTGCGCCAGACGCTGAACGCCATCGGGGAAAGCCTGCGCGCGCGCAGCGGTGATCTGGCGAACACGCTGATCACGTCGGCTTTCACGCTGATCGACGTGCTGATTTTCATCGTCGTCGTGCCGGTGGTGGCGTTCTATATGTTGCTGGACTGGGACCGGATGATCGCGGTGATCGATGGCTGGCTGCCGCTGGATCACACCGAAACCCTGCGCGAACTGGGGCGCGAGGTCGACCGTGTGTTGGCCGGTTTCGTGCGCGGGCAACTGACGGTCAGCGCCTTGCTGGGATCCTATTACGCACTGGCGCTGGCGCTGGTGGGCCTGCAATTCGGGCTGGTGGTCGGCCTGATCGCGGGCGTGATTTCGTTCATACCCTATATTGGCGCGGTCGTCGGCGGGGCGCTGGCGATCGGCCTTGCGCTGTTCCAGTTCTGGTCCGAACCCTGGTGGATCGGGGTTGTCGCCGCGATTTTCGTGGCCGGCCAAATGGTCGAGGGCAACGTGCTGACCCCGAAGCTGGTGGGCGGATCGGTCGGGTTGCACCCGGTATGGCTGATGTTTGCGCTTTCGGTTTTTGGGACGCTGTTCGGCTTTGTCGGTCTTCTGGTGGCGGTGCCGCTGGCGGCGACGATCGGGGTATTCTCGCGGTTCGGGGTGCGGCAATACCTTGCGGGCCGGTTGTATCTCGGCGTTGAAGGCAAGGGGCAGGGCTGAACCTTGGCCGAGCAACTGGCGTTCGATCTGCCTGTGCGCCCGGCCTTTGGGCGCAGCGATTTTCTGGTGGCCCCTTCCAACGCGCTGGCGGTACGGGCGCTGGACGACTGGCAAAGCTGGCCGCAGGGGCGGGTGGTTCTGGCGGGCAGCGCGGGCAGCGGCAAGACCCATCTGGCGCGGGTCTGGCAGGCGGCAACGGGCGCCGGTTTCGTGGCAGCACGCGATCTGAGCGCGGACAAGCTGCCGCAATTGCCGGAATGCGGGTTTCTGGTGCTGGAAGACGTGGACCGCATCGCCGGGTCCCGCATGGCCGAGACGGCGCTGTTTCACCTGCTCAATCTGGGCGATGCGGCCGGCGCGAAATTGCTGCTGAGCGCGAAGGCCCCGCCGGCGCGGCTTCGATTCAGGCTTGCCGATCTGCAAAGCCGCCTTGAGGGCGCGCGCCTGATCTCGCTGGCGGCGCCGGATGATGCGCTGCTTGGCGCGATGCTGGTCAAGCAATTTGGCGACCGGCAGATCGAGGTGTCACCAGAGCTTGTTGCCTATCTTCTGACCCGGATCGAACGCTCGACCGCTGCCGTTGGCAGGGTCGTGGTCGCGTTGGACCGCAAATCTTTGGCCCAAAAGCGCAAAATCACCCGTGCACTGGCCCGCGAAGTTCTGGACAATCCGGGCGGGTTTCTGGCATAATCACTTGAAAACCCGAAATAAATGACATCAATCATGACCGATGCCGATTTCCTGCACGCGCCGTTTGCGGCTGCGCAGACGCTGGCCGATTTCGACGCCGGCGGCCCGGAGCGTTATTTCAACCGCGAACTTTCCTGGCTTTCCTTCAACTGGCGGGTCCTGGAGGAGGCCGAGAACGTCGAGGTGCCGCTGTTGGAGCGGGTCCGCTTCCTGTCGATCTCGGCCACCAATCTGGATGAATTCTATACCGTCCGGGTCGCGGGGCTGCGCGAGTTGAAGCGCGGCGGCGTCACGCGCCCTGCGGCGGACGGGTTGAGCCCGGGCGAGCAGTTGAAACTGATCGATGCCGACGCCCGCGCGCTGATGTTGCGTCAGCAGGAATGTTGGGTCGGTCTGCGGCGCGAGATGGAGACGCACGGGATCAGCCTGTTGGCGCGGGCCGATCTTAATGACGCCGATCGCAAGGCGTTGAACCGGGTATTTCTGGATGCCGTTTTCCCGGTTCTGAGCCCGCTTGCCATCGATCCAGCGCACCCGTTTCCGTTCATTCCCAACGAAGGTCTGTCGCTGGCGCTGGAACTTGAGCGCAAAAAGGATGGCCGGAAACTGCTGTCGCTGTTGCCGATTCCGCATCAGATCGACCGGTTCGTGCCGCTGCCGGATGTCGAGGCCGGGCGAACCCGGCTGCTGCCGCTCGAAGAATTGCTGCTGGACAATATCGGCGCGCTGTTCCCGGGGTATGGCATCCGTGGCAGTTGCTCGTTCCGGGTATTGCGCGACAGCGATCTGGAGGTCGAGGAAGAGGCCGAGGATCTGGTGCGCGAATTCGAAACCGCGCTGAAACGCCGTCGACGCGGCGAGGTGATCCGCCTGTCGTTTTCGACCGGGGCCCCCAAGGGCCTGAAGAAACTGGTGACCGATTCGCTGCATGTCGCGGACGAAGAAGTGATCGAGATGGGCGGAATGATCGGGATTTCCGGCCTGGGTGAACTGGTGCTGCCGGGGCGTGACGACATGCTGTGGCCGAAATTCGCACCGCGCGTGCCGGAACGGGTGCAGGACCACGAGGGCGACATCTTCGCGGCCATCCGGCAAAAGGACATGTTGCTGCATCACCCCTATGAAACCTTCGACATGGTGATCCGGTTTCTGAAACAGGCCGCGGTCGATCCCGATGTTCTGGCGATCAAGCAGACGCTCTACCGAACCAGCAACGAAAGCCCGGTCGTCGCTGCACTTTGCGAGGCAGCCGAGGGGGGGAAATCGGTGACAGCGCTTGTAGAACTGAAAGCCCGGTTCGACGAGGCCGCCAACATCCGCCAGTCGCGCCGTCTGGAACGCGCGGGCGCGCATGTCGTTTATGGATTTCTGGACTGGAAAACCCACGCCAAGATATCGACCGTCGTGCGGCGCGAGGGCGGAAAACTGGCCACCTATACGCATTTTGGCACCGGCAATTATCATCAGATCACCGCGCGCATCTATACCGACCTGTCGCTTTTCACCCGTGACGCGGCGTTGGGGCGGGACGCGACCAAGGTCTTCAACTACGTCTCGGGCTACGCAAAGCCTGATCATCTGGAGAATCTGGTGATTTCACCGGACGGTCTGAAGACGGCGCTGCTTGCCGGGATCGAGGCCGAGATCGGCCATGCCCGCAACGGCAAACGCGGGGAAATCTGGGTCAAGATGAACGCGTTGATCGAAGCCGACGTGATTGACGCCCTGTACCGCGCCTCGGGCGAGGGCGTGAAAATCAGTCTGGTAGTGCGCGGCATTTGCGGGCTTCGGCCCGGGGTGGCCGGATTGTCGGAAAACATCCGCGTCAAATCCGTCGTCGGCAGGTTTCTGGAACATTCCCGCATCGTCTGTTTCGGCGCCGGGCACGGCCTGCCGCACCGCAAGGCGCGGGTCTATATGTCGTCGGCCGACTGGATGGGCCGCAATCTGAGCCGCCGGGTCGAAACCCTGGTCGAGATCACCAACAAGACCGTGCACGCCCAGGTCATGAGCCAGATCATGGCCGCCAATCTGGCCGATCAGGCGCAAAGCTGGGTGCTTGCGCCGGACGGCCGTTTTCAGCGCCACCGCGGTGCTGCCGGCGAAAAGCTGTTCAGTTGCCACCGGTTTTTCATGGAAAACCCGTCGCTCAGCGGGCGCGGCTCGGTCGGGGCCAAGGACGTACCCAAACTGACCCACACCGAGGACTGAACCCGCGCGCTGCCGGGTCGGGGCTGAGATTTGCCCGGTTATTGACTGCCATCGGGTTTTTCTGGCAACGGCCGCGCATTTCCTGCATGAAAACGGTAACGATGCGACCGCGTTGAAGCGGCGGTATCTTGTTGTTATTTGGTATTTAATCTTGCCCGTACTAAAGTGACTAAAATATTTTAGTCACTTTGGTTTCAGGTCGTTCGACACCCACCCGACCGCCGCAATTCCACCCAAGTCAGGCCCGGCCTGGTTTACACAACGTCCCGACCAGAATTCAGTGGTTCAGATTGATCGCGCGATGCCCTAAACTGCGCGGACACTTCAGCGGCACCGGGCAGAATGACAGCGCTGCACAAATACGAAAAACTCGAATCCGCCGGTTTGTGGCGCGAATCGCTGGCCACCCAGCGGCGCGAGGTATTCGTGAGCTTTGGCGATACCTCGCTGGTGATCCGCGACCGGCTCGACGCACCGATCTCGCACTGGTCGCTGCCTGCGGTCGTGCGGTTGAACCCCGGCGATATGCCGGCACTGTATTCCCCGAATTCCGACGCGAACGAGACGCTGGAAATCAGCGACCCCACGATGGTTGCTGCCGTCGAAAAGGTCCGGACCGTGATCGATCGCCGCCGCCCGCATCCCGGCCGATTGCGCCTTGCGGTGTTTCTGGCGCTGACGGCCGTGATCGCGGCGCTTGGCGTGTTCTGGTTGCCGGGTGCGCTGGAGCGTCATACCGTCCGGGTGGTGCCCTTTGAAACGCGGCATGAAATCGGGCGGCAATTGCTGGATCAGATCAACCGTCTGACCGGGGCCGCCTGTTCGACGGCGGCGGGCGACCGGGCGCTGGGGCGGCTCAAGGCGCGGCTGCTGGGCGGGGGCAATGCGAAAATCCTAGTGCTGGGCGACGGGATCGCCGATTCAACGCACTTGCCGGGGGGGTTCATCCTGCTGAACCGAAATCTGGTCGAAGATTTCGAGGCCCCGGAAATCGCCGCCGGATACGTTCTGCTGGAACAGATCCGCGCGCAGACCCGGGACCCGCTGGCGGTCCTGTTGCACGAGGCCGGCGTGGTCGCGAGTTTCCGGCTGCTGACCACGGGCGAAATGAAGGCAGCGACCCTGGCGCGCTACGCAAACCATCTGCTGGTGCGCCCAAATCCGCTGCCAAGTGACGCCGTCATACTGTCGGCCTTCGCGAAGGCCCGGATATCCAGCAGCGCGCTAGCATATTCGATCGATATAACGGGGGAAACGACGCTTGGCCTGATCGAGGCCGACCCGTTCCGCAACAAGACCTATCCACCGGTTCTGAGCGACGCAAGCTGGGTCGGCCTTCAGGCAATCTGCGGCGGCTAGCAGCGCGCTTTCAACGGGTTTTTCATTCGATCCATCTCCGGGAAGCCGAAGTTTGCAAAATCAGAAACGTCGCGGGGCAACCCAATGCAAGCCTTCGGATCAGCGGCCAGCCCCGATGACGTCGCGGCGATCGCCCGGCGTGGCGCGAACCGCACCGGATCGCCGGCGTGTTGGCAGGTGCCAGTGTCTTCGTGGTCAGCCGCCTGTTGACACGCCGACAGCCCGGCGCAAATCCCTCCGTTTCACCACAAGTGCTGTCGAGCCCTGTCCGGTGCCGTGAAACTTCACGATTGTCACATGGACCATGGCGGTCTCCAGGTCCGGATCATCCTTCAAGAGACGGAAAATGAACCAAAAAACACCCGCACGCACCCAATCCGGCAAGAACAACGGATGGGGATCCGATTGCCATGACCCGGTGCCCCCCTCTCACGCATGTAAAAATTGTCCGGTCGGGTCGGCGAGAACCGCCTCCGGAAACCGCCTCGGATCCCTTGCCGTGTGACCCGGAATTTGCTTCGGGCCTTGCGTGACTAAAATATTTCAATCACGCAAGGACAAGGGTGCGATTTGCGTCCCCAAAATCGGAAACCGCGCGCCGGCCCACATCGCGTCCGCCACGGCGACGGCGGCGTGTGCCCCATGTTGCCCGGCAATCCTGCCCTTCTGGCAGCGAATTAACGCTTTCCATGCCTGTGGTGGCCCTGTAGACCGCGCCCCATGGTTCGGGGCGTGGCGCAGTCTGGTAGCGCACTTGTTTTGGGTACAAGGGGTCGTGAGTTCGAATCTCGCCGCCCCGACCAGCCGTTCTGGCGCGATCACCCCAAGCGTGGGATCTGACCCTGTGGTTTTAGCGGTTTCCTCGATCTACCAGACCCGCTGGTTTCTACTGCTGATCCTGCTGGTCAGCCTGTCGTTTCAATTCGGCCTGCCTATCGTCAGCGACGAGGCATATTTTATTGCCTGGGGCCATGATCTGGTGCCGGGTTATTACGATCATCCGCCCTTGCCGGGATGGGTGTCGTTTGGCCTTTGGCGCGTCGGAGACCTGATCGGTCTTGTCCATCAAGGCCTGTTGCACCGGA
>CAZRLO010000092.1:0-10711 GCA_964600965.1 uncultured Rhodobacter sp.
TCACGCTGGCGCAGTAAACCACGATGGTTTGCTGTTTGTCGGGCAACAATTCCGGGGCGCGGGGCAGGATGTCATCTGACATGATGTTGATGGCACCGGGCAGATGTTCCTTGGCAAACGCCGTTGGCGGCAGGGTGTCAACCAACACGAACGCTTTCTTGCTGCGTTGCCAGTGGATCAGGGTTACCTCGTCGATGATGTTCATGGCGGCCTCTTTGCGCGGCGTCAGTCGAACATAGAACCAACACGCGCCGCTGCAAGTGGACGTGCCGGGAAAGTGATACGCCTGGGGCACTGGTCGAATGGTCCGGTTACGCATGACATTTCGTGCGCGATGCAGCGGAAGATCATGCCAAATCCGGCCGGGGACATTGCCTTGCCCTTGCCGATATGCACGTTGATCGGGCCCGTGTGACCGGTCGTGTTCGCCATGATCCTGTCGCGGCGCCAAAATCGCTACTTGGAACCGAGAAATTGTGGTAACCTTGTTGGCAGGTGCATCCGGCGACATGCGCCGAAACCGGGGGGTTCAGACATGCGAATGGTGTATTTTGGCAAGGCAATTTTGCTGGTTGGGCTGCTCGCCGTCGTCGGGCCATTACCAATTTCCGCACAGACCAAGATTACCGAACCGCCAAGATACCAATCCGCGTATGATGATTTCGAGGCCCTGATCGGCGAGGGCACGACACCGCGTCCGGCCCAGCAATTCTCGGCCGAGAATCTGCGCCTGTTGCGCGAATTACAAAGCCGCGTGGGTGAACTGATGCTGGAAAACTGGGCCAAAAAGCCGCGCAACTATAAGCGCCATGATCGCCTGCGACGCATGAACGACGCCCTGAACCGCCAAATCGCGATCGTTCACGCAGGTGTTTCCGAACACAAGGAAACCCCGCTGAAGTCGGAATCGGGACCGGTCGCGCCGGGTTTCGTGGTCGCGGACGAAATACTGGATTTTGGCATATCCGAAACCCCGAACGCCGCGTTGCGCCCGCAGGGCCTGATCGAGATAGATCTGCGGCGTCTCAGAACCGAGATGGCCGAACATTTGGAAAACCAGAACGAAAGCGAGGAATGGTACGCGGAATATCGCCGTCTCGCCGAGGAAATGACCCTGAAACAAACCGAGCTTGCGCTGGAAGCCGGCGACATGACCAACGAGAACCGCCGCGACCTGCAGGGCGTATTCGCGGGGTTTGACCAAATTCGCGACCTGTTGGCAATCCGCGATGATCTGGCCGCAAGTGCGCAGCAGAACCGGCGGGATATTCTGGCGCTGGTCTCGACCACGACCGGCCCGGAAGGGCGCAATCTTTTATCGTCCGCAATCAACCAAGCCACGGTGGCCTATGACAGGGCATCGCAGGAAGTTACCCGCGAGATCAACCGCATCTCGCGCGAGGAAATCGACCCGATCATGAACCGCGTACTGGAAGACCGGATCAGGCGGGGCACGGATGCGGTCAATGCGCTGATCCGGGCGCGATCGGGTCCCGACGCGCCGCTGTTTCGCGTCGGCGATCCGTCGTTTCGCAACATGCGCGACGGCATCTTCCTGCGATTGAGGGTCAAAGACCTGGCCTATAGCACAATCGGCGGCAATTGGAGCGAGCGATAAGTCGCCCGCGTCTTTCCCGGGCGGACGCCGCGGATTATTGTCTATTTTGTGCCCTGCATGGGCTGCAATGCCCATGCAGACAGCAGGTCTCGCGCGGACTTCGCGATGGCAAGCCGAACCTTTTCTTCCTTGATCGCCTGTTTCAATCCGCCTGATTTGTCTTTCCGGGATTTCTGTTCCAGCCGAAAAATGGAATCTTTCAGCAATTTGATAAATTTGCGGTTCTTCTTGCGTTCGTCGGCGATGTATTTCGCCCGTTTCTTGTGTTTTTGGAGCTTTCCGAGATCGCGGATCCACTTTTTCACCAACCGCCGGTTGTCCTGCGCCGCGTACAGTAGCTGCGCGCTGAAGCTGCGGGAAAAACCCGTGATCTTGATTTCTTCGGTACGCTTGTCGATCACGCCAAGAAACAGTTGATTCAATCGATATTTCGACAGGTCGCGAAACGCGGATTGCGTGAACTTGTTGACCTTTCGCGCCGGTTTTTTCTTGGGCGCGGAAAGATGGGTATCGGGAGCGCCATCTGCCAGCACAAATGCCGAGGGCGCGTGTATCGCGACCGGGGCGATGAAACCGAAGGCTCCTGTCAGCAAGCCGACAAGAAGCAACCTGAATGTGGTACCGGACGAAATTTTCATGTTACGCGGTCCCTCACTGCAAACCCAAAGCAACGGCACGGGCAAACACGCGCCCGGCGTTCACATCATGGCGCTATCCGGTGATGGAGTCGAGCCGCGCCCGGGCCGAGTTGGATTTCGGCACCCACAATCCGCGCTCGATCGCCTCGGCCAGACGTTCCGCGATTTCTTTGAGGGCCGGGGCGTTGTTGTCCTCGATGAACTGTCGCGTGTCGTCGTCTTCCAGAAACGCCGCGTGCACCAGATCGAAATGGTGGTTCTTGACGGCGCCGGTGGTGGCGGCAAAGGCGAACAGGTAATCCACCGTCGCGGCAATCTCGAACGCCCCTTTATAGCCGTGGCGTTTGACACCATCGATCCATTTGGGGTTGACGACGCGGGATCGGACCACGCGACCGATTTCATCGTCCAGCGTGCGGATCAGGGGCCGCTCGGGGCGGGAATGGTCGTTGTGATAGACCGGACGGTCCCGCCCCTGCAGGGTGCTGACCGCCGCCGCGGCGCCGCCTTCGAACTGGTAGTAATCGTCGCTGTCCAGCAGGTCGTGCTCGCGGTTGTCCTGGTTTTGCACCACCGCCTCGACCTGACCAAGCCGGGTTTCCAGCGACTCTCGCGCCGCGATCCCTTCGGATTTGCCGCCATAGGCATAGCTTCCCCATTCCAGATATGCATCGGCGAAATCGGCTTTGTTTGTCCATAAGCGTTCGTCGATCAAGGCCTGCAATCCCGCGCCATAAGCGCCGGGTTTGGAACCGAAAACCCGGTGCTGGCCGTCTGCGCCTTCGGTTCTGGCCCGCGCGGCGGCCGGGTTCATGTCGGCGGGTTCGTCCAGCGCCATCACCGCGCGCGCCGCGCTGTCCACCAGATCGATCTGCTGCGGAAAGGCGTCGCGAAAGAACCCCGAAATGCGCAGCGTGACATCGACGCGCGGCCGATCCAGGGTCGAAATTGGCAGGATTTCGAACCCCGTAACGCGCCGATTGGCGCTGTCCCATTGCGGTTTCACGCCCATCAGTGCCAATGCCTGCGCGATGTCGTCGCCGCCGGTGCGCATGTTTGCCGTACCCCATGCGGTAAGCAACATGGCGCGTGGCCAATCGCCCTGGTCCTGAAGATGCTTTTCGATCAAAAGGTTCGCCGACTTCCAGCCCAGTTTCCACGCCGTCGGTGTCGGAATGGCGCGACTGTCCACCGAAAAGAAATTCCGACCGGTTGGCAACACGTCCAGCCGCCCGCGCGTCGGCGCGCCCGAAGGCGCGGGGGGGACAAATGCGCCGGCAAGTGCGGTCAGGAAGTTCGCGTCCTCGTTTGGACCACAGCGCCGGACGCGGGGGCGGACATCGGCGGTGATCCCGCCCAGAACGGCATTGGTCTGCGGCCAGTCCTCGGCTTTTTGCCCGCCGATCAGCGCCGCGGCCAGCAATTCGAGCCGTTCGACGGTATCGCCGTGCGAGCGCCAGCGATCATCGCTGACGGACACAAGCGCCGCCGGTCTGGGCCCCGGCCAAGGCGCGGCCATGTCGCAATCCAGCGGGTCGAAATCCAGTTCCAGATCGCGGGCCAATGCGCGGGGAAGGGACGCATCGGCCCCGCGTCCATCGCCACGGGGAATGCGGGTCAGAGCCTGTACGAGGTCGCGTTCCAGCCTGCCCTCGGGTGACTGCCCGAATATGTGCAGCCCGTCGCGAATCTGGGCCTCTTTCAGATCACACAGCCATGCATCAAGTTTGGCGAGGTCCGACGTTTCGTCGTTGCCCTGCATTCCGACATCTTCGGCGATACCCGTGGACGAGGTCAGGGCCAGAATCTCGCGGCGCAAATGTTCGATGCGGCGCGGATCCAGACCCGACGCATCGTAGTATTCATCGACCAGCGCCTCGAGGTCGCGCAGCGGGCCGTAGCTTTCGGCGCGGGTCAGGGGCGGGGTCAGATGGTCGATGATCACTGCCTGCGCGCGGCGCTTGGCCTGGGTGCCCTCGCCGGGGTCGTTGACGATGAAAGGATATATGTGCGGTGTGGGACCAAGGACCACCTCGGGGAAACATGCCTGACCAAGGGCCACCGACTTGCCGGGCAACCATTCCAGATTTCCGTGCTTGCCCATATGAACGATTGCCTGCGTCCCGAATTGCCGCCGCAGCCAGAAATAGAAGGCCAGGTAATGGTGCGGCGGAACCAGATCGGGTGAATGGTAGCTGTCCTTGGGATCGATATTGTAGCCGCGCGCCGGTTGAATGCCGACCACGATGTTGCCGTATTGAAGGATCGACAGCGCGAAGCGCCCTTCGGCCTTTGCCTTGGGCGAGGATATTTGTGCCACAAAGAAGGGGTCCTGCACTGGGTCGCCCCAGCGTTGTTCGATTTTCTGGCGGACGGGCCACGCAAGCTGATCATAGCCGGCGTGATAATCCGCCAGGCTCAGGTGCTGACCGCCCGTTCTGGCGGCGCGATCCGTCAGCCAGTTGGTCGGGCCGGACAGGATCGACCGCATGAGCGCGTCGCTGTCGGGCGGAAGGTCGGTCACCCGGTAACCGGCCTTGGCGAGCAGGTTCAATCCATGCACAATCGATGCCGGCGTATCCAGACCGACGCCGTTCGCCAGCCGACCGTCCTTGTTCGGGTAATTGGCCAAAACCAGCGCGATCCGGCGGTCCGGGGCCGCCGTTTCGCGCAGACGGCACCAGTTGGCGGCAAGATCGGCGACGAATTCGACGCGGTCGCCCCGGGCGCGGTAGGCGGCGATCGGGCATTGGGTGGCGTCGTCAAAAAACGCCTCGGCCTTGAAGGAAACCGCCCGGCTCAGAACGCGCCCGTCAACCTCGGGCAGGGCGACGTTCATCGCGATATCGCGGGCAGGCAGGCCGGCGGCGCTGGATTCCCACGCGGTTTCGGAACTCCCGGAAAGCACGACCTGAAGAACGGTTGCCGCATTCGCCGCTTTCATCGCCAGCGGGTTGACCGCACCGTTTTCGCCCTGATGCGGCGAGCCGACCGCGAAACTGGTGGCATTCAGGATCACCGAAGGCGGGGCCGCCTCGAACAACCGCGCAAGCGTTGCGACGGATACCGGGTCTTTCAGCGACGCGACAAATACCGGCATGGGATTGAGTCCGCGTTTCAGCAGCGATTTCACCAGCCGGTTGACCGGGTGCAAACCCGCCCCCTGCAAGAGCGCGCGATAGAAGATCAGCGGCACCACCGCGGCACCGGTGGTCCAGTTCGCGCGGATCGCGTCAAGATCGGAAATCCCGGTGCCGGGCCAATATACGCCCGCGCGCAGCAGTGGCCGTGCTGTTGGCGGTTTCCCGCAACCATCCAGCATCGCCTTGCCATAGCGCAGGAAGTTGCCCGCGTTTTCGGGCCCGCCTTCGACCATATAGGACCACAGCGCCTCCCAATCCCGGCGCGAGATCGTGGAGAGGCGGAACAGTGCCTCGTCTGGTTTGTCGTCACCCGGCAACGCGGCAAAGGGGATGCCGGCTTGCCCGAGCTCGATCGCATAGCGCTCCAGCCCGTATTTCCAGTATCCGGTCCCCCCCAGCACCCGTGCGATGACCAGCCCAGATCGGCGGGCGCAGTTTTCAATATGCAGATCGACCGACATCGGATGCTGTAGATGGGCCATGTTCATCAGCCGCAGCGACGGTGCCGGGGTATCCAGTTCGGCGCGGGCTTCGGAAAGCGCGGCAAGTTCGGTGTCCGCCGCCGAAATGAAAACCAGATCGGCCGGGGACTGCCCCGGATCGACGGGTTCGGTTCCGTCGTCTATTGCGCCCGGTTGTGCGGCTAGCAGGTGCATCAGCGGCAGCGTTTCACAGCGCTTTTTCCATGAAAAGGCTGATCGGGTCCGGCAGATAATCGCCAAAGGGACCGCACAATTCAAACCCGTGCGATGCGTATAATTTATGCGAAGCGGTCAGCGTGTTGCCGGTTTCCAGCCGCAGACGGGGCAGGGCGTTGGCGCGCGCCTCGGTCTCGATCCGGTCCAGCAGCAGCGAGCCAAGCCTTGCCCCGCGTTTCGCCGGATCGACGAACATTGATTTCACCTCGCCATACCCGGCCATGATCGCCAGCGCCGCGCAACCGGCGGCCTCGCCGTTCAGATGCGCCACAAAAAAGCGGATATTGGGCAGGCACAATTCATCCAAAGACAGGTAATGGTTGGATTCCGCCGGGAACGACGCCTGCATCAGCGCGTGGCTGGCCGCCAGCAATGCACGCGGACCCTCGTTGCGGGGGTCGCCGTACCGGATTTCGACCTTTGCCATCACGTTTAGCCCAGCGCCGCCACGATCGCCGCCCGGTCAAGCCCGGCCTCGCCGATGACGACCAGTCGGGTCTCGCGGGCTTCACTGCCACCAAAGGGCCGGTCGAAATAGCTGTCGATCCGTGGGCCGACCGCCTGAATGGCCAGCCGCATGGGCTTGCCGGCGACGGCGGCAAACCCCTTTAGCCGCAATATGTCGTAACGGCGGACCACATCGGCGATTCTGGCGGCGAATGCATTCGCGTCCTCGATTTCCGGCCGGGTGATGACAAAGCTCTCAAACTCGTCATGGTCGTGGTCATGCACTTCCGGGCCGCCATCGCCGGCGGCGTGATGGTGGTGATGCACTTCGTGCCGTGCATCCAGATCAGATTCAGCGGCCGACCTGCGGCCCAGCACCACCTCGCCCGGCAATGCCCCCATCGAAGTCCGGACCACCTGCACCCCGGCGCGGCTTTCGGCCCGCAACCCTGCAACCAGACGGTCGGCTTCGGCCCGCTGCAACAGATCGGATTTGTTGACCACAATCATGTCGGCACAGGCAATCTGGTCCTCGAACAGCTCGGACAGAGGCGTTTCATGGTCGAGGTTTTCATCCTGTTTCCGCTGCGCATCAAGCGCGTCGATATCATGGGCGAACCTGCCTTCGGCGACGGCCTTGCCGTCCACGACCGTCACCACACCATCGACGGTGACCCGTGTGCTGATTTCGGGCCAGTTGAACGCCCGGATCAGCGGCTGTGGCAGGGCCAGCCCCGAGGTTTCGATAACGATGTGATCGGGTTTCTGATCACGACCCAGCAGGTTTTGCATCGTCGGAATGAAATCCTCGGCCACGGTGCAGCAGATGCAGCCGTTCGACAGTTCCACGATATCGTCGTCCGAGCATGTGGCGTCGCCACAACCCTTCAGGATTTCGCCGTCGACGCCAAGATCGCCGAATTCGTTGATGATCAGCGCAATGCGCCGGCCATCGGCGTTTTGCAGCATGTGGCGGATCAGCGTGGTCTTGCCGGCCCCAAGAAAGCCGGTGACGATCGTTGCCGGAATTTTTTCAGCCATGGTCGGTTCTTTCCCGTTGGCGCTGTTGCATTCACGCGGTTTCCGCAGAATTTTCCTGCTGCCAGAAATAGGCAGCCCCGACGCCCAGAACAACCCAGGCAATGAGCCCCGTGCCCAGCGCCCTCGTCGCATAAAGCGCGGCAAGTTCCGGCGGGGCGGGGCCCGTGAAACTGGTTGGCTGCGGCGCACCGATCAGGTGCGGTGCGAGCGCTGCCACCGCGCCCAGTGCCCACAATCCGCGATTGTTCCCAAAGGCGATCAACCACAATCCGACCGCCGTCAGCAGCAACGTGGCCAGCCACCAGATCTGTCGGTCCACAAGATCGGCGCCGGCGTTTCCCGGCAATTCCGGTGCAAGACCCAAGGCAGGCGCAAACTGCGCCGCCGCAAATCCCGCCAGCCCCCAGAGCCATCCGCTGCGTTTCGCAATCGCGATGCCGCGGGTTTCGGTGAAAGCAAAAACCGCCATCAGAACCAACGCGTAACCGACATAGGTGAAGACCGAAAACACGAGGCTGAAACTGTTGCGGACCCAACCGCCGCCGGCGCCGGTACTTGCGGAATGGTCGTGACCGGCGTGATCGTGTTCGGCAGACGCGTCATTGCCGGAATGCACGGCCTGACCGGATTCATAAAGTTCGGCCTCCAGCAGGATCGGCTGAACAAACGCAAATTGCAGCAGGGCGGCGACCAGCCCCGCGGCAACGCCAGCGAACAGGGCGCTGACAACCAGTTTTTTCAGCACAGGTTCAGTGGCAGGGAAAACCGGCCGCATGGCGCACATCGTGTGCGGCGTCATGCAGGGTCGAGGATTGCGCGTGACCGGCGATGAAAACCATGCCTGCGCCCAGCAAGGCGACAAAAGCGATGGTCAGCAGGTCGGTATTCGCGGCGGTGGCAGTTCTGATTGCGGTTGCCATTCTATAAGTCCTTTCCCGTCACACCCGACGGATTTCGTTGTCCTTTTGCGCCGGGCTGGTCTCCTGACTTGCGGGTCGAAGCGCTTCGTCGGCCTTCCCGGGCCATTGGCCCAGTGGCGGTTCGACGGGCGCTCGCCGCATACAGTCGCGGGGGCGGTTGTGGCTTCGGGCCCCGAGATTTGGTCGGCCCTGTCCACATTCCCATTTCATCCCCGGACGCTTGGCGTCATGACGGGGAACCTTGCGCCGCCATTTGGCTGAGAATTTACGGGGCGGTCAAGGAGATTTCCGACGCATCGGCGATTATTTGAGGCAGTTTGCGCGGATTCCATCGTTTCACCCAAAGCCATACCATCGCCGTAGCAGATCAAGCGCCCCGCTACATGTTGCAATATCTTGTGGAAAAGCAGCGAAAAGCTGCCACATCGTGGGGAATTGGGTTGACTTGAACCGGTGTGACCCGAAACTCTGTCGCGAAGAACGGAATCAGTTGCGGGCGTCACTAGGTGCAATTCCAGAAACTCAGACTGACCGGCTTCAAAAGCTTCGTCGATCCGACCGATCTGATCATCGCTGATGGTCTGACGGGCGTGGTCGGGCCCAATGGCTGCGGGAAATCCAACCTGCTGGAGGCGCTGCGCTGGGTCATGGGCGAAAACCGTCCGACCGCGATGCGGGGCGGTGGCATGGATGATGTGATCTTTGCCGGTGCCGCCACGCGACCGGCCCGAAATTTTGCCGAGGTGGCGCTGCTGCTGGACAATTCGGACCGTACGGCGCCTCCGGGGTTCAACGACAGCCAGCAACTGGAGATCATTCGCCGCATCACCCGCGATGTCGGTTCCGCCTTCAAGACCAACGGCCGGGATGTGCGCGCGCGTGACGTTCAGATGCTGTTCGCCGATGCCTCGACCGGGGCGCATTCCCCGGCGCTGGTCCGGCAGGGGCAGATTTCGGAACTGATCAACGCCAAACCCAAGGCCCGGCGGCGCATTCTGGAGGAAGCGGCGGGGATCTCCGGCCTTTACCAGCGCCGCCACGAGGCCGAGCTGAAACTGAACGCCGCCGAGTCGAATCTGACCCGGATCGAGGACGTTCTGGAGCAATTGCAAAGCCAGCTCAACGCGCTGGCGCGGCAGGCTCGTCAGGCCGCGCGCTATCGGCAGATCGGCGAGGAACTGCGCCAGTCCGAAGGGCTTTTGCTGTACCGGCGCTGGCGCGAGGCCGATCTAGCCGCGGCGGTGGCGCAGGCCGAACTGACCCGGTTGACCGGTGAAACCGCCGAGGCGCAGATTGCGGAAACAAAGGCCGGCGTGAAGCGGGCGGAATGCGACGAAACCCTTCCACCGCTGCGCGAAGAAGAGGCGATTGCGGGCGCGGTCCTGCAACGCCTTCTGGTCGAAAGCGATTCGCTGTCTGAACGGGAATCCCGCGCGGTTGCCGCCATCGGGTCGCTGGAAGCGCGGATCGACCAACTGGCGCACGATCTGGCGCGGGAAAGCGGCCTGAACCGCGATGCCGAAGAAACCATCGAGCGGCTTGAATGGGAAAAATCAGCGCTCCAAAAAGCGGCGCAGGGCCATGACGAAAGGCTTCAGGCGGCCAGCGATGCGGCCGGTGCCGCAAGTGCCTCGCTCAACGAATCCGAAGCCCGGATGGGCCAGATGACCGAGGATGTCGCGCGCTTGTCTGCCCGCCATCAATCGGCGCAACGGCTGCTGGCCGATGGCCGGGCGACCCTGGCCAGAAACGAGGCCGAGGCCAGCAGGGCGACGGAACGCGTACGCGAATCCGAAACCGGATTGCACACGCTGAAAGCGCGGTTCGACACTGCGGGAACCGCATTGGAAGCCGCCGAAACCGAAGCCCGGCGCGCCGAGCAGGCGCTGGTCGGGGCCGAGGCCGCGCGCAGTGCGAAACAGAGCGACGAAGCCGAGGCCCGCGGCGAACGGTCCCGCGCCGAAGGCGAGGCCAACGCGCTTGGGGCCGAAGTGCAGGGGTTGAGCCGTCTGCTGAGCCGCGAAGACGGGGCGGCGGATCAACTGCTCGACCAATTGCGGGTTGCGCAAGGCTACGAAGCTGCCCTTGGCGCGGCGCTGGCCGATGACCTGCGGGTGCCGGCCATCGATCGGCCGGGCATGTCCGGTTGGGCGCAATTGCAGGCCTACGAGGTCACGCAAACCCTGCCGGCCGATGCGGTCTGCCT
>CAZRLO010000093.1:0-10681 GCA_964600965.1 uncultured Rhodobacter sp.
CCGGCAAGCCGAAGACCGGCACGCCATTCCACAGACCCAGCGCCAGCGGTCGCCCGGGCTTGACCGCAATCCGCCAGGTTTCCAACCGCCCTTCTGCGCGCATGATCGCGGAAAGATGGTCCTCGTCCCCCGCAGATGCCCCGCCCGATGTCATGATTGCGTCGACATTTCCGGACGCTTCGTTCAACCGGTCGCGCACTGCAGCGCGGTCATCGCCCACCATCCCCAGATCGACCGGTACCATGTTCCAGCGCGCCAGAATGGCCAGCAGCATCGGGCGGTTGGCGTCAAAGATATTGGCGGTTCCGATGACTGCCCCGGCCGGGCGAATCTCGTCGCCCGTTGACAGGACCCCAACCCTGAGGCGCCGGAATACCGGCAGATCGGCATGACCGGTCGCGGCCAGAAGCGCAAGGTCCTGCGGTTGCAGACAGTGGCCCCTTGGGAACAGGGTTTCACCCCTGGACACATCCTCGCCCGCGTTGCGGGTATTGGCGCCGGCCTTCGGCTTTGCGCCGAACGAGATTCGATCCCGTTCGATGCGGCAATCCTCTTGCAGGACCACGGTATCGACGCCAGAGGGCAGGCTCGCGCCGGTCAGAATGCGGACGGCGCTGCCGCCGGGCACTCTGCCGGCAAACGGGGCCCCCGCCGCCGCCCGGCCCTGCACCAGTGGCAAATCCTGCGTACCGCTCGCCAGATTTTCCGCCGCGAAACCATAACCGTCCACCGCCGAATTCGCGGTGGGCGGGTTGGCCCGCAGCGCCACGACCGGTGCCGCAAGAACGCGCCCGGTCGCGGCGGATAATGGTGCGTTTTCGCCTGAAACGACGCAGGAAATCCCGTTGCCAAGCTGTGCCAGCGCCGTGTCTACCGGGGTCCAGTCCACGCCGGGCGGCAACGCGAAACAATCATTTTTCAGACCCTTTGGCACCATTTATCCAAGCCCTGTCTGTGCCAGCACGAAACTGGCAATCGCATCGGTATCGTCCAGCGAGAATACCGGCCGGTCCAGGTCATCGATTGCAATGTCGCTGGCCACGGCAACGACCGTCGGATCCTCGCGGGCGATCAGCGGTTGGCCCGTGGCGGTCCGGTGGGCCTCGATCTTGGCGTGATGATCGCGTTTGTAACCCTCGATCAACACCAGATCGACGGGCGCAAGGCGCGCCAGCAAATCCCCCAGGTTCGGCTCTGCCTGATCCCGCAGCTCGTGCATCAATGCGAAACGATGGCGTGACGCCAGCAGAACCTCGTGCGCACCGGCCTCGCGGTGGCGATAGCTGTCCTTGCCCCGGAGATCGACATCAAACCGATGATGGGCGTGTTTGATGGTTGAAACCGCAAGCCCCCGCGCGGTGATTTCGCCGACAAGGCGTTCCATCAGGCCGGTCTTGCCGTTGTTCTTCCAGCCGACGATCCCGAAGACCTTCACGATGGGTCTCCGGCAAGAATGCCAGCGGCCTCTTCAAGGTCCGTTTGCGTGTTTACGTTGAAAAACGGGTTGCGTTCGTTGTGCGGAAACAGCGCCCGGGCGGCTGAATGGCGGTCGGTCCAGTCGAGAATTTTTCGAATGCCAAGGGCCAGCGCGTCGCGCAAATCTTCGCGCAGACCGACGGACCACAATCCAAAGGTCGGTTGCAGCGCGGTGCCGTGCTGTGCGTCCGGTATCGCGGCGAGGGCGATTGGCACTTCCGCCGACCGCGCCGCCTTCGTCAGACGTATCGTCAGATCTGGCGGGAAGAACGGGGTGTCGGCGGCGGCGGTCACGATGAATTCCGCCTGTCGGCGCGCCGCCCAGTCGAGCCCCGCCAGCACCCCCGCCAGCGGTCCGGCAAAGCCCTGCACGGTATCCGCAATCACCGGCAGGCCGAATTCGCCAAACCGTGCCGGATCGCCGTTGGCATTGATCGCCATCGCGCTGACCTGCGGGCGCAGCCGATTGATCACATGACCTAAGATCGGCCGCCCGCCCAGATCAAGCAACGCCTTGTCGCCACCGCCCATGCGCCGCGATTTTCCACCTGCCAGAATGATGCCAAGCGGTTCAGTCACGCCCGGCCCCTTTGCGCCGGAATTGCGGGTCCTCGTGAACGGTACTTTTGGGATCGGCATCGCGCACCAACCGCTCTTCGCCGCTGAGGCAGACAAAGCGCTGCCCGCGCAGCCGACCTATCAGTGTCAGGCCGACCTCGCGGGCGATTTCCACGCCCCACGCCGTGAAACCCGACCGCGAGGCGAGCACCGGAATGCCCATCAGTGCGGTCTTGATCACCATTTCCGAGGTCAGGCGGCCGGTGGTATAGAGGATCTTGTCGTCAGCCGGCACCCGTTCGGACATCATCCATCCCGCGATCTTGTCCACCGCGTTGTGACGCCCGACATCCTCCATATACACCAGCGGCTGATCCTGTCGGCACAGGACCGTGCCATGAATGGCCCCCGCTTCAAGATAGAGACTGGGCGTCGTGTTGATCTGATGCGCCAGCGAATAAAGTGCGGATATACGCAGTTCGGCGGCAGGAAGTTTCAGCCCTTCGAGCCCCTCCATCATGTCGCCGAAAACCGTGCCAACCGCGCAGCCGCTGGTACGGGTCTTTTTCTTTAGCTTGGATTCATAATCTGTCGTATTGGCGGTGCGCACCACGACCGTCGCAAGCTCGGCGTCGAAATCGACCCCCTTGATGGTGTCGGAAGCGGATAACATCCGCTGATTTCTCAGAAACCCCAGCGCCAGATAGTCCGGGTAGTCACCAATGGTCATCGCCGTGACGATTTCCTGCCCGTTCAGGAAAATCGTCAATGGTTTTTCCTCGACCACCGAAATCTGCTGCGCCTCGCCAAGGTGATCCCTGCCGGACACCAGCCGCGTCAACCCATCAGCGCCCGGATTGGGGCGGATCACAAATTCTGATCTGTCGGCGCGATTTCGCAATAGACTTCCCGATCCGTTCCGGCCTAGGCATCAACTTCGGCCTAATCTAGGGTTTCTCGTTGCATATCACCAACCCAAAATCCGCGTATCTGACCGGAATTCGGGACGCCAGCCCTTTCATTCTGGTGGTGGTTCCGTTCGGCCTGTTGTTCGGTGTGGTCGCGACCGAGGCCGGGCTGGACCTGTTGGAAACCATGACGATGACCGTGCTGGTCATTGCCGGTGCCGCGCAATTTACCGCGATCGCGCTGATGCTGGATCATGCGCCGGTGTTCATCGTGTTGCTGACGGCGCTGGCGGTCAATCTGCGGATGGCGATGTATTCCGCCGCAATGGTGCCCCACCTGGGCAAGGCCAGTCTGCGCATGCGCCTGCTGCTTGCCTATTTCATGGTAGATCAGTCGTTTGCGGTTTCGATCCGCAAATACGAGGCTCGGCCCGATATGCCGATGCCCGCCCGGATCGGCTATTTTCTCGGGACGTGCAGCCCCTTGGTGCCGATGTGGTATTTGTCATCCTATATCGGCGCCGTTGCCGGTAGTGCCATCCCACCCGAATTTTCGCTCGATTTCGCGATACCGATCTGTTTCATCGCGCTTTCCGCCCCGGCGATGCGGCGCCCGCAATATTTCGTTGCCGCATGTGTTTCCATTGTCGCGGCGCTGGCTCTGGTGTGGGTGCCCTATAATCTGGGGCTGATCGGCGCGGCGATATTGGCGATGGTCGCGGGCGCGCAAACCGAGATGTGGCTTGAAAGGCGGGCCGCATGATCACCGACAAGACAACCCTGTGGCTGGTCATCGTGATCTTGGGGATCGGCACGTTTCTGATCCGGTTTTCGTTTCTGGGCATCATCGGCGCGCGTGAATTGCCGGACTGGGTGCTGCGGCATCTGCGGTTTGTGGCGGTGGCGGTGTTGCCCGGGCTGATTGCGCCGCTGGTCGTCTGGCCGGACGCCACCGGCGGCCAGATCGACCCGGTACGTATGGGCGCGGCTCTGGTGGCATTCGCGGTCGGCATGTGGTGGCAGAGCGTGCTGGGTGCCGTGTTTGGCGGAATGGTGACGCTGTACGGGTTGCAGTTCCTGCTTGGCTGATGTGAATGACGAGTCGCCGGGTGCGGACCAGCCGGCACGCGTGGGCTGACCGGAAATCGCCGATTCAACATGTTACGACATTCAGTTTTCTGAAGCTGGTAATTCTTGGATTACCTGAAATAATCAAAAAATAACAACTGGTTATGATAATATCCGTTCGTCTAGCCGGCTAGACGACCAGACGGCTGGCCGGCCAGGCAACCAGACGACCCGACGGCCAGACGACCGGACGGCTAGCGGGCCAGACCAGCAACCGGCCAGACCACCAACCGATCAGACGACCGGACGGCCAGCCGGCCAGTCGCACAGCGCTGACAAATTCGCCCGTCGCCCGCCAAGCGGCGAGAAATTCGAGCGACGGGACCGGGTTTCAGAGTGCCGTCAAAGGGGTAGCGCCGTCGTGTTGGACACCGTTCTGAGCGCAAAGGACGAGTGAATCTGTGCCACTCCGGGCAGCCGCGCCAAGTGCTGGCGGTGGATGCGGGCAAAGTCGTCGGTATCCCGCGCCACGACCTTCAGCAGGTAATCCGCCGTCCCCGCCATCAGGTGGCACTCCAGCACATCGGGCACCCGTGCGACGGCGCGTTCAAACGCCTCCAGCACCTCGTCCGCCTGCCCGGACAGCGTGATCTCGACAAACACCGTCGAACGGCGGTCGACCTCGCGCGGGTCCAAAAGCGCGACATAGCCGGTGATGACGCGGGTCTTTTCCAGCCGCTGCACCCGGCGATGGCAGGCCGACGGCGACAGGTTGATCGTGTCGGCCAATTCCGCATTGGTCATGCGCCCGCGTCTTTGTAGCACGGACAGTATTCGACGATCTGTCGGGTCGATCTCCATTTCGCGCACGATCCTTGCTGAGAATTCAATTTTATTCGCATGATCTATCACGAAACCCCGAAATTGAAACCGGTATTTGCAAAGCAATTCTCCGGATGTTGTCGCAATATCCGGCCAAAACCAGCGACATATTCCGGAGAATCCCCATGCTGATCGGTTGCCCCAAAGAAATCAAAAATCAGGAATATCGCGTCGGCATGACCCCGGTCGCCGCGCACGAGGCGATCGGTCGCGGCCATCAGGTGATCATCCAGACCAGTGCCGGGACAGGCGCGGGTTTCACCGACGATGACTATACCCAGGCCGGGGCCGAAATCGTGGACACCGCCGCCGAGATTTTTGCGCGCGCGGAAATGGTCGTCAAAGTAAAGGAACCGCAACCCGAGGAACGCAAGCAATTGCGCGAAGGTCAGATCCTGTTCACTTACCTGCATCTCGCGCCCGATCGCCCCCAGACCGAGGATCTTCTGGCCAGCGGCGTCACCGCCATTGCTTATGAAACCGTCACCGACCCACAGGGCGGTCTGCCGCTGCTGGCACCGATGTCCGAGGTTGCGGGAAAACTGGCGCCCCAGGTCGGAAGCTGGACCCTGCAAAAGGCCAATGGCGGTCGCGGCGTACTGTTGGGGGGCGTTCCGGGTGTGGTGCCCGGCAAGGTTGTCGTGATCGGCGGCGGTGTTGTCGGCACCCATGCGGCGCGGGTCGCTGCGGGCATGGGGGCGGATGTGACCGTGCTGGACATGTCGATGCCAAGGATGCGGTATCTGGACGATGCGTTCAGCGGGTTGTTCAAGACCGCCTATGCCTCGCGCGGGAATACCGCATCGCTGATCGCGACCGCCGATATGGTCATCGGCGCGGTGCTGATCCCGGGTGCGGCCGCCCCGAAACTGGTCAGCCGCGCGCAGCTTTCAACCATGAAACCGGGGGCTGCCATCGTCGATGTCGCCATCGATCAGGGCGGTTGTTTTGAAACTTCCAAAGCCACGACGCACGATGATCCGATCTTCGAGGTTGACGGCATTGTCCACTACTGCGTCGCCAACATGCCGGGCGCGGTCGCCCGCACCTCGACCATTGCGCTTGGCAACGCGACGATGCCCTTCATGCTGGCGCTGGCCGACAAGGGCTGGCGGCAGGCCTGCGAGGACGACCCGCATCTGCTTGCCGGGCTCAATACGCATGCGGGCAAGCTGACCTATTTCGCGGTCGGCAAGGCGCTGGGGATGGACGTGATCTCGCCGACATTGGCGCTGAAGGCCTAGCGATTGATGCGCACCGTCATCCCTCTTTGCGTATCTCGACCTGATGCGGATAGGGGATGGTGATGCCGCCTTTGTCGAACGCCTCTTTCACGGTCTTGATCATGTCGAATTTCAGGTCCCAGTAATCCGAAGCATTGCACCAAAGCCGTGCCGACAGGTCGACCGAGCTGTCGCCAAGGTTGCTGACCCGCACCCAGGGTTCCGGATCATCGTGAATGCGGGCCTCGGCACCGGCCACATCAAGGATGATCTTCATCGCCTTGTCCGCGCTGTCGCCGTAGTCGATGCCGAACGTCAGATCGAGCCGGCGGGTGTCATAGGCGGAATAATTGGTGATCACCGACCCCCAGGCCTGCCCGTTCGGAATGATGATCTTGATGCGGTCAGGCGTTACCAGTTCGGTCACGAACAGGTTGATATTCTCTGCCGTGCCCGAAGTCCCGCCGATCGTGACATAATCGCCCAACTTGTACGGCCTGAAAAAGATCAGCAGAAAACCGGCCGCCACGTCGCTGAGCGTGCCCTGCAACGCCAATCCGATCGCCAGCGTTGCGGCCCCCAGAATGGCAACGAGGCTGGCGGCCTGAATGCCGAAAATTCCCAAAATCGCCACCAGCACGATTATCAGAACCACCCATCGCACGATGGCGGCAACAAAGCTGCCCACCGTGTCGTCCAGATGCCGTGACGCCAGCACCCGGCGGCGGATCGTCCGGCTGATGAAGCCCGCGCTGATCCAGCCGAGGATCAGAACGACCAGTGCCTTGAACGCATTCAGCGCCAGAGGCCCGAATTGCGAAATCTGCTCGATAATGGATTGCATGGTTCCCCCCGGCATCCTTGCCTAAAGTTTTCCTTCAAGCACATAGCGCAGCATCCGCGCCACCTGATCCGGCGTTTCGCAGACCGCCAGCGCGGCCGCATCCACTTCTTTCAGCGGGTGCTGGTGATCGGCACCGTGCATCACGATCAGCGATTTTCCAAGCGCCGCCGCATAGCCCGCATCAAAGGCCGCGTTCCACTGCCGGTATTTGTCGCCGAACCTCACCACGACGATATCGGCGTCCTGTATGGCCTTGCGCGTGCGGACCGCGTTCAGTTTTGCGCCCTTGTGGTCGTGCCAGAACTTTTCGACTTCGCCACCCATTATGGCCACACCGCAATCATCCGACGCTGCGTGATCGGTGACCGGTGCCGAGAACCGGACGGCCAGACCGGCGGCGGCGTCCATGATCTGCTGTCGCCAGTCGGTGTGGATTTCGCCGGACAGATACACATCAAGGTCCATTTGATTCCCTTTTCAATTTTCGACCAACCGGCCTACATGCCGGGCGATTGCCAGACAGGCCGTCAGGCCGGGCGATTCAAAACCGAACAATTGCCACAACCCGGCAATACCATGCGTCTTTGGCCCCTGAAATACAAACGCGCGCTTCGTGCCGCCGGCATCCCCGATGCGCGGGCGAATTCCGGCGCCGTCCGGGCGCAGCGCATCTGCGGGCAATCCCGGCCAAAAACGCCGGATCGCGGCCTCGAATTCCGGCAGTTTTGTCGCATCCACACCATAGTCGACACGATCCACGTGCTCGAGGTCCGGTCCGAAACGGGTGCCGCCACCGAGGTCGGGCACCGAATGAACCCCCAACGAGCCCGCCGGCGGCATCGGGTAGATCAGGGCACTGAAAGGTGATTTGCCGGTCAACGCAAAATAACTGCCCTTGGCCCAGTTCCTGGCCGGGACCGACCCGGCATCCCGCCCAATGACCCCGCGCGCGATATCCCACGCCCCCAATCCGGCGGCGTTTATCAGATTTGTGCAGGCAATCCGGGTGCCGCCCGTATCGCCAATTTCCAACCTCAACCCGTCCGGCACCGACCGAACACCGCAAAGAGGTGCCGCCAGCGCCAGCATCGCGCCCGCGCTTTCCGCCTCGCCCAACAGCGAATTCATCAGTTCCGGTGCGTCCACGATGCCGCTTGACGGCGACCACATGGCGCCGGCGCCCGCGATTTCGGGCTCGCGCGCGGCAAGCTCTGCCGGTGAAATCATCACCAGATCATCCACACCATTCGCGATTCCGTGCGCGGTCAGGGCCTGCAACGCGGCAACCTGGTCGCGCGATGGCGCGACCGTCAGCTTGCCGCACCGCGCATACCCCACATGCCGGGTCGCACAGTAATCATATAGCATCGCCTTGCCCTCCAGACACAGACGTTGCTGTTCGGAGGCGTGCTCGTAATAGATGCCGGCATGGATGACCCCGGAATTCCGGGACGAGGTGTGCTGTCCGATTGCGTTCTCGGCTTCAAGCACCAGTACTTCGTGCCCGCGCCGCGCCAGATGCCGGGCAATCGCCAACCCGATCACTCCAGCCCCGGCAATGACGGTCTGAACCCGATCCAACTCCGTGCCTCCCGGTTTCTACCTGGTCAAAATACTCCCGGCAGAGCGTCCCGCGATCAGCCGCGCAGCACGCCCCCGGTGGCCTTGCCGACACTGGCGACGATCTTTGCGGAAACCCCTTCGATCTCGGCATCCGTCAGCGTCGCTTCACGCGGTTCCAACCGCACTGAAATCGCGATGGATTTCTTGCCCTCGCCCAGTTGGGCCTCGGCGGTCTTGCCGGTGAATTGGTCAAATACACTGGCCTCTGCGATCAGCGCCTTGTCGGCACCCTTTGCCGCGTTCAACAGCGCCAGCGCTTCGACCTCTTGATCGACGACAAAGGCAAAGTCGCGCTCGACAGCCTGTAGGTCGCTGATTGCAAGCGCCTTGCGCGTCGTCGTGCGCGATTTCGGGAACGGGACATTCGCCGGATGGATGGCGAAAGCCACCGCTCCGCCTTTGATCCCGGCGGCCTTCAAAACGTTCGGGTGCAGTTCTCCGAACGCGCCCAGAACATTTTTGGGTCCCAGCGACAGTTTTGCCGAGCGCCCCGGATGCCACCACGGATTCCCGCCGCGCCCGACCATCAGCCTTTGCGGCGCACCGATGGCGGTCAGCACGGCCTCGGCGTCGGCCTTGGCATCGTACAGATCAACCGCCCGGCGCGATCCATGGGCATCACGGTCGTTCGTGTGACCGACCAGCAGGCCGGTCACCAGCAATTCCTGATCCTCCGGTTCGCCGCCGTGAAAGACCGGGCCGACTTCGAACAGCGCAAGATCCATGAAGCCCCGCGCCTGATTGCGGGAAGCCGCCGCCAGCAGACCCGGCAGCAACGAGGGACGCATATGGCTCATCTCGCTGGAGATCGGATTGGCAAGCCGGGTCGCATCCCCGCCACCGCCAAACATCGCCGCCATCGAGGATTCGACAAAGGAATAGGTGACGCATTCGTTGTATCCCAGCGCCGCGATGGTGCGCCGCGCCATCGCCTCGCGCCGCTGCATCGGTGTCAGGATCGCCCGCGCCACGCCCGCGTTTTCCCGCGCCAGCGGCTTGCCGACGAGGCCGGTCAACGAGGCGATGCGGGCAATTTCCTCGACCAGATCGGCGGCACCCTGGATGTCCGGCCGCCAGCCTGGTGGGGTCACCTCGTGCCCGTCGACCGTGAAGCCGAGGCTTTCCAGCGTCGCAATCTGGGTTTCCGCCGGTATGTCCATGCCGACCAGCGAACTTACCCGGTCCGTATCCAGCGGGTAGCTGCGCGATGGATCAGGCACCGCGCCGGCGACCACCATTTCCGAGGCTTCGCCCCCGCAAAGCTCCAAAATCATCGCCACCGCCAGATCGAGACCCTCGGGCGTGAACGCCGGGTCCACGCCGCGCTCGAACCGGTACCGCGCGTCAGAGGTCACTTTCAGCCGCCGCCCGGTCGCGGCGATGGTCACCGGATCCCAATAGGCGCTTTCGACGAAAACATTCGTGGTATCGCCCGTGCAGCCGGTATCCAGGCCGCCCATCACGCCCGCGATGCTTTCAACACCACCCGCATCGCTGATCGCCATCATGCCGGGCTGAAACGTGTATTCCTTGTCATCCAGCGCCATCAACGTCTCGCCACCCGCCGCAAAATGGACGCACAGATCACCGCTCACCTTGTCGGCGTCAAAGACGTGCAAGGGGCGGTTGCGGTCGTAAGTGAAGAAATTGGTGATGTCGACCAGCGTCGAAATCGGGCGCAGACCGATCGCTTTCAGCCGATCCTGCAACCACGCCGGCGACGGGCCATTGCTGACGCCCCGGATCAGACGGCCCGTAAACAGCGGACAGCCCTTTTCCATCACGTCCGCGTCGATGGTGACGCCAAGCGGGCTTTTGAAACCGCCCTTGATTTCCGCCTTTGGCGCATCCTTCAGCACCCCCAGCCCGCGCGCCGCCAGATCGCGCGCAATCCCCCGCACGCCCAGCGCATCCGGGCGGTTGGGCGTGATCGCGATTTCGATCACCGGGTCGTTTTTCCCGGCATAGTCAATGAACCGCGCCCCCAACGGCGCGTCGGCAGGCAGGTCGATGATGCCGTCGTGATCCTCCGAAATCATCAGCTCGCGCTCCGAACAGAGCATCCCGTTGCTCTCAACGCCCCGGATGATGCCCGGCTT
>CAZRLO010000094.1:0-10571 GCA_964600965.1 uncultured Rhodobacter sp.
ACCCATTCCTGCTCTATCTTCAGCGGCAGAAGGTCGGGGCAGGGGAAATAGCGGTAATCATGGGCCTCTTCCTTGCTGCGCATCGACCGGGTTTCGTTCCGGTCGGGATCATAAAGGCGGGTTTCCTGGCGCACGCTGCCACCGTCTTCCAGCAGGGCGATCTGGCGCCGGGCCTCGACATCGATGGCGGCCTGAATGAAGCGCATCGAATTCATGTTCTTGATTTCGCAGCGCGTGCCCAGATGGCCGAAATCCTGGCTGGCCTGATAGCGTTTATAATCGCCCGGACGACAGACCGAAACATTCACGTCCGCGCGCAGGTTGCCGTTCTGCATGTTGCCGTCGCAGGTGCGCAAGTAGCGCAGGATCTGGCGCAGTTTCACCACATAGGCCGCCGCTTCCTCGGGGCCGCGAATGTCGGGGCGGCTGACGATTTCCATCAGCGCGACACCGGTGCGGTTGAGATCGACAAACGAGACGTCGGGATCCATGTCGTGCACCGACTTGCCGGCATCCTGTTCCAGATGGATGCGCTCGATCCGGACGCGCCGCGCGATGCCGCCGCCCATTTCGACCAGAACCTCGCCCTCGCCCACGATCGGATGGTAAAGCTGGCTGATCTGATAGCCCTGCGGCAGGTCGGGGTAAAAGTAGTTCTTGCGGTCGAACTGGCTGAAAAGGTTGATCGCGGCGTTCAGACCAAGACCGGTGCGCACCGCCTGTTCAACGCAAAAATCGTTGATCACGGGCAACATGCCCGGCATCGCCGCATCGACGAAGGCAACGTTGGAATTGGGTTCGGCCCCGAATTGGGTCGACGCGCCCGAGAACAGCTTGGCGTTGGACGCGACCTGGGCGTGGACCTCCATCCCGATCACCAGTTCCCAGTCGGCTTTTGCACCGCTGATCACCTTTGGTTTCGGTTCGCGACAGGTCAGGTCGGGCATGATCGAATTCCATCCGCAGAAATTGCCCGCGCGTTTTAGGGCAGACGGGGTTGGGCCGCAAGGTGGCGGAAGGTCGGAATTGCGGCCAGAGCGGCCAAAGGCAATCCACGAAGGGTCCGCCATGCAGGGGCACCGGAACGCGATGGCCGGTCGCGATTGCTCGGGTGGTCGCGCTGCCTATCGCCCGCCGCTGACATCCACCGAAGTCGCGGTGATATAGGCGGCTTTGTCCGACATCAGGTAAACGATGGTGTCGGCAACCTCGCGCGGGGTGCCCGCCCGGTTCATCGGCAGGGCATTGGAAAGGTTGCGAACGCGGTCGGGCTGGCCGGCTCTGGCATGAAATCCGGTGTCGATCACGCCCGGCCGCACCCCGACCACACGCACATGGTCGGCGGCCATTTCGCGGCCCATCCCCTTGGTCAGCACGTCGAGCGCGCCCTTAGAGGCCGCGTAATCGACATATTCCCCGCCACCGCCGCGCCGCGCGGCGCGCGAGGAAACGTTGACGATCACGCCGCCCGCACCCCCGAACTGCCACGACATGCGAATCGCGGCCTGCCGAGCGCACAGGAATGGGCCGATCGTGTTGACGTCGAACATGCGGCGCAGGCGGTCATAACGGATCTCTTCGATGCGCGCCGCCGCGTCGCCGACCCCGGCATTGTTTACCAGAACCCCCAGTTCGCCGATTTCCGCATCGAACTTGTCGAACATGTCCTCGACATCATCCGGATCCCCGACATCGCCTTGCAGCAGGCTGGCCTTCTGCCCCAGTGCCTCGACCTTTTTAGCCGTGTTTTCAGCGCCCTGGCGGTCGACGTGATAGCCAATGCCAACATCATATCCCTGCTCTGCCGCAGCAATAGCGGTCGCCGCGCCGATACCGGAGCTGGCCCCGGTGATCAGGATGGTTTTCGGCGTTTCCAAGTTTCAGCCCCCCAGCATGAATGCACGAACCTTAACCTTTGAACGTGTATTGCTCAATCGACACGGCGCCGCTCCAGCGCCAAGCCGCCAGCAGTGGGGCGTTTTGGGTACAGTCGGCATGGGCGACCATGGACGCGTGGTGAATCTGAGCGCCGACGCCCTGGCGGTGTTCCGGCGCGTCTCCGGCCTGCCAGATGGCGTGGCCTCCGAGGATGAAAAACGTCTCTTCGGCCGCATGGTGGCGGGTCGTGTAGGCAAGGTTCGGCGACTGCACCCACAGCCCGGCGCGAACATTTCTGTCGGGAAACATGCCGTCCGGCCCGACCAGTTCGACCTGCATCATGCCGCGGGCGATATCGCTGCGAATGCGGCCACCAAGCTCGCTGTAGGTCCAGACAAGCCACGGGGCAGCCTGACGTACAAGGGGTGAAATCGGGTGCGGATCGCCCGACAACGCCGTGTGAAGGTGGGCGGCCAGCGGCCCGGGACCGGTTCGCGGCAGATCGGTGGCCAGCGCCGCGCAAGCGCGCAACGCGCGCGCGTTTTCATCGCCACCCGGGCGGTTCTCGGTGGCGAACAGATCGGCGAGCGCGGTCAGGAGCGGGCTGAGTTGGTTGGGTGAGGTCATGGCGTCTCGATCATTGGTGTAGAGCCATCCTTGGCACCGCGGTCGGTCGCCGCTGTTCCGTTCGAGACCCGTTCAACGATCGAATGTCGCAATCGACGCAATCACTGGCACACAACCCGGCGCAGGCCCCGGGCGGCATTGCATGGTGCCCGCCCGTTCGGGCGGTAATCTCGGCGGTGGGGATGGGGTGCTGGCGTCGATTTCGGGAGCACCCTCGATTTGGAGGACCTCATTTTATCGGCAATAACAAGGCCTAAGAAAAAGGATGTCTAGTGGGCTAGACGGCTAACCGGCTGGCCGTCGCGCCGGCTGGACGGCTAACCGGCTGGCCGTCGCGCCGGCTGGACGGCTAACTGGCTAACTGGCCAATCGTCCAGACGGCCAGACGTCCGGCCCGGCGAATCCGGCCGGCCAAACCCGGCATGCGGTCTGTCGCGGCGATATTCGGCTTGCCCCGCGCCACTTGCCGGATCATGATCCGCGGCACCGCAGATATTTTGCACGGAACCCGATCATGCCCGACAGGTTTACCGACGATCTGAAATCGCGACTGGCCGGCCTGCGCGCCGATGGTCTGTTCAGGACCGAGCGGGTGATCGCAACCCCGCAATCCGGCAGTATCGGGATCGAAGGCGGCCGTCGGGTCATCAACCTCTGTGCCAACAATTACCTGGGTCTGGCGGATCATCCCGATCTGATCGACACAGCGCAAAAGGCGCTTGGTCTTTACGGGTACGGGATGGCGTCGGTTCGCTTCATCTGCGGCACGCAGACCCCGCACAAGGCGCTCGAATCCCGCCTCGCCCAATTTCTGGGGACCGAGGATGCCATTCTCTATGCCGCCTGTTTTGACGCCAATACCGGCTTGTTCGAGACCATTCTGGGCGAAGAGGATGCGATCATATCAGACGCGCTGAACCACGCCTCGGTGATCGACGGTGTGCGCCTGTCCAGGGCCCGGCGGTTCCGCTATGCCAATTCCGACATGGCCGATCTTCGCGAAAAGCTGAAGGCCGCAGGCGGGGCCCGCTATCGTCTGATCGCCACCGACGGCGTGTTCTCGATGGACGGTTATCTCGCCCGGCTGAACGAAATCTGCGATCTGGCGGCGGAGTACGACGCGATGGTGATGGTCGATGACAGCCATGCGGTCGGGTTCATGGGCGCGACCGGTCGCGGCACGCCCGAGCATCTGGGCGTGATGGGCCGCATCGACATTCTGACCGGAACGCTGGGCAAGGCGCTGGGCGGCGCGTCGGGCGGCTATACCGCGGGATCGGGTGTGCTGGTCGAATGGCTGCGCCAGCGCTCGCGGCCCTATCTTTTTTCCAACACGCTGGCCCCGGTGATCGCGGCAACGTCGATCCGGGTGCTGGACCTGCTCGAAGAAAGCCATGCGGCCCGCGAACGCCTGCACCGAAACGCCCGGCACTTCCGCCGGGAAATGACCGCGCTTGGTTTCGATCTGTTGCCCGGAGAGCACCCGATCATTCCGGTGATGCTGCGCAATCCGCAAACCGCCCAGGACATGGCCGCGGCGCTGGGCGAGGCGGGTGTTTTCGTGACCGCCTTTTCCTTTCCCGTGGTGCCCAGGGGGCAGGACCGGATTCGCACGCAGATGTCGGCGGCGCACAGCGCGGCAGAGCTTGACATTGCCATCGCCGCATTTGCCGATGTCGGCCGGGCCCTGCGGGTGATTGCATGAAAAAGACGATGAAAGCGCTGGTGAAATCTCAGGCTGCGCCGGGGCTGTGGATGGAAACCGTCGCAGTGCCCGAACCCGGCCCCGGCGACGTTCTGATCGGCGTGCGCAAATCGGCGATCTGCGGCACGGACGTGCATATCTGGAACTGGGACAAGTGGGCACAGGAAACCGTGCCGGTCGGGCTGGTGACGGGCCACGAGTTCTGCGGCGAGATCGCGGCGACCGGTACGGCGGTCACGCGATTCACAAAAGGACAGCGCGTATCGGGCGAGGGCCACATCACCTGCCACAAATGCCGCAACTGCCGGGCCGGGCGCGCGCATCTGTGCCGCAACACCATGGGCGTGGGCGTGCAGCGGCCGGGATCCTTCGCCGAATATGTGTGTCTGCCGCAGGAAAACGTGGTGCCGATCCCCGCAGACATCCCGGACGAGATCGCCGCCATCTTCGACCCTTTCGGCAATGCCGTTCACACCGCACTATCGTTCGATCTGGTCGGCGAAGACGTGCTGGTCACCGGCGCCGGTCCGATCGGCATCATGGGGGCGCTGGTGGCACAGCGGGCCGGCGCGCGAAAGGTGGTGATCACCGACATCAATCGCTATCGGCTGGATCTGGCGGCACGGATGGGCGTGCGGCATGTGGTCGATGCCGCGCAGGAAGATCTTGGCGCGGTCATGCAGCGCATCGGCATGAACGAGGGCTTTGACATCGGGCTGGAAATGTCTGGCGCGCCGCCCGCCATGCGCGACATGATCCGGTCCATGAACAACGGCGGCAAGATCGCGCTGTTGGGGATTGCGCCCAGGGGGTTCGACATCGACTGGCACGAGGTGATATTCAAGATGCTGACGATCAAGGGCATTTACGGCCGCGAAATGTTCGAGACCTGGTACAAGATGATCGCGCTGGTTCAGGGCGGGCTGGACCTGAGCGACCTGATCACCCACCGCCTGCCGGTCGCCGATTTCGCGAATGGTTTCGCGGCCATGCGGGCGGGCCATGCGGGCAAGGTGGTGCTGGACTGGGGTTAAGGTCGCCTCAACAGCATTTCTTCCGCAGGTCAAAGACCACGATGGTTTCAATCCATGATACGGGCATTCGTTTCGGGCTGTCCACGGGGTTCATCGGTTGCGCTCAGGTGTCCAATTGAAATCCGGGGCCCGGCCAATTCGCCATAATTGATCCCATCATTCTTGACAATCCTCGGCCAACGCAAGGCATTGTTTTCGGTTCGGATACTCAAGTTGCTCGATTGAAACATGTTGTCCGGTTTTTCGATCTCTTGCGCGCTGCACATTTGCGCAGTGAAACGGTGGCATTGCAAAGTGAGATTGAATTTGCAGTGAATTCCATCGGTTAGGGAGGCGAAAAGATGAAGCCGATTATCGCATTCGTGTTGGTTTTGATTTCTTCGACGGTATTGGGAACCGTTTTGCATGCGCAAAATGTTTACGTCGGCTCTTTCTTGGGGCGAAACAGTGCCTCAATGATCTGTTCGACCAACCTTACAGATTGTCCATTTATCGGATTTGATGAAGTGTTCGACACTGCCCATAACGAAGTCGGATTATTTGGTGGATTCCGAACCGCATCGAAACCGGTGTTCATAGGTGTCGAAGGCGAAATTGCACGAGGGGAACTGGATCTGTTTGTTGACAACAATCCTTACGCTAGTGCGCATTCGAGAGTGAAACTCTTGGTCGGCGCGGACATATCGAATGCGACGGTGTACGGTTTCGTTGGAGCAGGAAGTCTCAGGCTCGATCATATAGCGGGTGGTTGGATTGTCACCGGTCCGACGCGGGTATTCGGAGCCGGCGTCGAATATGATATCAATGAACGAATTGGCATTCGGGTAGAATCTTTGACCGAGGTCGGGACATTGACCGATATTCGTAACACTTATGACTGGAAAAACACTTCGGTTCGGGCCGGGGTCACGGTCACCTTCAAATAGGTTTCCCTGTTATGCGGCTGTGCAATACAAATCCGGCCTAAATCGCGCTATTTGGTCTCTGTCGTTTGCGGTCGGGTCAACCGGCATCGCTTGTGACCACGTTTGATGCTCTCCCAAGAATTTAGGGCCAATGATCCGTCAAGACTTCGTCAAACGGCCGCCATCCGCTCGCCCCGCCCCACGGATCAGCCGAACCGGAACGCCGACTGCCGAGCACCCATCAGGGTTTCGGCGTAAACGCAGATTCCGTCGTTTTCCCCGGCCGCCCCCGCCGCGACCATCAGGGGCAGCAGGTGGTCTTCGCGTGGATGCGCCGCCCGCGCACCGGGTGCGGCGGCCCAACCGGTGAGCGCCGCGTCCCGCAGCAGCGGATCGCCGGTCACCACGGCTTGCAGCCAGGCATCAAAAAGATCGGCATCGGCATTGTCGTGCCCGGTCACGAAGGCCCGCAGATTGTGGCTGGACATGCCCGAGCCGATGATCAACACGCCCTCGGCGCGCAAGGGCGCCAGCGCACTGCCCGCGTCCAGATGGTGGCGCGGGTCAAGATCCGCGCGCAAAGACATCATCGCCACCGGAATATCGGCATCCGGCAGCGCCACCTTCATCGGCACGAAAACCCCGTGGTCATAGCCGCGCGTGGCATCAAATGCGGTGCTGATCCCGGCGTCCGCCAAAAGATCCGCCGCGCGTCGCGCCAGATCGGGCGCGCCGGGCGCGGGCCAGCGCAATTCATAGGTATGTGGTGGAAAATTGTTGTAATCAAACAGCAATTCCGGGTTCGGGTTGTTCGAAAGCGTTATACGCTCGGCTTCCCAATGCGCGGTGATCAGCAGGATTTGCCGCGGCCTCTGCGCCAGATTTCCAATCACCGCGGCCAGAAACGCCCGCATCTTTTCCCAGGTTTCGGGCGGATCCCAATCCATGAAGAAACACGGCCCCCCGCCATGCGGCAGGAATAATGTCGGTTGCAGTTGCTGCATCAAAGTCGGCCCCTTTCGTTTTCAGATATGATCCGCCTGCCCGCCTTCAAGACCGCGATCACGGATATCTGAGCATTGAGATTGCCGCCGGATTCTGAAAGGCTGCCATCGCAATGCGTTGGCCGGAGGACGGGCGTGAAAATCAAATATCTGCACACGATGGTCCGGGTGGCGGACCTCGATCAAACCATCGCCTTTTTTCGCCTGCTTGGTCTGGCCGAGACGCGGCGCTACGAAAGCGAAGCCGGGCGGTTCACACTGGTCTTCCTGACCCCGCCCGGACAAGCGGACGCCCATGTCGAACTGACCTGGAACTGGGACGGCGATGACGACTTGCCCGCCGACAGCCGCCATTTCGGCCATCTGGCCTATGAGGTTGAAAATATTTACGATCTCTGCGCCCATCTGGCCGAAAATGGCGTCACCATCAACCGCCCACCGCGCGACGGCCACATGGCATTTGTGCGTTCGCCCGACAATATCTCGGTCGAGTTGCTGCAAAAGGGCCCGGCCCTGCCGCCGGCGGAGCCCTGGGCCAGCATGGAAAACGTCGGGCATTGGTAAGCGGACCCCCGCCTTGATCTGTTGGCAGGTCGCTGAAAAAGCCGGGGTCGTGCGTGCAGCGATGTTTTCCGCGACTCGCAACCGATACCGCGAAACACGAAATTCCGAACGCGGGACAGAGCTGTGAACAGCGATTCACTGCGGATAATCAAAGGTTTATAAGTTGCGGCATTGCGTGACTAAAATATTTTAGTCAACATCCGATCCGGGCGGGGATTTCCACAAATTTTCCCCGAATTCGGATGCCCCGGCCCTTTTCCGGCAGCCTGTCAGAGACCGCTGCAAAACGCCGACCCGCGCCGTTCGGCGGCACCCCGCCTTCGATCTTCCACCCGGCGGCACCACCGAACACCACCATGAAAGGAAATTTTCAAAAGACTCCTCAGGAAGAGTATTCCCGGATTTCCTTCGATTTAAGATCCTTCGCGCAGGATTTTCCGAATTCTGGCGCAGCGGTGATTTGACAGGCATGATGCCGCGCACCCATAGTTGCGACGTTGCCAATTGAACCCGGAACGCCCGCTTGCGATATTTGCCCCTGCTGCTGACCTTCGTTGTCCTGCAATCCTCCGCCGCGCTGGCGCAGGAAAAATGCGGGGTCGAGCTGGTCCTGGCGCTGGATGTGTCGCGCTCGGTCAACCCGGAGGAGTTCGATCTCATTCGCCACGGCACCGCCGAGGCTTTCCGGCATCCCGAGGTCATGGAGCTGATCGGCTGGCTGGACGGTGGGGTTCTGGTTACCGTGACCCAGTGGAGCGGCCCGGCGCAGCAAAAACAGATGATCCCGTGGTCGCATCTGAAAGACGCGCCAAGCCTGCTGGCCTTTGCCGCGCTGGTGGACACCATGAAACGCGCCTATCGGTTCGACCTGACGGCACCGGGCGACGCTCTGGCGCATGCGGCGTCGCTGGGGGCGTCCGCGCCGCGCGAATGCCGCCGCCGGGTGATCGACATATCGGGCGACGGCGTGCGCAACACCGGGTTGGATACCGCACTGGTCGCCTCCGAAATCGCGGCCAGCGGGATTACCGTCAACGGGCTGGTGATCCGGGGTGCAACTCCCGATCCGCTGGTATATTATCTGGCCGACGTGAAACGCGGACCGCTGTCTTTCGTCGAGGTTTCCGACGGTTACGATGATTTTCCCCGGGCGATGTTCCGCAAGTTGCTGCGCGAGCTGACGCCCAGCCTGTCGGACAATCCCGCAACAAGGGCGCCGGGATGAAACCGGCAACGCGCCTGATTTTTGCGATGGTCGCGGCCCTGGCGATGGCGGGACCGGCAACGGCGGCATGCCGGCAGGCGCTGGTTCTGGCGCTGGACGTTTCGGGGTCGGTCGATCACGCCGAATACCGCCTGCAACTCGAAGGTCTGGCCACGGCGCTGGTCGATCCCGAGGTCCAGAGCCTGTTGCTCGCCTCGCCCGATGTGCCGATCATCCTCAGCATTTTTGAATGGTCCGGTGCGGATTATCAGAAGGTCATCCTGAACTGGACCCCCCTGTCGAACCGCGCGACGCTGGAACAGATCGCCGGTGGCCTGTTGCAGCAACAGCGCGCGCGCGCGTCGTTTTCCACCGCAATCGGCCACGCGCTGAACCATGCCATCACGCTGCTGGATACGGCGCCGCGGTGTTTCGTCGATACCATCGACATTTCCGGCGACGGCAAGAACAACGACGGGCCGCGCCCGAAATCGGTGATGATCGCCGCTGCGCGCGGCAATCTGACCGTCAACGGTTTGGTGGTCGGAATTCCGGCGGGTCCCGATCAGGAAATGCTGGAACAGGAAGTCGCCGAACTGACCTCGTATTACAAGGACGAGGTGATTTACGGGCCCGACGCCTTCATCGAATCCGCGCACGGGTTTCAGGATTTCGGCCGGGCGATGAAACAAAAGCTGCTACGCGAGGTCGCCCAGATCGTGGCGGATGCCCGATGAGTCGACTTCCGTGCGATCCAGTCAATGGCACCCACCGCACAGCCCCAAAGGTTCCCGGATGAAATCCCGTTCATTTCCGATACTTGGGGTCGTTCTGGCGATGCTCTGCCTGCCCGGCCCTACCCGTGCCGCGTGCCGGCAGGCGCTGGCGCTGGGGCTTGATGTTTCCTCGTCCGTGGACCCGGTCGAATACGAGCTGCAGATGGGCGGTCTGGCAAAAGCGCTGCTGGACGACGAGGTTCAGGCGCTCATCCTTGCGCAGCCCTCGGCACCGGTGGCGCTGGCGATCTATGAATGGTCCAGCGCCCATGACCAGACCCTGATCGTGGATTGGAAACTGATCACGGATGCGGGCGATCTGCGCGCGATTGCAGCGGCGCTGGATGCGCGGCGGCACCGGGCGATCACGCGGTCGACCGCGTTGGGCCATGCCATCCGCTTTGGCGGCGCGTTGCTGGACCGCGCGCCGGGCTGCTGGCATCTGACGCTGGACATTTCGGGCGACGGCAAGAACAACGACGGTTTTCTGCCCGATATTGCCCATCGGGACCCGGTTTTCAGGTCGGCCACGATCAACGGTCTGGTGATCGATTTTGATTCCGCCGAGAACGACCAGATCACCGACTACCGTCCCGGCGACCTGTCGAAATACTACCGGGACGAGGTGATCCAGGGCGCCAATGCCTTTATCCAGACCGCGAACGGCTTTCGGGATTATTCGGTCGCGATGCGGCGCAAATTGCTGCGCGAACTCGATATTGCCGTGTCGGGATTGCGACCCGGGACCGGCCAATTGCAGGCCCGTGCCCTTGAAACGGTGCCGTCGGTGCAATAGATTGGCGCTGTCCGCTTGCGGACTATGGCGATAAACGCGCTCGTAATAAACGGATCGGACCCGGGGGCGGTACCCGGC
>CAZRLO010000095.1:0-10518 GCA_964600965.1 uncultured Rhodobacter sp.
TTGATATTTAACGTTAATACCACCGCCCGGAATAGCCGATCCATATCGCGTGGTGGGGATCGGTCGCGCATCCGGCGCTCAAGACCAGCCGATTGCGCGGGATCAAGATCGCAGGCCCGCCAGCAAGCCGGCACCGATCAACAGAGAAAGGTCGGTCCTTGGGTCCGTTGATACAATTTGGAGGCACCCCCACAATCCCGCGGGCGCAAACCACGGCGGTCAATCCGTTCCAAGCCCGCGTCTCCCCGACGATCCATCACCGCAAACACCGTTCGGAAATCCGTGGTGTTCGCGGAATTTCGGCAATTCAGCCTTGCCCGGCCAATTGATCCATTTTCCGGGCCAGCCGGATATCGCGCATCGACAGGCCGTCGACGTCGTGACTGCAAAGCGTGACGGTAACCCGGTCATAGACGTTCGCCCACTCTGGATGATGGTTCCATTTTTCCGCGTATATCGCGGTGCGGGTCATCCAGCCGAATGCTTCGACAAATCCGGAAAAGCGGTACATGCGCGTCACCGCGTCGCGCCCTTCGACCATCGCCCAGCCATTGCGCAGCAGCGCTTCCAATTCATTCCCGCGTTCTGCTGCCGTCAGTTTGTCTTTCATTTCGTATCTCCGGTGCCGTTTCGAAACGGGCCATACCCCGTCAGGATTTCCACATCCGCGTCCACCGCCCGGCGTTCCGCGTCCAGAAATCTTGCGACTGCGTCGCGAAACGACGGTTCTGCCAGCCAGTGCAGCGAATGGGTGATCACCGGCAGATAGCCCCGCGCCAGCTTGTGTTCACCCTGTGCGCCGGCCTCGACGGTTGTCAGGCCGTTTTCAATCGCGAATTCGATCGCCTGATAATAGCAGGTCTCGAAATGCAGGAAAGGATGCTCTTCGACGCATCCCCAGTATCGACCAAAGAGCGTATCGCGCCCGATGAAGTTGAGCGCCCCCGCCACGAACCGCCCCGCGCGTTCGCACAGGACCAGCAGCGTTTCATCACGCAAATGGGCCTGAACCTCGTCAAAAAACGCGCGCGTCAGATAGGGCGAGCCCCATTTGCGTGCGCCGGTATCCTGATAAAACTGCCAGAACGCATCCCAATGTTCGGGTGTGATCTGCCCGCCCGACAGCCGCAATATCTGCCCCCCGAATTCGGCGGCACCGGCACGCTCCCGCCGGATCGCCTTGCGTTTTCGCGACGAAAGCCGCGAAAGGAAATCGTCGAAATCGCCATACCCGTCGTTTTGCCAGTGAAATTGCTGGCCGGTGCGGTGCAACAGGCCCATTTCCGCCCCTGCCGCCGCCTCGTCCGCAGTGCAATAGGTGACATGCAGGGACGACAACTGATTCTCTGCCGCAAGCCGAACCGCGCCCTCGACCAGCGCGGCGCGGCCGACGGACGTGAACTCCGGGCGGCTCAGAAATCGCCGCCCGGCGGCGGGCGTAAACGGCACGCAGCTTTGCAGTTTCGGGTAATATCGCCCGCCTGCATTGTCCAACGCGTTGGCCCAGGCGTGGTCGAACACGTATTCGCCCTGTGAATGTCCCTTGGCGTAAAGCGGCATCGCCGCGATCGGTTCGCCTTTCTGCCGGGCCAGCAGATGGCGTGGCACCCAACCCGTTCCGGGCCCGACCGAGGCACTGTCTTCCAGCGCCTTCAAGAACCGGTGCGTGGTAAATGGATCCGTAGGCGGCCCGCCTTCGGGGCAGGCCATCGCGTCCCACGCCCGCGCATCGACATCATTAATGCTGCCAAGCACGTCGATTTCTATGGATGCTGTCTGTCTGGTCACCGCGCACTGCCCATCCCTTGCCGTCAGGGCAAGTAGCCCTCAAACGTAATGTTGTCCGCAACATTTCGGGCAATTTCCTCTTCTGTTGGCGATCTTACCGTCCAGCACAGGATTGGCATACCGGCGTTCTTGACCCGCGCGACCACCGGGCTGGCCAGATCGGCCCGGTCATGCGAGATGAACGCAGCACCGCTTGCGCCAAGCCCGGACATGGCGGTCAGATCACGGCGGCGCGGTGGTGGGATGTCGTCGCGTCCCTCTGCCAGAAAATCGCGGGTCACCAGACCGGTTTCGATATTGGGTGCGGCCTGTTTTACGGCTGCGACCGCGTTCGGGTTGAACGACATAACGGCAACGGGCCCCGGATACTCCATGACATCCCCGGCGATGGCGGCGGACAGAGGGCCGATATTTTCGCCAAACGCGCCGTCCTGATCCTTGATCTCGATCAGAACCGGCACCTTGGCGTCGATCAGGGACAGAACCGTGGCAAGGGTCGGAATGAAATCGGAACTGTGTTTCAGCTTGATGCGGCCAAGTTCTGCCGCGCTGCGGGTGTTGACGGGGCCATCACAATCGGTCAGGCGATCCAGGTTCCTGTCGTGAAAGACCATGGCCTGGCCATCTGCGGATACCTGGCAATCAAGCTCGATCCCGTAACCCTTGGCGATGGCACGTCGAAATGCGCCGGGGGAATTTTCCGGCGCGCTCTGTGCCTTGTCGTGCAGGCCCCGATGCGCCAGAGGGACCTCCAGAAATCGTGGATCAAGCGGCATCAGCGTATCTGAAATATCCCGTCGATCTCGACCGAGACGCCCAGTGGCAGCGACGATGAACCGACCGCCGCGCGGGCATGCGCACCGGACTCCCCCAGCACCTCGCCCAGAAAATCCGATGCGCCGTTGACCACTTTGGGATGATCGGTGAAATCGGGCGTCGCATTGACGAATCCGCCCAGCCGTACCACGCGCACCAACCGGTCCAGATCGCCACCGCAAGCGGATTTTACCTGCGCCAAAAGGGCCAGCGCGCAGGATTTCGCGGCGGCCTGCCCGTCCGCGACCGACATGGTATCGCCAAGCTTGCCAGTCACCGGCCCGGTCGCGCCCGCCGCGATCTGACCCGACACGAACACCAGATCGCCGACAATGACGTAGGGCACATAATTTGCCGCCGGGGCCGGGGCGTCAGGCAGCGTTTCGCCCAGCGCGGCCAGACGGTTTTCGATCTTGTTTGGCATGTTGGTCTCCGATCCATTCATTCGCGGCGAACGCTACAGCAATTCAGGGGCATAAAGAAATGATTCCCGCGTTGTTCGGGCACTTGTTTTCGTCAGGATTTTTTTGGCCCGAATGGGGGAAACGCAGCGGGGAGACAATCGCAAAACGGAACCCCGCCGGTTTCTGAACCGGCGCGTCTGTCGCAACCGTGAACAACGATCCGGCTGGTTCGCAATTGCCCATACCTTTGGTTGGGGGTTGATCCGGTTGAGGCCCATGGCCGGAATCCGGGTATCACCCCAACCAGCAGCGTGATCGTGACGAGCGGCACGGTCCACCTGTTTGGCATTTCGCCGATGTGGGGAAACGGAATGGGGAGGAACCCGCGAACACGGACACCGGTTCTGCCCATCAGATCGCGTTCATGGTTTGCAAATGTTTTTGGGCCAGACTTTGCGTGACTGAAATATTTTAGTCACGCAAATCAAACGGGGGATTTAACCCATGCTATCCAAATCCAGAAGGCAGAAACTCGCGGATGGATTCACAGCGCTTTCGCATCAGAGACGCGTGCTCATTGCCGATATTCTCGCCCGTCAGGGAAAGCGCAGTCTCCGATTTGATGCGTTGGCGGCAAAGGCGCGGGTGGACGAAGGGACGTTGCGCCACCACCTGAAACAGATGGACAAGGCCGGGCTGATCACGCGGCGCTACCGGGGTCCCGAAACCTGGATATCCCTCAACCACCGGGCAATCGAGCAGTTGCCCACGCATTTCGACATTGTGGAAACGCCACATCCCGCAAAAATATCCCCGGTTCCGCACGGAAATGTCGCCCCGTCACCGGTGCCACCGCCCTGATCGCACGCATCCCGATTTTCCCTTTCCATCCGGCGGATTATCCCCTATACGCGCGCATCCGTCGAAGATGGGCGGATGCTCCAAGGGCCTTGCTGGACGACATCCCGGCCTGCGCCATTCACACCACGAAACGAAGGAGACCCCGATGTCGATCACACCAGAGCTGAAAACCCAGCTTATCAAGGAATACGCGACCAAAGACGGCGACACCGGTTCGCCCGAGGTGCAGGTTGCCATCCTGACATCACGCATCACCACGCTGACCGAGCATTTCAAGACCCACAAAAAGGATAACCATTCCCGGCGTGGCCTTCTGAAACTGGTCGCACTGCGACGCAAACTGCTGGATTACACCCGATCCAAAGACGAAGAGCGTTACAAATCGCTGATCCAACGGCTGGGCATTCGTCGCTAAGCCACAGGGCACCGCAGACCAACGGCCGCGACTGCAAATGGCAGGCGCGGCCTTTTTTGTGCAGTCGGTGGTGGCGCTGTAATAATTCGCACAGCCGAGCCTTGTCGAATGCGCACGATCCGGGTCGATCGAGAATGCGATCAGTTTAGGTTCCGGCCATGTCTGACCGTGTTTCAATATCCATAGATGGTCTCGCCGCCGGAATGTTGCTTTTGCTTGCCGCGGTTTGGGGTGGATCGTTCTTTTTTGCCGAAATCGCGCTGCGCGAAGTGGGGCCGCTGACGGTGGTACTGCACCGGGTTTTCTGGGCGATGCCGGTACTGTTTCTGGTCCTGCGTCGCCTGAAGCTGCGGCTGCCGACCGACCCGCGCTCGTGGGCCGCGTTTCTGATCATGGGCGCGCTCAACAACGTGATTCCATTTTCCCTGATATTCTGGGGGCAGGTAACGATTGAAAGCGGGCTGGCTTCGGTCCTGAACGCAACAACCGGGGTGATCGGTGCTGTGGTCGCCGGACTCTTGCTTGCGGACGAGCGGCTGAGCGCGAACAAGATCGCAGGCGCGGCGCTTGGCACGATTGGTGTCGCCGTGGTGATGGGGCTGGAGAACCTGACGTCACTTGATCCGCGAAATCTGGCGCAGTGGGCCATCCTTGGTGCAGCGCTTTCCTATTCCCTGGCCGGCGTCTGGGGCAAAATCGCGCTTCGCGGGCATCCGCCGCTGGTCAATGCGACCGGCATGCTGGCGGGCAGCGTGATTCTGATGACACCCGTTGCGATCGTGGTCGAAGGTCCGCCCGATCTGGCGCTTTCCCTGCATGTGTGGCTGTCGCTGCTTGGTCTTGCGCTGTTTTCGACGGTCGCCGCCTATGCGCTCTATTTCGCGATTCTGGCACGCGCGGGTGCGGCAAATCTGATGTTGGTCACGCTTCTGATCCCGGGTTTTGCCATTCTTCTTGGTACTCTGTTTCTCGGGGAAACGCTGGTGCCTCGGGTCTATTTCGGGCTTGGAGTGACCGGGATTGGTCTGTTGATCACCGACGGTCGCCTTTTGGCGAAATTGCAAGCATGATTCCGGCGGACGGATATCGCGATTCATGAAGTGATTTCGGAAACATGCAGCCCCGGCCCGGCCGGGAAGTTGCCGCGCCATGCAGCCACCAACCAGCCGGCCCGATGCCAGAACGCCAAGTCATGAATTTTCCCGAATTCCCGACGCCGGAATTTCAGTGAAAAATCGTGACTTTGACATAATCGCCCCGATCACCCTCACCAAAAATCTCGACCAGTACCGAGTCGGCGTATCCGTTGACCAAAGTATTGCTGGCCGCCGGGTCGATATAGCCATTCATCACCATCCGCTCCATGATGGCGCGATTGTCGATGCTGGCGAAAAACTGGTCCCCGGTATCACCATCATGGCGAATCCCGAAGCGATGATAATTTGCCCGGTCCTGCCGAAGAATTTGCCACGGTTCGGTCAATCTCTGACCTTTGGAATTGTACAGATCCTCAACGCCGATCACCGCGATGTAACGATCCACCAATTCCTGTGCCACGGCTTGCTGCAATGGCAGGAATGCAAGGATCATTGCCAAGAACGTCGCTCTGAATTTCATTTTGTTTCCTTTCGGTTCGGGTGTCAGTGCCCTTGAAATCGCATTCATTCCATCATTCGGGAAAAAAGGATGATCTCGGGGCGAAACTCAAAATGCATGCCATCGTAATGGTGCCACTTTCCGCCCCAGATGAACCCGTATCGCTCGAAGGTCATCACCAGCGCCTCGGGGAATTTGTTCCGATACTCGCCCACATTTCCGACCTGTGCGCCGCTCCATTTCCAGTACTGGCCAAGCTCGGTATTCAGATCGACCGCGATTCCGAAACTGTGCGCGCTCAACCTCGTGGTGCCGCTGATGGTCCGCCAGTTGAAACTTCCGCCGGCCTTTCTGAAAAATTTTGAAAAATCCGGTTCCATCCGGCTCAGATCGGCAAAAACGGCGTCAAGCTGGCAGGCGACATTTCGTTTCTGCGTGACCATGAACCGCGCCCGAAATCCGTCGTTGAAATCCACCCGCGCCAGACTTTTCCGCGCTTCCTTTTTGCCCGCAAAATAGATCGCCCTGAAAAAGGCATCATTTCTGAGACGTCCCGGATCCTGAAACGCGCTTTTTCGTTGTTCCAGATCGAATTCAAGCGGGTATCGATACACGAACTGCTCGGCGATCGTGGCACTTGCCAGCCGCTTCAGCGGCCCGACATCCCTGACCTCGCCGAGCGGCAGTATCACCCCGGATTTCGTGGAGAATTGCTGTCGGTCGGCATCAAAGCTCAGGTCGGGATACGCCGCCAAAACCGCCATGATTTCGGCGGCATGCGGCCCGGCCGGCAAAGCCATGTCAAGATAGTCGATCGGCTCGCAGGCATCTGCCGTGCTGAAATTCGACGTCAGCAACAACAATAACGCCCTGGAAAGGAATTTCATGACCAATAGTTTCCCGCAATCTGCATTTGTGTGCGTGGCTTCGAATGGTCGGCCACGCGGCTGAAAATTCCCGTTTGCCTGTAACTCCCGGCGCTGTCAGCCGGTCTGATCGTCGGTCCTGGCATCCGGTGCGTTGCGTTTTACAGACTCGATGCCGTTGTCGCGCCCCGAAGCACTTTCATAACTTTCGCTGGTGCCGATCACCTGACCGTTGGTTGATTTCAGGTTGAACATGTGCTTGCCGGATTTTGTTTCCTTGCGCTCGTACCGGTCGTCATCGGGTGCGTTGGTTTGCACCGAAGCGATGCCGTTTTCGGCGCTGCCGCGCTGTTTGTACCCTTCGCTCGCAAGAATGATCTCGCCGTTGCCCGCTTTCAGTCGAAAGCGAAACTCGCCCGCCTTGTCGTTATAAAGTTCAAACTTGCCGGCCATATCAGCCCCTTTCCGGTTACGCATACACGTACTGCGATGGAATTATCGGCAACATTCCGACCGAAGTCCAACCGAATTTGCCCTGACCGCCCGTCAACCCCGGCACCAAGGGGGGGGTCCTGATCAGACACCCGATATTTCTGTCTGATCGCGCCTGCAATCCACGGCGCCGCCCGCCCGGCCGCCGCCCCATCGTTGACCGCAGCGTCCCGCGCAATATCACAGACGATCTTGGCCCTTTCAATCCCGGACTTTCTGCGGTATGGCGCACCCCATCTGAGACGTGACGCTCTGACCCCGGCGCATGGCAGGATATGGGGTCGGCGGCAATGGGGCCGCCATGAAAACGGGAGACCCGGGAAGGCCCGGGAGTGCTCCCAGTTAGGAAACGAAATGTTCAACGAAATAAAGAAATCCATCGAATGGGGTGGGGAAACTCTGACGCTTGAGACCGGCAAGATCGCGCGGCAAGCCGATGCCTGCGTGGTTGCTACGCTGGGCGAAACATCGGTGCTGTGCGCCGTGGTGTTCGAAAAGAAACCAAAGGTGGGCTTGGACTTTTTCCCGCTGACCGTCCACTATCAGGAAAAATATTACGCAGCCGGTAAAATCCCCGGCGGTTTCTTCAAGCGCGAGGCACGGCCGACCGAAAAGGAAACCCTGACCGCGCGTCTGATCGACCGCCCGATCCGCCCGCTTTTCGTGCCGGGTTTCAAACACGAAACCCAGGCCATCTGTACGGTGCTGAGCCACGATCTGGAAAATGATCCGGACGTCGTCGCGATGATCGCAACTTCCGCCGCGCTGACATTGTCGGGCGCGCCGTTCCGTGGCCCGATCGGCTGCGCGCGCGTTGGTTTTGTCGACGGCGAATACGTGCTGAACCCCACCGTGGACGACATGCACAAGCTGCGGGAAAATCCCGAGCAACGGCTTGATCTGGTCATCGCCGGCACCAAAGACGCCGTGATGATGGTCGAATCCGAGGCTTACGAGCTTAGCGAAGATGAAATGCTGGGCGCGGTCAACTTTGGCCACGAGGCGATGCAGCCCGTGATCGACCTGATCATCGATCTGGCCGAGGAAGGCGCGAAAGAGCCGTTCGATTTTCAGGCACCCGACTATTCCGACCTTTACGGTCGGGTCGAGGCGGCTGGTGAAAAAGCCATGCGTGCGGCGTTTGCCATCACCGACAAGCAGGACCGCACAGCCGCCGTATCGGCAGCGCGGGACACCATCCGTGAAGCGCTGTCCGAGGAAGACCTCGAAGACGGCAATCTGGGCGCCTGTTTCAAGAAACTGGAAAGCAGCGTCGTTCGCGGCGATATCCTGAAGACCGGCAAACGCATCGATGGCCGCGATCTGGCCACCGTGCGCCCGATCGTTTCCGAGGTTCAGTTGCTGCCCCGCACCCACGGTTCCGCCCTGTTCACACGCGGCGAAACCCAGGCGATGGTGGTGACCACACTTGGCACCGGCGACGACGAACAGATGATCGACGCGTTGAACGGAATGCACCGCGCCAATTTCATGCTGCACTACAATTTCCCGTCCTATTCGGTCGGCGAAGCGGGCCGCATGATGGGCCCGGGGCGTCGCGAAATCGGCCACGGCAAACTGGCGTGGCGGGCGTTGCAGGCGGTTCTGCCGGCAGCGACCGACTTTCCCTATACCTTGCGCGTGGTTTCCGAGATCACGGAAAGCAACGGCTCCAGCTCGATGGCCTCGGTCTGTGGCGGGTCGCTGTCGATGATGGATGCGGGCGTTCCGTTGAAGGCTCCGGTTGCCGGTGTCGCGATGGGTCTGATCCTGGAGGGCGAGGAATTCGCCGTGCTGACCGACATTCTGGGCGACGAGGATCACCTCGGCGACATGGACTTCAAGGTCGCGGGAACTGCGGCAGGCATCACTTCGTTGCAAATGGACATCAAGGTTGCGGGAATCACGCCGGAAATCATGGGCAAGGCTTTGGCGCAAGCCAAGGACGGGCGCATGCATATCCTGGGTGAAATGTCCAAGGCGCTGACCGAAGCGGGCGAATTCTCGGAACACGCGCCGCGCATCGAAACCATGCAGATCAACCCGGACAAAATCCGCGAAGTGATCGGCTCGGGCGGCAAAGTGATCCGCGAGATCGTCGAAGTCTCGGGTGCCAAGGTCGACATCAATGACGAGGGCATCATCAAGATCGCGTCTCCAAATGGCGAAGCGATCCAGAAAGCCTATGACATGATCAACGAGATCGTGGCCGAACCCGAAGCCGGCAAAATCTACACCGGCAAAGTGGTCAAGCTGATGGATTTCGGTGCGTTCGTGAACTTCTTTGGCAAGCGCGACGGTCTGGTCCATGTCAGCCAACTGGCCAACGAACGGGTCAACCACCCCAAAGACGTTCTGACCGAAGGCCAGGAGGTCAAGGTCAAGCTGATGGGCTTTGACGATCGCGGTAAAGTGCGGCTGTCGATGAAAGTTGTCGATCAGGAAACCGGCGAGGAAATCAAGCGCGAAGACGCTTGATTTCGAATGCCATGAATTCAGAAAAGGCCCCCACTTGGTGGGCCTTTTTTAATTTTCGATCGTATCGGCAATACGCAATATTTCAGGAGCAATAAATACCGTCGGGTAGTAACCGGAAACTTCAACTAGAATATTCTGTCCAATCAATTTCTCGATTGTATTTCGCGCGGCTCTATACGTTACACCAAATTCGTTTTGGACATCCCTCACAGTAACAATTGGTGAATCAAAAAGCCTATCTACCAGTGTGACAGCATTTACAGTTCGGGAAACAAAAGAAACTTTCTCTCGGTACAGGGTTTGCAGATTCAGCAAACGATCTATCACCGCTATCGAAGTTTTGGCACTAGCCTCAATTGCGGTTAGAAAAAACGTAATCCACTCACTCCAGTCCCCGTGTGTCGAAACGCGCAGCATCAAGTCAATATACTCGTCTTTCCTTTTTTCAAGCTCGGGGCTGATGTAGAGTAGCGGGCTTTCAAATATTTTTCGCTCAACTGCCATTAGGGATATTAGCATTCGCCCGACGCGCCCGTTACCATCTGAAAACGGGTGAATTGTCTCAAGTTGGTAATGAATCAATGCGAGGTCGATCAGCGGCGGGATTTCGTGCCGGTTTTCTCTGTTAATATACGCCTCCAATTCATCCATGCAGACCGCAGCTTCACGGGGGGGTGGCGGGATGAATCGCGCGTTCTCAATTCCTTTTCGGGCACCTCCGATCGCATTTTGATCGGTTCTGTATTCTCCAGGTGAACGACTCGCACCTCTGTGAGAGCCTACTTCCGACAGTAGGATTTTG
>CAZRLO010000096.1:0-10237 GCA_964600965.1 uncultured Rhodobacter sp.
AGACGGGCTGGCGCTTTGCAGCGGACTGCCATCGGTGAAGGCCATTCGGAGACTGCGAGATAAAGTGGCTTTTACAGGCGTAGCGGCGCCAGCCCCCGGGCAGGCGCCCACCCTCTGCTCTGAGCAATTCCCCCATCTTGATCCCGCCCCGCAACCCTGCCAAAAAGCGTCCACCCACGGAGCCGCGTGATGCAAAAATTCCTCAGATTCGCCAATTTCACCCTGCTGTTCCTGTTTCCGGTCGCCTGGTTCGCGCCGTTGTTGCGCGCGGGCCTCCTGCCGCTGTTTGGCCTCGCCGAAGTCAGCGTCGTCACCGGCCTGCAGGAATTGTGGCGCAACGACATCTACCTTGCGCTGCTGGTCACCTTTTTCGCGCTGTTCGCCCCCTATATCAAAACCGTCGGGCTGGCGCTGATCCAGTTCAACCTCCTCTCGCCCCGCCTGCTGCCGGCGCTTGTTGTGCTGGGCAAACTGGCGATGGCCGACATTTTCCTGGTCTCGATCTACATCATCCTGATCAAGGGCATCGGCATCGGACGGGTCGAGACCGCCTGGGGGCTGTACCTGTTCACCGGATGCGTATTGGCGAGTTTCACGATTTCGTTCCTCAGCCGGGGGAAAATCCGTGGCTAAATCCACCACATTCACCTGCACGTCGTGCGGTGCGAACCACAAGAAATGGGCCGGACGCTGTGATGCGTGCGGCGCGTGGAACACCATTGCCGAAGAAGCCGGGCTGGCCAGCGGACCCGCCAAAAAATCGCTGGGCGCGGCCAAGGGCCACCGGCTCGATCTGACCGACCTGACCGCCAGCGAGGCACCGCTGGTTCACACGCCCTCGGGCATCGACGAGTTCGACCGGGTTCTTGGCGGTGGTCTGGTGCCGGCCAGCGCCATTCTGGTCGGCGGTGATCCGGGGATCGGCAAATCGACCCTGTTGTTGCAGGCCGCGGCGGCGTTTGCCCGCAAGGGTTTGAAAACCATCTATGTTTCGGGTGAAGAGGCCACAAGCCAGATCCGAATGCGCGCGATACGCCTTGGCCTTGCCGACGCGCCGGTCGCGCTGGCGGCCGCCACAAATTTACGCGATATCCTGACCACGCTGGATGCCGAACGCCCGGATTTCGTGATCATAGACTCGATCCAGACCATCTGGGCCGATCACGTCGAAAGCGCACCGGGATCGGTCAGCCAGGTTCGCGCCGGGGCGCATGAACTGACGGCCTTCGCGAAACGGCGCGGCATTTCAGTGGTTCTGGTCGGTCACGTCACCAAGGAGGGTCAGATCGCCGGACCACGGGTGGTCGAGCACATGGTCGATACCGTGCTCTATTTCGAGGGCGAGCGCGGGCACCAGTTCCGTATTCTCAGAAGCGTGAAGAACCGGTTCGGCCCGGCGGACGAGATCGGCGTTTTCGAGATGACCGGCACGGGCCTGTCCGAGGTCGCCAATCCGTCGGCGATGTTTCTGTCCGAACGCGATGAACCCGCCACCGGCTCGGTGGTGTTCGCCGGGATCGAGGGCACAAGGCCGCTTTTGGTCGAAATTCAGGCGCTGGTCGCCACCTCGCCGCTGGCCACGCCACGCCGCAACGTGGTTGGCTGGGATGCCGGGCGGCTGGCGATGATCCTGGCGGTGCTCGATGCGCGCTGCGGCGTCGGTTTCGCCGGGCAGGACGTGTATCTGAACATCGCGGGCGGGCTGCGCATCACGGAACCCGCCGCCGATCTGGCGGTGGCAGCAGCGCTTTTGTCGGCGCGCGAGGATCAGCCGCTGCCCGCAAACACCGTGGTTTTCGGTGAAATCAGCCTTTCCGGTGCCCTGCGGCCCATCACACAGGCGGATTCCCGCCTTAAAGAGGCCGCAAAACTGGGGTTTAACACCGCATATGCACCGGCTTCGGTAAAGGCCGGTTCAGCCGGGGGTTTTGCGGTAAAAAAGCATTCCGACCTTGGCGGTTTTATTGTAGAAGCCTTCGGCGACTTGAACGCAGAGGCATAAGGGGCAGGTTTTCGCATGGAAGGTTTCACTCTGGTCGATGCGGCAGTTGGCGGGATCATTCTGGTTTCCGCGATCCTGGCCTTCGCGCGGGGATTCGTGCGCGAAATCCTGTCGATTGCGGGTTGGGCGCTGGCGGCTGTGGTCGCATTCGTCTTTGCGCCCCAGGCCGAACCCCTGGTCAAGGAAATCCCCGTGGTCGGCGATTTTCTGGCCGATAGCTGCGAATTGTCGATATTGGCGGCCTTTGCCGCGGTCTTTGCCGTTGCGTTGATCGTGGTGTCGGTTTTCACGCCGCTGTTCAGTTCATTGGTGCAGAAATCCGCCCTTGGCGGCTTTGATCAGGGGCTGGGATTCCTTTTTGGGGTGTTGCGGGGTGCGGTGCTGATCGCGGTGGCCTTTGTGCTTTATGACCGGATCGTGCCCGCCGGTCAGGGCATCGCAATGATCGATGAGTCGCGTTCCGCCCAGATATTCGACCAGTCCAAGGACGTGATCGAAAAACAGATCCCGACCGAGGCCCCGGAGTGGATCGTCGGGCGCTATGAACAACTGACGGGTTCCTGCGCTCCGGGCGGGCCGCCATCGGACGAAGCCGATCAATCGGGCACTTCGGGAACATAATCCGGCTAACCGGCGCATCGGGTCGTGACTCTGGCGGGGCCGCGACTTATGAGGGTGTCAATTCAGGCTGATCCGGACTTGAATTCGCCATGCGCTGCTCGATGAAACCGTTCCTTGCCCATCCGTTTGACGACGACAAACTGCACGAGGAGTGCGGCGTTTTCGGTGTGATCGGCGCGGCAGACGCCGCGAATTTCGTCGCCCTTGGCCTGCACGCGCTGCAACATCGCGGTCAGGAAGCGGGCGGCATCGTCAGCCATGACTCTGATTCAGGTTTCAATTCCGCCCGCCGCTTTGGCTATGTGCGCGACAATTTCACCAAGGCGGGCCTGATGGAAACCCTGCCGGGCGAGCTGGCGATCGGGCACGTGCGCTATTCCACCACAGGCTCCAAGGGCCAGACCGCAATCCGCGACGTGCAGCCGTTTTTTGGCGAGTTTTCGATGGGTGGCTCGGCGATTGCCCATAACGGCAATATCACCAATGCGGTCGCGCTCAGGCGGGAACTGATCGAGCGCGGCTCGATCTTTCAAAGCTCGTCCGACAGTGAATGCATCATTCATCTGATGGCGCGGTCGATCCAGACCGACATTCCGGAGCGAATGAAGGACGCGCTGCGCCGGGTCGAAGGGGCGTTTTCCATCGTGGCGATGACCCGGTCCAAACTGATCGGGGTGCGTGACGCGCTGGGCGTGCGGCCGCTGGTTCTGGGGCGGCTGGGCGAAGGTTGGGTGCTGGCCTCGGAAACCTGCGCGCTGGACATCATCGGCGCGGATTTTCTGCGCGAGATCGAACCCGGCGAAATGGTGGTGATCGATCAGGACGGGCTGCAAAGCCACCGCCCGTTTCAGGCCGCCGCCTCGCGGTCGTGCATCTTTGAACATGTCTATTTCTCGCGTCCTGATTCGATCCTTGGCGGACGCTCGGTTTACGAAACCCGCCGCCAGATCGGCGTGGAACTGGCAAAAGAGGCGTTTATCGCCGCCGATCTGGTCTGCCCGGTACCCGACAGCGGCACGCCCGCGGCCATCGGCTATTCCCAGCAAAGCGGCATTCCCTATGCGATGGGGATCGTCCGCAATCAATATATGGGCCGCACCTTCATCGAGCCGACCGAACAGATCCGCAACATGGGCGTGCGCCTGAAACTCAACGTCAACCGCGCCCTGATCCGGGGCAAGCGCGTGGTGTTGGTCGATGACAGCGTGGTGCGCGGCACCACCTCACGCAAGATCAAGGAGATGGTGCTGGACGCCGGTGCCGCGGCTGTACATTTTCGCATCGCCTCTCCCCCGACCGCGTGGCCGTGTTTTTACGGGGTCGATACGCCCGAGCGCGACAAGTTGCTGGCGGCCTCGATGTCCGAAGAGGAAATGCGCGCGCATCTGGGCGTGGACAGTCTGCGTTTCATCACGCTCGACGGCCTTTACCGCGCGATCGGCGAGGCCGAGGGCCGTTCCCCCGCCTGCCCGCAATATTGCGACGCCTGCTTTTCCGGCGAATACCCGGTCAGCCCCAGCGACATGCTCGATCAGGGGTTCGAGATGAAGGCGGCCGAGTGAGCCAAAAAATCGCCCTTGTCTCCGGTGCCTCGCGTGGTTTCGGGTTCGCCGTCGCCCGGGCGCTGGGGGCGGCGGGCTGGCATGTGATCGCGCTTGCCCGCACCGTTGGCGGGCTGGAGGAGCTGGACGATCTGATCGTTTCCGAAGGCGGGTCGGCCACGCTGGTACCGCTTGACATCACCGACGACGAAGGCCTGAAACGCCTGTGCCTTTCGATCCACGAGCGCTGGGGGCGGCTCGATCTGTGGGTGCACACGGCGATTTTCGCGGGGCCATTGTCGCCCGCCGCGCATGTGCCGCAAAGCGACTGGGACAAGGGCGTTGCGGTCAACATCCACGCCACCCAGCGGCTGATCGCGATGATCGAACCCTTGCTCAAGGCCGCCGAAAAGGGCACCGCCGTGCTGCCGGTCGAGGATTGCGCCGGCACGAAGTTCTTTGCCGCCCATGGTGCCGCCAAGGCGGCGCAGGCCGCGCTCTGGTCCAGTTGGGCCGCGGAAACCGCGCGCCTCGGCCCCGATGTGCAGACTTTCGCCCCTGAACCCATGCCAACCGCCCTTCGTGCCCGGTTTTTTCCGGGCGAGGATCGCGCGGCCTTGGCGACCACATCCCAACAGGCGCGGCGATTGCTCCAAACCCTTTGATCCGGGGCGGCACTGCTTTTTCATGGTTCCGGAAATACTCAAATTCCGGGTGTCGCGGTCTGGTGTCGCCCTACCGGTGACGCGTGGCGGGCTTGCGCCCCTGATCCCGCGCAATCGACAGGTCCCAAGCGCCGGATGCAAGGCCGGCTTCCTCCACGCGATATGGTTCGGTCATTCGGGCCGTCGGTACAGGAACCACATTTGCAGCAAATCCGCGTCAAACGCATTTGTCGTCCAATTCACCTTTGCCATTTGCGGAAATCTGGCTAATCTGGCCGCAACCGGGTAAACAACAAAGGTGATATTCATGAAACGCGCGCTTGCAATTGCATCCCTCTCTCTGATCCTGGCGGCACCCGTCGCAATGGCACAGGAAATGATCAGCCCGAAAAACGTCCTGGACGTCGCCGAGGTGGTTCGCGATCTGGGTTACAAGGCCAAAGTCGAAAAGGACAGCGTGGGCGATCCGATGATTTCGTCGAAAGCCGCGGGCCTGAATTACGCAATATTCTTTTATTCCTGCGAGGACGGAGCAAGCTGCCAGTCGATCCAGCTATCGGCCTCGTTCACGCTGAATGAATCCTCGGCCCGCCCCGATCTCAATGAATGGAACAAGATCAACCGCTACGCCAAGGCGCACGAAGCCGAGGATGGCGATATCCTGTTGAAATACGACATCAACATGTGGGGTGCAGGCATATCACGCGACGCCTTTGTCGAAAGCCTGAACGTCTGGGAACGCCAGCTCAACGATTTCAAGATCCACATCGACTGGTAAATCCGCAAGGACCGGATCAGCGATGCACCAGGTCGCTGGTCCGGATGCCCAGGCCGACGAAAACCCGATTGGCAGCGCTGGAACCGCCATAGACCGCCGCACGCACATAGCCGTTTTCCAGAACGTTGAACGTTGCGCTTAATCCGTAGAGCGTGCCCAATGCCGCTGACGCCGACCCTGCGGCACTGGCCTTTACATAAAGGCGCGGTGTGACCTGCCGTCCCACATATGCATCCGCATATGCATCGGCGATCCCGAAAAGCGCGGTATAACCGTAGGTCGCGCCAAAATCGAAGCCGCCGGCCTGACCCTCGGCCCCGATTTGGAAATATACCGCAGTGGAAACGGCGGCGAACTGCACATATTGCGCCGCCCCCGAAATTGCGATGCCGCCCAGGTCACGCCGCAGCCCGATATCCGTAATTGTAATGCCCGGATAGGAATGCAGCGACAACGCATAGTCCAGATTGCTGGCCGTACCAACGAGCGACGCGCCGGCGCCGGTAATGCCCCCGAGAACCTGAAAATACGAACTTGTCTGCCGGATCGTGAAGGTAGATATGCCGTACAGGCTGGCGTCGGTGAAGGCATTTTCCGGCAGGATATTCGCGGCCGCGGATTCCGCCGCCCCGACATTCAGCCGCCCGAAACCGGTATTCAGGAACAGGACACTATAGGCCTCGCGGAGATCGGCGGCCGGTGAGGTATTTCCCATCTGGCGGACCTTGACTTCAAACCCCAACGGAAACGAACTGGAAGCGCCGGGCGCATACCCAAAGGTACCGGAAGCGTAGTATCCCGACATCTTGCTTGCTGCCTGATAATATTCGGACTGCGCAAAACCCGAAAAATAGACGCCATCAGCGGAATCCTGTGCCGCGGCCGTGGTCGCGATCAGGGTCGCGCCCAGCGCCGCCTTGAGCGATTTACTGAACATTGTTCTTGTACCTGCATAATTGTCGCTGCTCTGGAAACAGTTTTCGGCGAAAGGTCGCGTAGCCGCAAGCACATTCCAAAATGCGGAAATCGAACGCGAATGGCTGTTTCTGATTGGCAACATCGCGGGCGTACGAACGGCGCCGGATCAGGTTGGCGCGGTTGACGGGACTCGAACCCGCGACCTCCGGCGTGACAGGCCGGCACTCTAACCAACTGAGCTACAACCGCCAACTGACCCCGCACCCCGCAGGGGCACGGCGTGGGGGCGGTTTTAGGGCCGCTCCCGTGCCCCGTCAAGCGGTTCTGCGCGCCGGTGCCACGGTTTCTTGCTGGACACGGGCGCGGGTTTCACCCTTAGCTTGGACCGACACGATTCCGGCAGGTTTGGGATGCAGAAAAATACCGCGGTTCTGATCATTCTGGCGGGCGGAACCTGTATGAGCTTCGTCGGGCTGATGATGCGGCTGGTCGATCAGGCGGACGGGTTTCAGATCCTGTTCTACCGCTCGGCGGCGCTGTCGGTCATGGTGGCGCTGGTTGCCTGCCTGCGCCTGCGCGCGGGACCGATTGCCTTTCTGCGCCGGCTCGATGTTGCCGACCTTTTGATGGGTCTGGCGCTTTCGCTGGCCTTTTGCACCTATGTTTTTTCGATGCTGACAACCTCGGTCGCGTCGACCCTGTTCATCCTGTCGGCCACGCCGTTTCTGGCGGCCATCATCGGGCGGCTCTGGATTGGCGAGGCGGTTGCGCCGGTGGCCTGGGCGGCGATGGCGCTGGCCTGTCTGGGGGTCGGGCTGATGATCGGCGACGGGTTGGCGCTGGGGCGCACTTCGGGCAACCTGCTGGCGCTGATTTCCGCCGGGTTCTTTGCGTTGATGCTGGTGCTGGCCCGCAAGTCCGGCAAGGCAACGGTACTGGGCGGCACCTTTCTGGGCGGCGTGTTCACCATGGGGATCGCGGCATTCGCGGCGCTGGCACTTGGCGGCGGGCTGTCGGCAAGCGGTTATGATCTGAGCATCATGCTGTTCATGGGCGCATTCACCATCGGCCTTGGCATTGCGCTGGTGACCACCGGCACGCCTTATGTTCCGGCCGCCGAAGTCAGCCTTCTGGTACTGATCGAAAGCGCGCTGGGCCCTGTCTGGGTCTGGGTGTTTCTGAACGAGGCGATGCGCACGCTTGAAATGGTCGGCGGATTGCTGGTGCTGGCCGCGGTGGCGGGCGTTGCCGTCTTGGTGCGCCGGGACGATGTTCCGCGTGCCGATCCAGCGGCGCCACAAGCCGCCCGACGTCCCTGAGGCCCGGCTTGCAGTCGGTCATGCGCCGCGGGAAATATGATCTCGCGTCGTCAATCCGATGGTTGATCCGGGCGGTACAATGTTTGATGGTTGCAGGCCGAAATCTGTGCGGAAAGGCCAAAACGTGTTCCAATCCTTTGAAGCCACGACCGATCCCGCCGATGGTGCTGCGCGTCTGGCGATGCTGCGCCCGGCATTGCGGCACCGGCGGCTGGACGGTTTTCTGGTGCCCCGCGCCGATGCGCATCAGGGCGAGTGGGTGGCCCCGCGCGACGAGCGCCTGGCTTGGCTGACCGGGTTCACGGGCTCTGCCGGGTTCTGCGCGGTGCTGCATGATCGGGCGGGCATCTTCATCGACGGGCGCTACCGCATTCAGGTCCGAAATCAGGTGGACACCGCACGTTTCACGCCGGTTCCGTGGCCCGAAACCGACCTTGCCGATTGGTTGAAACAAGCGCTGCCCGATGGCGGTGTGATCGGATTTGACCCGTGGCTTCATGTACGCGACCAGATCGACAAGCTCGACACGGCTCTGGCGGAAAGCGGTATCACGCTCAGCGCGGTTTCAAACCTCGTCGATGAAATCTGGGTGGATCAACCCCCGGCACCCGGCGGCAAGGTGTCTTTGCACGGGTTGGAATTTGCCGGGGTCAACAGCGAAGACAAGCGAAGATCACTGGCGGCCGCCATCAAGGCCGAGGGCCGAAAATCGGCAGTTCTGACGCTGCCGGATTCCATCGCGTGGCTGTTGAACATTCGCGGCTCCGACCTGCCGCGCGTACCGGTCGCGCTGGCATTCGCCATTCTTCACGACGATTCACGCGTTGATCTGTTCCTCGATCCCGCCCGGGCGGATGCCGGGTTGCGCGAACATCTTGGGCCCGAGGTCACGTTGCTGCCCCAGGGTGACTTTGGCGAAAGGCTGAAATCGCTGTCGGGCCCGGTTGGCGTCGACAGGGCGACCGCTCCGGTCTGGGTCGGCGACCGTCTGGCCGAAGCCGGGATCGAAATCGCCTATGCGCCCGATCCCTGCGCCCTGCCCAAGGCGCGCAAGAATCCGGTCGAAATCGCGGGCGCGCGCGCCGCACATCTGCGCGATGCCATCGCAATGGCCGAGCTTTTGGCCTGGCTCGACGGACTGGGTCCGTCCCCTGATCAAAGCGAAATCGACGTGGTGCGCAAGCTGGAAACGCTGCGGCGGGCCTCGAACCTGCTGGTCGATATCAGTTTCGAAACCATCTGCGGCACCGGCCCCAACGGCGCGATCAATCACTATCGCGTGACCCGGGACAGCAACCGGCCCATCGAAACCGGCGATTTGCTGCTGGTGGACAGCGGCGGGCAATACCGCGACGGAACCACCGACATCACCCGCACCATTGCCATCGGACCGCCGACCGAGGAACACCGCCAATGCTTTACCCGCGTGCTCAAAGGCATGATCGCGATATCACGGGCGCGCTGGCCCAAGGGACTTGCCGGGCGGGATCTGGACCCGCTGGCCCGCCGCGCGTTGTGGCAGGCAGGACAGGATTTCGATCATGGTACCGGGCACGGCGTCGGGGCCTTTCTGGGGGTGCACGAGGGGCCGCAGCGCCTTTCACGGCTGTCAACGGTGCCGTTTGAACCGGGCATGATCCTTTCAAACGAGCCGGGTTATTACCGCGACGGCGCTTTCGGCATCCGCATCGAAAATCTGGTCGTGGTTGAACCGGCACCGCCCCTGACTGGCGGTGATGATCGGGCGATGCTGCGGTTTGAAACCCTCGCCTTCACCCCGATCGATCGCAACCTGATTGCGGTCGACATGCTGACACGGGGCGAGCGTGACTGGCTGAACCGCTATCACGACGAAACCCTGAAAAAGGTCGCGCCCGGTTGCAGCAAGACAACGCAGGATTGGCTGAAACGCGCCTGCGCCCCGATCTGAGCGCATTGCCTCGCAGCGCGAACCATGTATGGTGCCCGCGAAACCGGAGGGCACATGACCGATCACATCAACATTCGCAAAGCTGGCGGCACCTGGGTGGTGCGTTCGTCCGGCGCGGTGCTGGCCGAATCCAAGGCGGCGCTGGAATTGACCGAAGGCAGTTATGGCGCGGTGATCTATATCCCGCGTGATGATATCGCCATGGAATTCTTTGAAAAAACAGACAGTTCCACCAAATGCCCATACAAGGGCACCGCCAGCTATTATGCGATTCATGGCAAAAGCGGCGTGATCACCGACGCGGCGTGGTCCTACGACACCCCATTGGAATCAGTTGCGGCAATCGGCGGGCATCTGGCGTTTTTCACGGACAAGGTGACGGTCGAACAGGTCTGAACCGGGGGGGGGGTCTTCTCCAACCGTTTGCGTTTGATCTGACGCGCCAGAGTTTCGCTTAACGCGC
>CAZRLO010000097.1:0-10217 GCA_964600965.1 uncultured Rhodobacter sp.
TTTTCGCTGTTGCTGGGGGGGGTCGCACTGGCGTTGATCGCGGCCCGGATTTCCCGGTCGGGCGCCGGCACCGCCTTTGGCGCCGTGGTTGCGCTGGCGCTGGTGCCCGGGTATCTAATTCTGTTCAATCTGTACCTGAACGATACCCTTCTTGCCTTTGGCGTGCTGCTGTTCGTTCTGGCGACCGAGCTTGCCTTGACCGCCGAGCGCCGAGTCTGGCTGGCGGTGTTGCTGGCGGGCCTCGCATTCGCGGCGGTTCTACTGACGAAATATAACGGCGCGGCGGTCTATCTGGGGGTGATCCTTGCGACCGCGCTGTGGCCCGGCGGGCGGCGATTGCTGGTCACGCGGTTTCTACCGATTTCGCTGGTCGCGCTCATACCTTTCGCGCTGCATCTGTGGTGGAATGCCCAGAATTGCGGGGTCAATCTGGCGTTCAATTTCGGGTTTCGCGGCGACCGCGCCACCGGCTATGGCCCGCTGTGGTTGCTGGGCTCGATGCTGGTCACATCCGGGGCGCTGGGGTTTCTGGCGTGCTGGCGCATATGGCAATACCGGCACGAGCCCGCGCGCATCGGCTTTTTCAGCCGCGCGCTTCTGGGCACGCTGGCGGTGATGCTGGTGATTGCCGTTCTTCGGCGCGATTTCGGCGTGAACTGGGGCGCGCCGCTGGGGTTCATGGCCGTGCTGGCATTGGCCGAGACCGGCGCGCCCGCCGATTTTCGCCTGGCGCAACGGCTGGGCGCGGTCCTGACGGCGCTGTTTCTGTTGCCGCTGGGCGGCATTGCGCTGGCGCTTGGTCTTGATCTTGTGCGCGCGGACGCGCTGGTGTCGCCACGAGCCGCTTTTGATGTCGACCTGCGTCTTGATCTGGCGGACCACAGCCTGACCACGGCGCTGACGCCGCTGGCGCGCGGAAAGGTCGTCGCGGCGATGGAATACGGGATCGGTGCCAGTCTGGTGAACGAGGGCTTTGGCGAAACAACGGTTTTTTCCCGCTCGGTCTTTGGGCGCAATCAGGATTTGCGCACCGATTTTCGCGCGTTGCAGGGCCGCGAATTCGTGTTGTTGCCGGGGCGCGCTGCGGCGCTGGACCCGCGTGTCGCCACCTTGTTTGATTCGGTTGAAACGGTGACGGTTACGGGGACGCGGCGGTCTTACGAGGTCGTACTGGGGCACGGGTTTCGCTATGAGGTTTTTCGGGACAGCTACATTCTGCCCGTGATCGCCAAGTTTTACGATCAAAGCACCATCCCGTTTTCTGCCTGCTATATGGATCGCTACCGCGCGGTGCCTTAACGGGCGCGCGCCGGTTTCGGCCCGACTGATTCTATCTGCCGGATCGGACGGATGCGTGGGCGAAATTCGCGTGCAAAACCAACGCCGCGCCCGCCCTGCGCTGTCGCCACTGCGACCGCAACGATTTGTTTTGCAACGGTAATGCAGTGGTCCGCTTGCGAACCCGGGCCCAAAATGGGTTGCGCGGCACGGCTGCCCGGGCGGCAAAATTTGCGCGGCGCGATCCTCTCGCGCCGCTTCCAAGGCGGGCTGCTATGGCGCAGCGGTGTGGCGATCTGGGCCCGGCAAATCCGGGCGCGGGCGAATCGAGCCGGATCATCGGCATCCCCGAAAACCGCGCAATCCCGGCGATGTCCGCAGGCGGGACGCGACGGGCGTCTCTTGCGCGATGCTGCGGGATTTTGTTGATTTTCAAATGGTTTTGGCCGGGCCTTCATTTACCACATTTCCCGACGCGCGATCCGGGCGCGACGACCGTGCCGCGGAATTGGCCGGGCAGGCGCGGTTGTGGCAAAATCCGTGGGCGCAGGTTAATGCCACGTCAACCGCAAAATCTGAACTTTTCGTGAATAAAACATTTGACGCCGGGCCGCTCCCTACGCCACCTTGTGTGAACCAACCGGGATGCCACAATATCTAGTGGGGGCTCACGGACGATGCGGTCTCAGAACTCAATGGGCGCGCACGGACGATGTGGTCTCAGAGCGTAGAGCCGACGCAGGCTTTGCGCGGGGTGCGGCACCCTGAATACAACAGCAAACAAGGGCACGGCGGGCCAACCGCACGGCCCGGATACCGGGTATCACGATACCTATGGCGGGGCAGAAATGAAAATCCAACGCAAATTCACGCGCAATAACAAGACCGCATATGAAAACGTCGAATTCACGCGCACGGCTTCCGAAATCCGCAATCCGGACGGGACCGTGGTTTTCCGGCTGGACGATATCGAGGTCCCCGCCGGGTGGTCGCAGGTCGCGAGCGACGTTCTGGCGCAGAAATACTTTCGCAAGGCTGGCGTCGCGGCGGCGCTGAAAAAAGTTGCCGAAGAAGGCGTGCCGGAATTCCTGTGGCGTTCGGTGCCCGATGATGCGGCGCTGGCGAAATTGCCTGCGGATGAACGCCTTGGCGGCGAAACGTCCGCACGCCAGGTTTTCGACCGCCTGGCCGGTGCCTGGACCTATTGGGGCTGGAAGGGCGGGAATTTCTCGACCGAGGCGGATGCCCGCGCCTACATGGACGAAATGCGCCACATGCTGGCCGCGCAGATGGCCGCACCCAACTCGCCGCAATGGTTCAACACCGGACTGCATTGGGCCTATGGAATCGACGGACCGGGGCAGGGGCATTTCTACGTCAATCACGAGACCGGCAAGCTGACCCGGTCTTCCAGCGCGTACGAGCGCCCGCAACCCCACGCCTGCTTCATCCAGTCGGTCAAGGACGATCTGGTCGGCGACGGCGGCATCATGGATCTGTGGGTGCGCGAGGCACGCCTGTTCAAATACGGCTCGGGCACGGGCACCAATTTCTCCAGCCTGCGCGCCGCCGACGAGATGCTGGCGGGCGGCGGCAAATCCTCGGGCCTGATGTCGTTCCTCAAGATCGGCGACCGGGCAGCGGGCGCGATCAAGTCCGGCGGCACCACGCGCCGCGCCGCCAAGATGGTGATCTGCGACATGGACCACCCGGATATCGGCGAATTCGTGAACTGGAAGGTGCGCGAGGAACAAAAGGTCGCATCGCTGGTTGCCGGTTCCAAAATGCACGAGCAGCAACTGAACCTGATCTTCGGCGCGATCCGCGAATGGGACGGCAAAGAGGCCGACGCCTTTGATCCGGCGGTCAATGCCGGCCTGAAATCGGCGATCCGCTCGGCGAAAAAGAACGCGATTCCCGAGACCTACATCAACCGCGTGCTGCAATATGCGCGCCAGGGCTACGGATCGATCGAATTCCCGACTTACGATACCGATTGGGACGGCGAGGCCTATCTCAGCGTCGCGGGGCAGAACTCCAACAATACCGTACGTGTGACCAATGCGTTCCTTGAGGCCGTCAGGAACGATGCCGACTGGGAGCTGATCCGGCGTACCGACGGCAGCGTCGCCAAGACGATCAAGGCGCGCGACCTGTGGGCCGATGTCGGTCATGCCGCCTGGGCCTGTGCCGATCCCGGCATTCAGTTCCACGATACCATCAATTCGTGGCACACCTGTCCGCGCGATGGCGAAATCCGGGCGTCCAACCCATGTTCGGAATATATGTTTCTGGACGATACGGCGTGCAACCTGGCGTCAATGAACCTGCTGACATTCTTCAAGGATGGCAAGTTTCAGGCCGAAGATTACATGCACGCAACCCGGCTCTGGACGCTGACGCTGGAAATCTCGGTGCTGATGGCGCAATTCCCCAGCCGGGAAATCGCCCATCTTTCCTATCGCTTCCGCACGCTGGGGCTGGGATACGCCAATATCGGCGGTCTGTTGATGAGCATGGGGCTGGGATACGACAGCGAGCGCGGCCGGGCCATGTGCGGGGCGCTGACCGCGCTGATGACGGGGGTGGCCTATGCCACCTCGGCTGAAATCGCGCGCGAGCGCGGGGCGTTTCCGGGCTATGACAAGAACGCCAGGGAAATGCTGCGCGTCATCCGCAACCACCGTCGCGCCGCCCATGGCGAGACCGAGGGCTACGAATCGCTGCCGGTTTCGCCAGTGGCGCTGGACGGGGCGAACTGCCCGGACCCCGAAATCGTCACACTGGCCCGCGCAAGCTGGGACGAGGCGTTGCGTCTGGGCGAAAAACACGGCTACCGCAACGCGCAGGTCAGCGTGATTGCCCCGACCGGCACCATCGGGCTGGTCATGGATTGCGACACCACCGGGATCGAACCCGACTTCGCGCTGGTCAAATTCAAGAAACTCGCGGGCGGCGGTTATTTCAAGATCATCAACCGCTCGGTCCCCGCGGCGCTGGAAGCGCTGGGATACGGTTCGGGCGAGATCGAGGAAATCATCGCCTACGCGGTCGGGCACGGCACGCTGGGCAATGCCCCGGCGATCAACCACACATCGCTTTTGGGGCACGGGTTCGGCCAGACCGAGATCGACAAGATCGAGGCGGCACTGCCCGCCGCCTTTGATATCCGGTTCGTGTTCAACCAATGGACCCTGGGGATGGATTTCTGCCACGGCACGCTGGGGATTCCCAAGGCCGAGCTGGCCAATCCGGGTTTCGATCTGCTGCGGCATCTGGGGTTCACCCGCGCGCAGGTCGATGCGGCCAACGCCCATGTTTGCGGCACGATGACGCTGGAAGGCGCGCCGTTCGTGAAAGCGGGGCATCTGAACGTGTTCGATTGCGCAAATCCCTGCGGCAAGACCGGCACCCGGTGTCTGAGCGTCAACAGCCATATCCACATGATGGCGGCCGCGCAGTCCTTCATATCGGGGGCGATCAGCAAGACGATCAACATGCCGAACGATTCCAGCATCGAGGATTGCACCGCCGCCTATGAACTTAGCTGGTCGCTTGGGGTGAAGGCCAATGCGCTTTACCGCGACGGCTCCAAGCTCAGCCAGCCACTGTCGGCAGCGCTCATCGAAGAGGACGAGGAACTGGAAGAGGTGCTGACCTCGTCGGCCCCAATGGGCGAAAAGGCGGCGATACTGGCCCAGAAGATCGTCGAAAAGGTCGTGGTCAAAGAGGTCGTGCGCACGCAACGCTCCAAATTGCCGGAACGGCGCAAGGGCTACACCCAAAAGGCCATCGTCGGCGGGCACAAGGTCTATCTCAGAACCGGGGAATACCAGGATGGCAAGATCGGTGAGATTTTCATCGACATGCACAAGGAAGGTGCCGGATTCCGCGCGATGATGAACAATTTCGCCATCGCGGTTTCCGTGGGCCTGCAATATGGCGTACCGCTGGATGAATTCGTCGAGGCGTTCACCTTCACCCGGTTCGAGCCGGCGGGCATGGTGCAGGGCAATGACAGCGTCAAGAACGCGACTTCGATTCTGGACTATATCTTCCGCGAACTGGCGATCTCGTATCTCGACCGTACCGATCTGGCCCATGTCAAACCCGAGGGCGAAACCTTCGACAATCTGGGCCGCGGCGATGAAGAGGGGCGGCCGAATTTCGGCGAGGTGACAGGGGCGACCGCAAACAAGAGCATCGACATGATCCGCCAGGTCTCGTCGTCTGGGTATCTGCGCAAACGCCTGCCGCAGGAACTGGTCCTGTTGCAGGGCGGGGCGGAAAACGTGTTTGCAGGCGGCGATGCGGCCAACGATCCGACCCAGGCGCTGGCCGCTCTGGTGCCGGAAACCGGCGCGGCCCCGGAAATCGATGCGCGGACCCGCGCGCGGATGCAGGGTTACGAGGGCGACAGTTGCGGCGAATGCGGCAACTACACACTGGTGCGCAACGGCACCTGCATGAAATGCAACACCTGCGGGGGAACCAGCGGGTGCAGCTAAAGGCATTACCCGGGCGGCGGACCTCCAGCCGCTGCCCAGGCATAGGAGGTGGGTGCGCTCACCTCTAAGCGTTCAGGCCGCAGGCAACAAACCGAGCGGTGAAAACAGAGCCTGAAACGTGAAACTGGGCGGGGGAAACCCCGCCCGATTTTCTTTGTGTCGGCCATTTTGGTCGACCGAAAAAACCGCGGCATGGTCGGTGACCGCTCCCAGCACGAGACAGACAAACACGGGAATCGGCCAGCCGTTCGTTTCGCCCGGACGGCAACGCAAAACTTGCATTGCGGGCCGCCGGGATTCGCTTTGAAATTGGTTGGGAATCAATGGTTTTCGCGACGAAGCTGATTTGGGCCGGAAAATCTCGTTGTGCTGAAAATAGCGCGCACCACAAGATATTGAAGCGCACACGGATTTTTTTGAAACGGTGAGTCTTTTGAGTCACAGTTTTCGCCACAATTCTGCCTTTTTTGGTCGGATTGTTTCCAAATGTGTTCCAATTGTGGCGGAAGTTGGGCAGCATTCCGGAAAACAAGAATACCGCTTGAGGCAGAAACATCGAAATGAGCAGCCTGCGTAAACGCATGTGGGCAGGTGGCTGGATATTGGCCGCACTGACCCAGTTTGTCCCGGTTCCCGCGACCGCCGACGCGATTTCCTGTGCCGAACGTGGCGGCAGTTATCGCCTGTTGCGCGCCTCGGACGGGCCGCTTGCGATCAGCGTGCGCAAATCCGACCTGATTTCGTGGACAACGATTGAAGGCAAGCCACGGGTCCGGATTGACGCGGGCAACGGTTTTCGCCGAACCGGCGCATCGGGACACCATGCGGCAGACGGTTCTTCGCAGAATGTGCGCCTTTCCGTGCGCGGCAAGGATGCCGTGGTTGCGGTTTCCTGCGCCATCGGTGCCAGCGGACAGATCGCGCTCGGCGCGGTCAGTGGTGCGGTTGGTGCCGACAGCCTGACACGCGCCACCGGCGACGGCGTTCGCGCCAACAGCCGCGCGCGTTTCGCCTCGCGCCGCAATTCGGTTACCTCGGGACAGGTTTTCCTGTCCACCTCGGCCATGGGTTCCGGTCGGTCGCTTCCTGCCGACTGGAACGCATGGGCGACGGTAAGGGCGAATCGCTACGATGGCGGCATCGCGGGCGGCGCGGTCGATCTTGTCGGCGGGGTGGACCGGATGATCGCGCCGGGATTTCTGGTTGGCATGCTGGGCGGTCTTGGGCGCACTCAGGTCGTTGACGGCGGCACTGGGGCGGCCGCGAACGCCCCGATCATCGGCGCGTATTTCGGCCACGAGATGAACAACAGCCTGATTTTGGACGGATTTCTGTCCGTCGCAACCCCCGGCTACACGATCAGCGGCGGCGCGTTTCGGGCCAATCGAATGGCGGCGGGCCTGACGCTGTCCGGGCAGGTACAGCGCCCCGGTGTGCGGATCGAACCCTTTGTTCTGGCGCGCGGTTACCGCGAGGCCCAGCCGGGATATCTGACTGGTGGCGGGGCGGCGATTGCGGCGGACAATGTGGCCTCGTTTATCGCCTCGGCCGGTGTGCGGGTGTCCATGACAGGCCCCGATCGCCCGCGCAAGCTGGTGCCATTCGTCCGGGCGATGGCTGATTTCAAACGCGAGACCTCGACGTCGGCAGGGGTCGATCTGCTGGTTTCTCCACGATTTTCCGTCGGCCTGGGGGGGCAGGTCGGGCAGGGTCATCTGGCGGTCGATCTTGATTTCGGCCGAACCCGGGCCGACACGCTCGAACACGCGCTGACGATGGATTACGAATTGAAGTTCTGAACCGAATGCCGCGCCGGAAACCTGGGGGAAATCCCGCCCGAAGGAGTTTTGTGAGAGGAGCTTTACCTTCGGGCGGGGATGCCGCGGCGACGCTTCAAGAAATGCCAGCGCCGGTGTGACCCGGCGCCTGTCCGCGATCCCTCGGGTACCGGATCGGCATGACCCTGAAACCATTCGCTAAAATCGTCCGCTGCACGCGGGTTCATATGCCCATCCCCGGCAACGTCTCTGCGCTACCCGCCACCCGGATCCGTGACCCGCGCATCGCCGCACGCCGCCGCGCGTGCAAAAGGCGCGCGGGCACGGCAGAGAGGTTCCGGCGCGATTCGACATGACCGTCGGTTGACCCGCCCCATATCGTCGCCCGGAAATTCGGCCAATGCGCCGGTCGTCCGGTCGTCCGGTTGTCCGGTCGGCTGGTTGTCTGGTTGTCTGACCGTCCGATCGGCTGGCCGGCCAAACATCTGGTCGGCTAGCCACGCAGTGGGCCAGCCGTCCAGCCATGCAGTCGGCCAGCCGTCTAGACGGCTAGACGAACGGATTCGTTTTCCCGCGGTTTGTGCGGATGTTTCCGGGCGTCCCGGCGGTGGGCGGATCGTGGTGCGCCTATGGGCAACATCGCCGGCCCACGGCCGCATGTCGCGATTGCATCTTTCGGGATTGTCGGGCTAGATCGGCTGCACCCCGGCGGCGGCGGCGGAAACTTGGACAGGATAAAGCGTCATGCCGAATAAAAATGATCCGGCACGCGTTGCGCGCCGATTGATTGCGGCCCTTTCGATGTGGGGGTTTGTGATGCAAACCGCTGTTTTCGCGCAAGAAACCGTGGAAATTGTCGAACCTGAAAGCGGCACGATGGCCGCGGTCGAATCCGCCTATGCCGCCGGTGAATTCACGACCGCGCGCGAAGGGCTGCAACACCTCGTGGCCGATCCGGCGCACCCGGTCGACGGAATCGCTCGGTACCGGCTGGCGCGAATGATGCTGGACGGGCGCGGCGGGCCGGTCGAGGGTTCCGGCGCCATCGAGTTGCTGAAACAAGCCATCGATGCGGGTCATGCCGGTGCCATGACGCTGATGGCGCAACTTGCCCTTGGCGGCGCGATCACCGGGTCGGATCCTAACATGGCGGTTGACCTCTTGACCCGCGCCGCGCGCGCCGACGATGTTCCGGCGCAGGTGCTGCTGGGGCGGCTGTATCAGACCGGCAACGGCGTCGCGCCGGACGCGGCTTCGGCGGTCCGCCTGTTCGAGCGCGCGGCTCAGGCCGGCAGCGCGACCGCGCAGTTCGAACTGAGCAAGCATCTTTCGCGCGGGTGGGGTGTCGAAAAAGACATCAGGGCCGCGATGCAACTTCTTCAAATGGCGTCGAATTCCGGGTTGGCCGAGGCGCAGTTCTTTCTGGCGCTGAATTTCTCGAACGGGACGGCGATGCCGCGCGACATTGCCAAAAGCCTGATCTGGCTGACCCGCGCCGCGGAGGGCGGTCATGCGATGGCGCAGCGGGTTCTGGGCACAAGGTATCTGAACGGCGAGGATGTCGGGCAAGACACCGACCAGGCCATCATGTGGCTGACCCGGGCGGCCAACGCGGGAGAGCCGGGTGCGCAAAGCACCCTCGGCTACATCTACGCATCGGGCAAGGGCGTCCCGCAGGACTACGAACAGGCGTTTGGCTGGTATCAAAAGGCCTCGGCCCGGGGCTTGTTGCGGGCAACGACCGCGCTGGCGCATTTTTACGAGCGTGGCTATGGCGTGAGCGCCGATTTCGAAACCGCCGTGTCACTTTACCGCGAGGCGGCGGATCAGGGCGAGCGCGCCGCCCAATCGCGGGTCGCGCAACTGATCGTGGCCGACCGCATCGCCCTGCCGCCGGATCAGGCGCGCGCCACGATCTGGGTCGCGCGGCTGGCGCTGGAAGACCGGAATACGCCGGTGGAAAGCTGGTTGTCGCGGCGGGCCGAACAGCAGGACGCCACCGCGCAGGCCCGACTTGGCCACATCCTTGCCAGCACGGCAACCGAAAGCGAAGTGGAACGGCTTGCCGATGGTGTCGCCTTGCTCAAAACAGCCGCCGAACGCGGCAACGCCTTTGCGCAATATCAACTGGCCCAATTGTTCGGCAGCGGTACGGGCGTGCCGCAGGACTATGTCGAGGCGCATAAATGGGCCAATCTCGCCGCTGCGCGCGGCCAGTCGGACGCCGCCAACGCCCGGGAATTGTTTTCGCAACTGATGACCCCGGATCAGGTGGCCGAAGCGCAGAAAAGGGCCCGGAATTATGTTGCCAGCAACTGAAACCCCGCGGTGCCGCCGGGTTGCGGCGCTGCTGCTGGGTCTTGTCCTGTGCATTGGACCGGCAGTCTCGGGGCAGGCGCAGCCCGTTGATCTCGCCGCCCTGAAGGCGGCGGCCGAAACCGGGGACGCGGCGGCGCAAATCGCGCTGGGCGATATTTTCGACAAGGGGCATGAAATTCCCCAGGATTTCCGGCGCGCGGCGCATTGGTATGCCCTGGCGGCCGAGAATGGCGCGCCCGCCGCCCAGAACCGGCTGGGGCGCTATCTGCGCTCGGGTCTGGGTGGTGAAGTCGATGAAGTCGCGGCGTATCAATGGTTTGCCCGCGCGGCGGTA
>CAZRLO010000098.1:0-10211 GCA_964600965.1 uncultured Rhodobacter sp.
GCGCCGGACAGATCGCCTCGCACAGCTTGCAGGCGATGCAGCGTTCCTCGCCGTTGGGATAGCGTCTGAGCGCGTGCTCGCCGCGAAAGCGCGGGCTTAGCGGGCCTTTTTCGTGCGGGTAGTTCAGCGTCGCCTTGGGGCGGAAGAAATACTTGAGGCCCAGACGAAAACCGCCGATGAAATCCTGCAAAAGCAGGTATTTGGTGGCGCGGGTCCAGTCGATTTGGGTCATGGCGTCTCACCCAATTTTTCGTCGCAATGGTTAGCAATATTCTCCGACCGGGACGCTTGCGGCCCGGTCAGCGCCCGACCTCGCACTTCTGAGAAATACGCCAAATCCATCACCCTATCCCCCCACAACCCAGCGCGCATAAGCGCCACCAAACAGGCCGTACTGCGCCGCAAACGCCACCAGCACCACCCAGCCAAGGCTCATCGGCAGGAACACTTTCCAGCCGATCCGCATCAACTGGTCATAGCGGTATCTTGGCGTGATTGCCTTCACCATCGAGAAGATGAAGAAAAAGAACGCCATTTTCGCCACCATCCAGTGCACCCCATCGGGCAGGAATGGCACCGGCGACAACCAGCCGCCGAAAAACAACAGCGTGATCAGGGCGCACATCAGTACGACGGCCAGAAGCTCGCCGATCATGTACAACAGAAACGGGGTTGACGAATATTCCACCTGATAGCCTGCCACCAGTTCGCTTTCGGCTTCGGGCAGATCAAACGGCGGGCGGTTGGTTTCCGCCAGCGCCGAAATCAGGAACAAAAATACCATCGGAAAATGCGGCAGCCAGTACCAGTTCAGAAAGCCCAGATCGCCGTCCTGTGCGCGCACGATTTCCGTCAGGTTCAACGAGCCGGTGGAAATCAGCACGCCGACGATGATGAATCCGATTGAAACCTCGTAGGAAATCATCTGCGCCGCCGAGCGCAGCGACCCCAGAAACGGGTATTTCGAGTTCGAGGCCCAACCACCCATGATCACGCCGTAAACCTCAAGCGAACCGATGGCAAAAAGATAGAGAATCCCGACATTGAGGTTGGCAATCACCCAGCCATCGGCCCAGGGGATCACCGCCCATGAAATCACCGCCAGCACGAAGGCGATCATCGGGGCCAGGAAATAGACGCCCTTGTCGGCACCGGCGGGCACCACCACCTCTTTGACGATATATTTGATGAAGTCGGCAAAGCTCTGCAACAGGCCGAAAACGCCGACGACGTTGGGGCCCTTGCGCATTTGCACCGCGGCCCAGATCTTGCGGTCGGCATACATCAGGAACGCGAGCGAGACCAACAGCAGCACCGTGACCAGCAGGCATTGCGCGAGGATGTAAAGGAAAATCCCCAGATTGGTTTCAAAGAAAAACTCGGCCATTCATCCCCGTCCCTAAACCGTCGGAATTCCGTCATCCCGGCAATTGGCGACCACCACTTCGGCGTCCAGTGTCAGCACGCCGGCGGGCAGGGCCGCTGATACGGTATAAACCGCATCTCCGCGCCAGATACCATCGCTTTCTTCGACCTTAGTGCGCACATGCCGCGCGAATCCATAGCCCCGGATCAGCGCATATCGCGCCGCCGCGCATTTGGCGTAATCGGCGACGTCGGCCTTGGAGCGCGCGCCCTTCATGGTGACGATGAATCCGACCAGATCGTCGTCCAGCAGGCGGGTGTCGATATGGAGATAGACCGGGGAAAACGGCGCGGCGCTGTCGGGCACCATTTCGCTGGCGGACTGACAGGTTCCCAAACCTGCGGTCACCGCCAGCATGGTTCCCGCCTTGGTCGCCAAGGCCCCCAGCGCCATGCTTATTCCGCCGCAATCGGCCGGGCACGGCCCGCCGCCAGCGCCGCCAGTTCGGCCATGACTTCGGACGCCCGCGCAATGGGATTGGTCAGATAATATTCGCCCGTCGCGTTCCTGATCGCACCGGGTTCAAGCCTGCCCTCCGCGATCGCCTGCCAGTCGTTTTTCGCAACCTCGTCAACCGCGCCCAGATGCGGGTGGGCATCCGTCAGTGCGCGGCGCAAAGCCGCCAGCGTATCAAACGGCAGGGTCGCGCCCAAATCGGCGGAAAGCGCGCGCAGGATCGCCCAGTTTTCCTTGGCTTCGCCGGGCGCGAAGCCCGCGCGCATCGCCAGTTGCACCCGCCCCTCGGTATTGACGAACAGACCGTTTTCCTCGGTCCAGGCGGCACCCGGAAGGATGATGTCGGCCCGGTGCGCGCCCCGGTCGCCATGACTGCCCTGATAGATCACAAATGGACCCGGTTCGATGTCAACCGCATCGGCGCCCAGATTGTAAACGACCTCGGCCCCCTTCAGCGCGGCGTCGACCCCACCTTCGGTGACACATTCCACGTCCAGCGCACCCACGCGCGAAGCGGCATCATGCAGGACCATGAAACCCGATTTGGTGATCTCGGCCAGTTTCATCGCCGCGGCCAGAACCGCCGCCCCATCGTCGCGCCTCAAGGCACCCTGACCGATGATGATCACCGAGGATTTTTCATGCATCGCCGAATGATCGCGGGTCAGCAGATCGCCCAGCGCCTGTGCATCAGCCCCGAGATCCGTGGTTTCATAGGTCAGGTCGGCCTTTTCGCCCAAAACCCCGACCAGCGCCCCCGCCAGCCAGGCCTTGCGGATACGGGCATTCAGAACAGGTGCCTCGTCGCGCGGGTTGGTCCCGATCAGCATGATCGCTTCGGCGGTGTCGATATCCTCGATCCGCGCGGTGCCAACATAGGCCGAACGGTTGCCCGCAGGCAGTTTTGCGCCATCGGTGCGGCATTCGACCGCACCGCCCTGCCCTTGGATCAGCAGCCTGAGGGCATGTGCCGCCTCGACCGGAACCAGATCGCCGATCAGCCCCACGACCTTTTTGCCCTGCATCGCCGATGCCGCCGCTTTCAACGCTTCGGGCCATGTCGCCGGTTGCAGCTTGCCATCGACCCGCACATATGGCCGGTCCAGCCGCTGTCGGCGCAGACCGTCCCAGACAAACCGGGCCTTGTCGGAAATCCATTCCTCGTTCACGCCGTCATGGTTGCGCGGCAGGATGCGCATGACTTCGCGCCCCTTGGTGTCAACGCGGATATTGCTGCCCAGCGCGTCCATCACGTCGATGGTTTCGGTCTTTTTCAGCTCCCACGGGCGCGCCGTAAACGCATAGGGTTTGCTGGTCAGCGCACCCACAGGACACAGATCGATGATGTTGCCCTGCAGATTGCTGTCCAGCGTCTGGTTCAGATAGGACGTGATCTCGGCATCCTCGCCGCGCCCGGTCTGGCCCATTTGGGTAATGCCCGCGACCTCGCTGGTGAAGCGCACGCAGCGGGTGCACGAGATACACCGCGTCATCTGGGTCGACACCAGGGGGCCGAGGTCAAGGTCATCGACAGCGCGCTTGGCCTCGGTAAAACGGGAAAAATCGACGCCATAGGCCATCGCCTGATCCTGCAAATCGCACTCGCCGCCCTGATCGCAGATCGGGCAATCCAGCGGATGGTTGATCAGCAGGAATTCCATCACGCCTTCGCGCGCTTTCTTGACCATGGCCGAGTTGGTCTTGACAACCGGCGGCTGTCCCTCGGGGCCGGGTCTGAGGTCGCGGACCTGCATCGCGCAGCTTGCGGTGGGTTTGGGCGGGCCACCCACGACCTCGACCAGACACATCCGGCAATTGCCGGCAATCGTCAGGCGTTCATGATAGCAAAACCGCGGCACTTCGATGCCCGCCACTTCGCAGGCCTGCAAAAGCGTCATTGCGGGATCCACCTCGACCTCTTCGTCGTCGATGATGATGGTGCGCAGATCGGTCATGGGATTCGTTCCTGTGTCACTGCCGGCCCGGGCCGTCCCAGCCAAAGGCGCGTTCGCTGGGTCCGTATTGCCGCAAATCGTCAAGACGCGCCAGTGCTTCCCGCACATTGGGGTGCGAGTTTTCGGCGCACGGCCAGATCACAAGCTGGGGCGATGCCGATTTTTCGAACCATTCCGCCGCGCGAGTCAGATAAGTGCCGTGCACCGTATCAAACGTATACGATCGCAGGCTTTCCAGATCACGCCACACCGAAACCGTGGCGCTGGTGCGCGGATCGAATCCGGCAGCCGCAAGGCCCCGGGCGATTTCGGCATCATCGATGCGCCGGACAAATCCGCGCGCGGTGTCTGCCAGCGCGAAAACCTGGTCGAGCGCGCCGACAAAACCCGCCATGCGCGGATCCTCTGCCGGCCACCGCATGCGGCCGAAATTGAATTGGGCGATATGGTCGTTCGCAGCCGCCACTTCGCAAACCATCCCGGCAAATCAGTCGATCCTGAGAAGTTTACCGATCGGGCTTGCATTTTCAATCTCGACCTCGCCCAGCGCGCAATAGCCGGTGACCTCTTCGCGGTCGACGCCGTTTTCATCCAGGAACGCATAGGTCGCCTGGCGCAACCGTTCCTGTTCCGCCTTGTCCTTGGTGTAGGTCGTAATTTCGTCGTGGGTATATCCCAGCCCCTTGGCAAATCGGTAAATGTTCAACATCCGCAGTTTCGCCTTGAGCTCGCGCGCGGAAATGGTTTCGCATTTGTCTCGGATTTCATGGGCGATCGCGACGTTCAGAAGACGGGCGAACACATCTTCGTTTTCGCTGAGATCGGCAATCGCGTGGCCGGGGACCGCGCCGAGGGCAGCCACGGCGATTGCCAGCGTCGTCGTGCGGGCGGGGTGGGGAAAAAGGGGAATCATCTCAAGTCTCGTCATTCGGGGTTGGTGCCCGTGCAAAAAGGGCAATCGCGGGCTGTTATGCAATAACCATACCGCTCAGGCGGCGCATTCCTGCCCGAAATCGCCGGGATCCCCGATCAATCCCCCGGATTCAGGCTGCATTGTTTCGGCAACGCTGTGTTTGCCAGTCGGTCCCCGTCTTGAGATGCCCCCAGCCAAATGCCGCGTCGGTATCGCCGGAACGCCGGCGCTGTTCCAGCCGGTCCAGCGCTTCGGCCAGCGTCGGACGGTGCCCGGCCGGCACCCACCACATGACGAAATGCTTTTCGGTCAAAACTTTGAACCACGCGGTGCGGCGCTCATAGAATTGACCGTGGACGGTGTTCCAGACAAATTCGCCAAGGCTGTCGGCATTTTCCCACACGGTCAGATTCGCCACCATCTGCGCGTCGCCGCCGACGTTGTTTTCGGTATTGCCCGTGCCCGGTTCGCCCGAGCCTTCCATCATCCACACAAACCCCGGCATCCGCTTGCCAAGGCCGTTGATGCGGTCAAGATTGTCCATGAATTCCGCGACGCGCGGATCATCCGTCGGGGCGATCAGACGGCCGATGTTGAGTTCGGCGAGGTGGTGGCCGGGTTTGGTGGTCATGGATATTATCCTACCATTTTCGCGACAATACACCACTCTACTGTGGGCGAAAGCCGGGCGAGTGCCTGCCCGTGGGGTGGCGTTGTTACGCCGGAGAAAGCCACTTTATCTCAAGGTCTCCGAAAACGTCTCAGGCGTGGCGTCCGGCTGCCAAGCGCCAGCCCGGGAGGACGGGCAGGCGTTCGCCCGGCGCCTGTGGCGCTGTTCGGGCGAAGTGGGGTCGCAAATCCCTTGCGAAAGCACAAACTGCGCGCGCCATTGTTCCACCTGACGCGAAAGCTGCGCACGCTTTGAAAAGGTAAACGATCTCGCGGAACTTGGCCTCGGAAAGTCCGGCGATTTTGGCCTGGCGATAATTGCGTTGCTTCATGGGCTTGAACCTACTCCAGGGCTCCTATCAAGGCACGACCCCGGCGAATTATTCCGCCGCGACCGCACTTGTGCCGCGTTTATGCGCAATCCGGTCCTCGATCTCGTCCCTGAAGTGCCGGATCAGCCCCTGGATCGGCCACGCCGCCGCGTCGCCCAGCGCGCAGATGGTGTGGCCTTCGACCTGCTTGGTCACGTCCAGCAGCATGTCGATTTCCTCGACCCCCGCCTCGCCCCGCACCAACCGGTCCATCACCCGCATCATCCAGCCCGTGCCTTCGCGGCAGGGTGTGCACTGCCCGCAGCTTTCGTGTTTGTAAAACGCGCTCAATCGCCAGATCGCCTTGATGACATCGGTGCTCTGATCCATCACGATCACCGCCGCCGTACCAAGGCCCGAGCGCTGGTCCCGCAGCCAGTCGAAATCCATGATCGCGTCGTCGCACAGCGATTTCGGCAGCATCGGCACCGAGGCGCCGCCGGGAATGACCGCCTTGAGGTTGCCCCAACCGCCGCGCACGCCGCCGCAATGCTTGTCGATCAGCTCCTGCAGGGGGATCGACATCGCTTCCTCGACGACGCAGGGGTTGTTGACGTGGCCGGAGATCGCGAAAAGCTTGGTGCCCGCATTGTTGGGCCGCCCGAACGAGGTGAACCAATCCGGGCCACGCCTGAGGATCGTCGGCACCACGGCGATGCTCTCGACATTGTTGACTGTGGTCGGGCAGCCATAAAGCCCGGCACCCGCCGGAAACGGCGGCTTCATGCGGGGCATGCCCTTTTTGCCTTCGAGGCTTTCCAGCAGCGCGGTTTCCTCGCCGCAGATATAGGCACCCGCGCCGTGGGCCAGATAAAGGTCGAAATCCCAGCCGGATTTGGCCGCGTTCCGGCCCAGAAGGCCCGCGTCGTAACATTCGTCGATCGCCGCCTGCAACGCCTCGCGTTCACGAATGAACTCGCCCCGGATATAGATGTACCCCGCGTTGGCCCCCATGCCGAAACCGGCGATCAGGCAACCCTCGATCAGGGTATGTGGATCGTGGCGCATGATCTCGCGGTCCTTGCAGGTGCCGGGCTCGGATTCGTCAGCGTTGACCACCAGATAGCTGGGGCGACCGTCGCTTTCCTTGGGCATGAACGACCATTTCAGCCCGGTCGGAAACCCCGCGCCGCCGCGCCCGCGCAATCCGGATGCCTTGACCTGATCCACGATCCAGTCGCGCCCGTTCGCGATCATCCCGGCGGTGCCGTCCCAATGGCCGCGCGCGCGCGCCCCGGCCAGATCACGGGCGTGCATGCCATAAAGGTTGGTGAAGATCCGGTCCTGATCGTTCAGCATATCGGTCTGGCCTTCCTGTTGGGTTCGCCGTTTTCGGCGGATTTCACGGTCGCCGCCGCAAGACGCCTGTGCCTTGCGCACGGCATCAGTAAACCTCGCCGTCTTCGACCCGACTTGAGAATTCGGTTGCGTCGCCGCCGGCCAGCAATTTGGCCTGCTCGACCCAGTTGTCCCGCGTGGCGCGGCCCTTGAAGCGGGCCATGTTCTCGTCGAAATGGCGGACATCGTCCCGGCTCCAACCGGCGATTTGCGCAAAGCGAAAAACGCCCATCGCATTCAGAGATTTCTCAAGACCCGGGCCGATCCCCTTGATCTTTTTCAGATCATCGGGCGCACCGTCCCCGGGTTCCTGCGCAGTGGACTGCGGCGCCGGTGCCGCCGGTTCCGGCGCAGGCGCGGGTGTGGGTGTGGTCACGGGTCGGGGTGCCGGCGCGGCCTCGGGGGAGGGGACCGCGGGTTGCGAGAGCGCGGTGTTTTCCGCCCTGCACAGCAAGCGGACCAGCAGATAACCGGCAACGAGAAAGACCGCGATCGCCACGACCAGTGCTGCGAAAACCCCCCAGTCAAACCCGCCCCGCGCCAGTGCATAGCCCAGGATGCCGGCGACCACCGCAACGATCCAACTGACGGTGCGGCAACGATCCGATTGGTGGTTCCCCATGGTTTCCCCTTTTCGAGAATTCGGACAAAGCCCAGGCGGGCCCGTCCGGTTCTTACCCCGCCCCGCGCGAAATGGCGATTGCCTGTTTTCGCCACTCTGCCGAAATGCCGTCAGGCCCGTCCGGAGTGATGTTTTGGTCCAGCCACGCAAGTTCGCGCCGGTTCATGCCGACGAACTGGGCAAAATGATAAATGCCCGCGTCAAACAGCGCACTTTCTTCCGTTTCGCCGATACCGTCGATCCGCTGCAGATCATCCGGCGCCCCGTTTTCGGGCGATTCCAGCATTTTGGGTTTGGCCGGTTTTATGGTCTGCGCGGCCGTGTCCTTTGGCGCCGGGTCCGGTTGTTCCGTTGCCACCTCGACCGCTGCTTTGGGTTCCGGTTCCGGCGCGGCGGGTGTTTCCGGTGCTTCGGCGGTTGCCGCATCTTCGGATTCAGGCGCAATCGGCGTCACCAGCTTCAGCGGGCTTTGCGCGATATCTGCGTCAATGTCTTCCGCCTCGGCCCCCTTCGCGGTAACGTGGTCGTCGTCGACGTCGGCACCGCGAATATCCGCGTCCACATCCACGTCGGTTTCCGGCGTGGTTTCCGGCGCTTCGGCTTCGTCACTTAGCGGCATTTCCCGCCCGACCGCACTGGCCGCCGCCGCCAGATTCGATGCGATCTTTTCCTCGATCGATATGGTTTCCGGCTCCAGGACCGGTTTCGCAGAGGCCGCCGGTTTCGCCGGGGCCTTGTCCGGTACGCGGGTTTCCGACAGGCGCGCGGGCGCTGCGGGTGCCTTGGCGGCATCGACATTGGCGCGCGCGGCTGCCTCGGCGATGCGGCGTTCGACGCGACTGCCGCCAGCGCGGCAGAACATGCGGCGCAGCACAAATCCCGCAACCAGCATCAGCACCAGGCCCAGAGCCGCCGATTGAACCTGATCCTGGCCAAAATCGCGTACAAGGGTCAGCGTCAGAAATCCGCCCAGCCCGATGGCCAACAGCCAGCAAACGGCGTTGCAGGTATTGCTTTGCGGGGCAATGTTAACTTGGTCGGTCATATCTTCCTTCTTTCGTCTGGTTTCCGGCGATGACGCATCGTCCGGCTTCCCCCATTCCCAGATTCATGTTTCCCCACCAAATGCTAATATTTTGGCCTGTTCCGTCCAATTATCGCGCGAAACCCGGCCCTTGAACCGCAGAAGATTCGCATCGACCCAGGCAATTTCGGCGCTGCTCCAGCCGGCGATCTGATCAAAATGGTACACGCCCATTTCGTTCAGCAATTTCTTCAGCGCCGGCCCGACCCCGGTTATTCTGGTCAGATCGTCGGCCTTGCCGTCGCGCGCGGCGGCCAGCATCGTCGGCTTATCGCCCGACGCGGGCGCAGATGTCGTGGCAGGTTTCGGCGCGCCCGGTGCATCGCCGCCGGTGATGCGTGCGATGGTATCGCCGTTGGTCACCGCGCGTTCTGCCGACGCATTATATTGGGCGCGACCGCTTTCAAATTCCGTGAGGCTGGTCAGACCGGACAGCGGTTCGGCGGCATAGCGGCCGTTCTGCGGTCCCGGCACCGGCACCTCGCCCCGTGCGAGTTCCGCGAGGATGTCGCGGAAACGATCCGCGCTCAGGTCTTCGTAGAAATCCTTGCCGATCTGCACCATCGGCGCATTGGTGCACGCCCCCAGACATTCGACCTCTTCCCAGCTAAAGCGGCCGTCGGCGGATAGCTCGTGCGGGTTGGCGGCGATTTCGGCGCGGCAGATGCCGATCAGATCCTCGGCCCCGCAGATCATGCAGGTCGTGGTGCCGCAGACCTGAATATGGGCGACCGAACCCACGGGCGCGAGCTGGAACATGAAATAGAACGACGCCACTTCCAGCGCCCGGATATGGGCCATGCCCAGCATGTCGGCAACGCATTCGATCGCCGGTCGGGTCAGCCAGCCCTCTTGTTCCTGCGCACGCCACAGCAGCGCGATCACGGCGCTGGGTTGACGACCCTCGGGGTATTTGGCGATCTGTGCCTTCGCCCAGGCACGGTTGCCGGGCGTAAAGGCGAAACTGTCGGGCTGGATGGCGTGAGGGCGGCGCAGCATTTACGGCTTCTCCGAAAAAGTTGTTGCTGGATTTGCACGCGAAACGAGGGGTTTGCGTCCGACCCTTAAGGCATGAGCCCCGCCCGCAAAACCCGATTCCGATTGAAAATCGCAAGGTCCGACATTGGCGTGACGTCGCAAGAGCGCCCGCCGCCGGACGGTCGGGCGCGGCCCGTTGCCGGAATCTCCCGGCAAAGCGCTGACAAGGTCGAACATCACGCGCATCCCCCGAATTTGCTGATGGCAAGGGTTTTGTCGGCGGCATCTTCGCAAACGTCACCGGACAGAAACAGCCTGAGCAGCACCGCCAGAACCCGGCGTTGGCGGATGATCTTGTCGGTGCCGATCAATGGCTGCGCCATGTCGTTTTCCGTGGGG
>CAZRLO010000099.1:0-9954 GCA_964600965.1 uncultured Rhodobacter sp.
AAATAGTAAGGGGTCTGGATAATTCTGCCGGCCAGATACTCTGGCAGAATGCTTGGATGACATGAACCCGTTACCGGTTGCCGCGAATGCGCCCGAACCCGTTAAGCCCGTGAACAAGGCGGGAACCGCCCCGCCCGGAAACGACGCGGCGGTGCCGGGGGACTCTGGTTTCAGGGAAATGGTGGGCAAAGATGCCACCAACCCGGATTCCGGCGGGGAGGCCGACGAATTATCCCTGCCAGCGCCGCCGGTGCCGCCTCTCGCGCCGGAACTTCGCCAGATCAATCCGCCCGCGATGACGACGGGCGCGGCGGGATGGATGCCGGTCAGTGCCGATTTGGGCAACAGCGACGCGACGGGCAAACACCCGGTCGGCGAAGCGGTGGTGGGCGCGGCGTCGCCCAAACCGATGCCCGGCACGTCAGGGCCACCGCAGTTGGCGGGGCCGCTGGTTCCGGGAATTCCGCTCGCCCAAAAGCCGGGCGCGGAGGTTGACGGCAAGGTGCCCGCGACCGACCGGTCGCCCTTGGCCAACGATATTTCACCCCCCGCCAACCCCGCGCCGGAACCGACGACCGCGCGTGCCGGTGCCTTCGTTCTGGCCGGGATGCCGGTGCCGGTATCGCCGCCCGGCGAACTGAAACCGGAACCGGAATCGGATGCCGACATTCCGGTCCTGTCCGGCGAAGCCCGAACCGGGCAGACCGCCCATGCACCGCGCGTGCCGGCCGGCGCACCCGCGGCGGCCGATTCGGGCGCGCGCACCGTGGCAATTCAGATCGCGCAATCGGTGGCGGCCAACAACAACCGCATGATCGAGGTGACCCTTGAACCGGTCGAACTGGGCAAAGTGCGGCTGGCGCTCAACACCACGGAACACGGCCTTTCGGTTCAGATCACTGCCGAGCGGCCGGAAACCATCGAGCTGATGCGCCGCAACCCCGGCATATTGCAGGACGAATTCCGCAATCTCGGGTTTGGCGATGTCGGGTTTTCGTTCGGCGGTGGTCAGGCCCACCGGGACGAAGGCGAACCGACCCGGACCGAGCACTGGTCGCTGGACATCGCCGGTGCCGATCGTGGCCCCGCGGCGGTCGCCGCCACGATTCCGGCACTTTCCGCAGGCCTTGACCTGCGTCTTTGATTGAGGAGCAAACCGACATGGAACTTTTCCCCGTAATGGCCAATGCCGCCCCCAACAATGCGGTCGCCGCAACCGCACCGGTTGGCGCGGGGGGCGCGCTGACTCCTGCCTCGGATTTTGAGACGTTCCTGACGCTTTTGACCACGCAGTTGCAGAATCAGGACCCGCTGAAGCCGCTCGAATCCACCGAATTCGTGGCGCAACTGGCCAGTTTCTCGGCGGTGGAACAGCAGGTGCGCACCAATGACGCCCTGTCGCGCATTCAGGAATTGCTGGGCGGATCGCCGGTCTCGACGCTGGCGAGCTGGATCGGGATGGAGGTTCGCGCCCTGCGCGATGCCACATTCGACGGCACCCCGGTCGATGTGTTCGCGGCCCCGGTCGAGGGGGCGGATCGCGCCGATCTGGTGGTCAGGAACCCGGCGGGCGATGTGGTGCAGCGGATGCCGGTCGGTCAGAATGACGCGGTGGTCCAGTGGACCGGCACCACCATCGCCGGCACCCCGTTTGCATCGGGGCGATATCGGTTCGAGGTCGAAAGTTTTCAGAACGGCACGCTGATCAGATCGGAGCAGGCACCGGTCTACGGCGAAGTGACCGAAGCACGGCTCGAAAACGGCGCGACGATGCTGGTCTTTTCCGACGGCAGCCAATTGCCATCGGATCAGGTGACGGCAATCCGAAATCCGACCGGGGCGGATCGTCCGGTTTGACCCCGGTTTCCGGCCCGCGAACGCCGTTGCGTGACACGTTTTTTGGTTTCGGAGTCGGTAATGTTTACGGACCCAGAGACCGACCTTTCTCCATTGAAAGGGTCAGGCTTTCGGGTCGTTGGAATCCTGCGGTTCGTACCGCAGGAATTTTGCTTCTTGGGTCAGATTATGACGACATTTGAGTTGCCTGGGCGAAATCTGCGGCGTGTGCCGGGGGACCCGAGCATCGCGCTTGATCCGCTGGCGGCGCTTGTTGCTGACGCCCACCGGGGCGTGTATCGACGGGTCGGGGTGCGATGGACTGGCGCAGGTGACGACCACTTCAGCCCGGCAATATCCGCGCGTGCCCAAAAGGTCGCGTTTTCCACGGCCAATGGGCGGCGCGGCGGTGCGCGGCGGGCTTGCACCCTTGATCCCGCGCAATCGCGCTTACGATGGTGGAAATGAGCGAAAACTGGGCGCTGGTCGAGACGCGGGTTTCGAGTCGCGGACGTAGCCCGCACGATCATTCCAGACGGCGCTCGATCTCTTCCGTTTCGAAAATCTCGATCACGTCGGACTCGCGGATGTCTTCGTAGTTTTCGAAGGCCATGCCGCATTCCTGACCGCCCTGAACCTCTTTCACTTCGTCCTTGAAGCGTTTCAGGGTTTTCAGTTTGCCCGTGTGGATCACGACATTGTCGCGCAGCAGCCGCACGCCGGCATCGCGGCGGGCCACGCCTTCGGTGACGACGCAACCGGCGATCTTGCCGACGCCGGTGATCTTGAAGACCTCTTTGATGGTCGCGTAACCGATGAAGGTCTCCTTGATCTCGGCGGACAACAGGCCGCTTGCCGCTGCCTTGATGTCGTCAACCAGATCGTAGATGATTGAATAGTAACGGATTTCCACGCCCTTTTGCCGCGCGGAATCGCGCGCGGGCGCGTTGGCGCGGACGTTGAAGCCGATGATCGGCGCGCCCGACGCTTCGGCCAGGGTCACATCGCTTTCGGTAATCGCACCGACCCCGGAGTGGAGAACCCGCACCCGCACTTCGTCGTTGCCGACCTTTTCCATCGCCTGAACGATGGCCTCGGCAGAGCCCTGAACGTCGGATTTCACCAAGATCGGGAGTTCGGAAACATCCTCGTCCGCCTTGGCCTTGGCCAGCAACTGATCGAGCGTCGCGCCCGCACCGGCAGCGGCCTTTTTGTCCTTGGCGACCTGATGACGGTAATCGGCGATTTCGCGCGCGGTCGCCTCGTCCGCGACCACGTTCAGAACATCTCCGGCCTCGGGCGTGCCGTTCAGGCCCAGCACCTCGACCGGGGTTGACGGGCCGCTCTGGTCGACCCGCGCGCCCTGATCGTCGATCAGCGCCCGCACCCGGCCCCATTGTTCACCGACGACAAAGATGTCGCCCAGCCGCAGGGTGCCCTTTTGCACCAGAACGGTTGCAACGGGCCCGCGACCGGTATCGAGTTTGGCCTCGATCACGGCACCTTCGGCATCGCGGTCGGGGTTTGCCCGGAGTTCCAGCAATTCGGCTTGAAGCACGATGTTTTCCAAGAGCGTATCAAGCCCGGTGCCGTCGATGGCGGAGACTTCGACATCCAGAACGTCCCCGGACATCTCTTCGACGATGACCTCGTGCTGCAAGAGCTGGGTGCGAACCCTGGTCGGGTCGGCGCCAGGGCGGTCGATCTTGTTGATCGCGACGATCATGGGCACATTCGCCGCCTTGGCGTGATTGATCGCCTCGATGGTCTGGGGCATGACGCTGTCATCTGCGGCAACAACAAGCACCACGATATCGGTGACCTGTGCGCCGCGTGCGCGCATCGACGTAAAGGCAGCATGGCCCGGCGTATCAAGGAACGTCAGCGAAGCGCCGCCATCGGTCGTGATCTGATAGGCGCCGATATGCTGCGTAATTCCGCCGGCCTCGCCGGAGACCACGTTGGTCTTGCGGATCGCGTCCAGCAGCGAGGTTTTGCCGTGGTCCACATGGCCCATGATCGTGATGACCGGGGCGCGGGGTTTGAGATCTTCGGCGGCGTCTTCGACGGTATCGATCGCGTCCTCGACGTCGGCATCGGAAACCCGAACCACCTTGTGACCAAATTCCTCGACCACCAGTTGCGCGGTGTCGGCGTCGATGGTCTCGTTCTGGGTTGCCATGATCCCGTTTTGCATCAGCGTCTTGACCACGGCGGCGACGCGTTCGGCCATGCGGTTGGCAAGCTCCTGCACGGTGATCGCCTCGGGCACCTGAACGTCGCGGATGATCTTTTCCAGTTCACCGGCATCGCCCATGGCCTTGCGGCGCTCGCGTTCCTGCGCGCGCTTCATCGCCGCCATCGAGCGTTGGCGACCGCCTTCGCGGCCCGATAGCGCCTGGTTGATGGTCAGTTTGCCCGACCGGCGCCGGTTGTCGCCGCCCTTGCCGCGCGTTTGTTTCTTTGGTTCTTCCTTGGCGCGTTCCGGGCGTTTGGCCGCCGCCGCGCCCCGGTTCGGCGTGGCCGCGCGGGGTTCGTCGATCTGCGCCGGGGCCGCGGGGGCCGCCGCCTGTTCGCTCGCGGCTTTCGCTGCCTCGATGGCGCGCTTTTCTTCGGCCTCTTTTTCCCGCGCACGTTCTTCGCGTTCGCGCACCTCGCGTTCCTTGGTTTCCTTTTCGGCGCGGCGTTCTTCGCGTTCAGCCTCGCGCTTTTTGGAATCCTGTTCGCGTTTTTCGGCCTCTTCGGCCTCGCGTTCCTTGGCGACCTTCAGCGCCGCCAGACGGCGCTCCATTTCGGCTTCGGTGATGCCGGCGGGGCGTTTGGATTCGCTTGATTTCGATTTCCCGCCGGGCGCATTGCCGGCGACGGGTGCAGCGGCACCGGGTTTTGGCACGACGACGCGCTTGCGCTTTTTCTCGACCACGACGGATTTGGTCCGCCCGTGGGAAAAGCTCTGGCGCACGTGGCTCCGGTCCCCACCGCGCAGGCCCATGGGTTTGCCGGATTTGCTGTCGGTCTCGCTCATACGTCTTCAACACCTTCTTGTTCCGACACCTTGCCGGATGCATCCGCCCGTCTTGGGGCATCATCTTCACGGATGCCAGCCAGTCTGCGGGCTTCCTCTACAATACGTTGTGTGAGTCCGCCAGCGCCAAGCGCCGCATGTATCACATTTTCGCGCCCGAATGCCAAACCCAATTCGACGCTTGTCAGGCAGGTTATATGGGCATTTTCGCGGTCCGGCGGACGAATTTTGCGCGTTTGGGCGACCGACCCGTCAGATGCCTGTAGCAGAACCGCAACGGTGCCGGAATCCGTTGCGGCCCTGACCTTTTCGAATCCGGCCACGGCCTGACCGCTTTTCCGGGACAACGACGTCAATTCGATCACGCGCCGGGTCAGCAGGGCCTCGGTCTTTAGCACGAGGTCGTCGGGAACCGCAACGGGCCGGCGCGCAGCGCGGGCAAACAGATTTTTCGCAACAGCGCGTTCAAGTGCCGCGCGGTTTGCCAAAACCCAGATGCCGCGGCCCGGCAGTTTGGCCGCAAGATCGGGGATCACGACGTGATCGGGGCCGACGACGAACCGGACCAGACCCGCGGTCGGCAAGGTAGCGCCCGTGGCGATGCACCGGCGTTCCGGTGCTGCATTGGTTTTTTTCCGGCCGCCGCGTGTCACGGGCACAATCCGAAGCCTGAAGGATCAGGCCTCGGCCCCTTCGGCGACGGGCGTTTCGGTGGTTTCGTCGTCGTCTTCTGGCGTTTCCTCTTCGGTGACGAGATCGGCGGGGTCCACCCAGCCAAGCCCGATCCGGGCGGTCATGATCAGGTTCTGCGCTTCCTCCAGCGACATGTCGAAACTTTCCAGAACACCGTCGTCCTTGACGCGTTCGCCGTCGACGACGGTATATCCGCCCGCCAGTTCCCAATCGGCATAATTGGCGAATTCTTCCAGCGTCTTGACGCCATCCTGCCCCAGCGCGACGAACATGTCGGGGGTCAGGCCCTCGAAATCGAACAGGCTTTGTTCGACGCCCAGTTCGCGGGCTTTTTCGATGGCCTTGGCGTGAATTTCCTCGATGCATTCGCGGGCGCGGGCCTGAAGCTCTTCGGCGGTGTCTTCGTCGAAGCCTTCGATCACCAGCAATTCGTCAAGTTCGACATAGGCGACCTCTTCCAGTGTGGCGAAGCCTTCGGAGACCAGCAATTGCGCGACTACCTCGTCCACGTTCATGGTTTCCATGAACAGGTTTGAACGCTCGGCGAATTCGGCCTGACGGCGTTCGCTTTCTTCGGCTTCGGTCATGATGTCGATGTCAAAGCCGGTCAACTGGCTGGCCAGACGCACGTTCTGACCGCGCCGCCCGATGGCCAGCGAAAGCTGTTCGTCGGGCACGACAACCTCGATCCGCTCGGCGTCTTCGTCCAGCACCACCTTGGCGACCTCGGCGGGTTGCAGGGCGTTGACCAGAAAGGTCGGCGCATCGTCGTTCCAGGGGATGATGTCGATTTTCTCGCCGCCAAGTTCGTTGACGACGGCCTGAACACGGCTGCCGCGCATCCCGACGCACGCCCCGACCGGGTCGATCGAGTTGTCATAGGAAATGACCCCGCTCTTGGCCCGCGAACCCGGATCACGGGCAACCGCCTTGATCTCGATGATGCCGTCGTAGATTTCCGGCACCTCCATCTTGAACAGTTCGGCCATGAATTCAGGCGCGGTGCGCGACAGGAAGATCTGCGGGCCGCGGGCCTCTTCGCGGACTTCGCGGATGTAGGCGCGCACGCGGTCCCCGGTGCGGAAGCCTTCGCGGTTGACCAACTGGTCGCGGCGCAGGATCGCCTCGCCCCGGCCCACATCGACGATGACGTTGCCGTATTCCACCCGTTTGACGATACCGTTGATGATCTCGCCCACGCGATCCTTGAATTCGGCGTATTGGCGGGCACGCTCGGCCTCGCGCACCTTTTGCAGGATCACCTGTTTGGCGGATTGTGCGGCGATGCGGCCGAAATCCATCGGCGGCAACTGGTCGACGATCTCGTTGCCGACTTCGGGCGTGTCCAGATGCGCGCGGGCATCATCGACGGTCATTTCGGTAAAGTGATTTTCGACCTCGTCAACCACGTGCCGGATACGGGTCATGGTCAGTTCGCCGGTCTTGCGGTCGATGAAGGCGCGGATATCGAGTTCCGCGCCATAGCGGGACTTGGCCGCCTTGGCCATGCTTTCTTCCATCGCTTCGACCACCAGTTCCGGGTCGATCAGTTTTTCGCGCGCGACCGCATCCGCGATCTGCAACAGCTCAAGCCGGTTGGCGCTTGTGATGGTCATGTCGTTTCCCTTTCCGGGGTTTCGTCGGTTTCGTCGGTTTCGATGGCGTCAAAATCGGCCTCGTTCAGGTCCGCGTTCTTGCGGGCCTTCAGCATTTCGGCGATCAGTTCGTCGGTCAGGATCAGCTTGGCGTCGGTCAGCCAGTCGAATTGAAGGCCGATGGTTCCTTCGGCGATGTCGATCAGCACTTCGCTGTCCTGCGTGCCGCGCAGCAGGCCCTTGAACCGCTTGCGCCCGTCGATCAGTTCCGATGTTTCCAGCCTGGCCTCGTAATCCGCCCAGACCTTGAAATCCTTCAGTCGGGTCAGCGGACGATCGATGCCGGGCGAGGAGACTTCGAGCGTATATTCCCCCTCGATCGGGTCCTCGACATCCAGCAGCGCGGAAACCGCCGTCGAAATGGCGGCGCAATCGTCGACCTCGATCCCGCCATCGGGCTTGTCGGCCATGATCTGCAGGGTAGCGGCTTTGCCCGACATCAGGCGCAGACGCACGAGTTCATAGCCCAGCCCCTCGATCATCGGACGGACAATCGAGGCAAGGCGCTGATCCATCGCGGTTCTGGCAACCAGATCGTTCATGCGGGGCCTTTCAGGCACAAAAAAACGGGCGCGCGGCCCGTTCGTCAAATTCGGTGGAAGCTGGGGGTGGAAGCCAGTCTTGCCGCTGTTGTCTGGGGATATAGGGGGGTTGGCGGGGAATGGCAAGGGCCAGTGGGTCGAACCACCAGTATCGTGGAATCCACGCACGTTTCATGAAAATCGGGGAAATTGCGAGGTTCGCGCCCGACCCGGGGCGGGGTCGGGCGCGAACCGGATTGCAGGCAATCCGGGGTGCAAAGGGTGTCAATGATGCGATATGAAGCCAAATTTGGATTCAGGCCCTAGCTGTGATAGCGCCGCCGCATCACGGCCACGCTGTCGGTGACAATCTCTTTCAGGACGGTCAGGTCGATGGCTTCCAGCCGGGTGATATACAGGCAGGAGGACGAATGCTTGTGCCTGCCCAGCCGCGCCAACTGGTCGGCATAGGCCGAAAACCCCGGCATGACATAGACAGTCAGCGCCGCCTTGCGCGGGGAAAGGCCGGTGATCATGTAGCTGTGCTCCGATCCGTCCCTGCGCCGGTACCGGTAGCGGTCAAATCCGATGATCGAGGGGCCCCACATCCGGGGCGCAAGCCCGGTTATGCCGAGCATCATGTCGGTAACGACGCGCGCATCGGCGGCGCGGCGCTTGTTTTCGACACAATTCAGAAAGGCATCGACATCGGCATCATTCTCGAGCGTTTTCATCGCGGGCATCGCAGAAACCCCCCTTTTGTTCACCAATTCGGCCTATAAAGCCGGATCGTTCCGGTTCGGTCAACGGGTCGGGACCGACCGTTTCCAGCCACCGGACAGTGCATCGAAACGGCCATCAATTGTCTGGTTGTTTCCAAATTCCTGACAAATTCAGCGGGCCTAATGTGATTCAGTTCCGAGTTACAAAGGGTTTTGCAATGGATCGGTTAACAGAAATGGAAGCGTTTGCCAGCGTTGTGGATCAGGGGGGATTCACGGATGCGGCGCGCAAAATGGGAATATCGAAATCGGCGGTGAGCAAGCATGTCTCGTCACTGGAGGCGCGTCTGGGGGCACGTCTGCTGAACAGGACCACAAGGCGCGTAAGCCCGACCGAAATCGGGCTTGCCTATTATGACAAGGCACGGCGGGTCCTGAACGACGCTGGCGAAGCCGATGCGATGGTGACGTCGATGCAATCGGCCCCCAGCGGGTCGCTGCGGCTTTCGGCGGCCAATGATTTCGGCGTGAACCACATCTCGAACGCGCTGGGTGCATTTTTGCACCAATACCCCGACATCAACGTCAATCTGGTGCTGAACAACCGGTATGTCGAACTGATCAGCGAAGGGTTCGATCTGGCGATTCGCATCGGCGAGATGGAGGACAGCACGCTCAGGGCGCGCAAACTGACCGAGGCCAACATGAAAATGGTCGGCTCGCCCGAGTATTTCAAAGAGCACGGTCACCCCAAACGTATCGACGATCTGAACGAGCACATGTTGCTGCATTATTCCAACCAGTCCAGTGGCAATGTCTGGAAGCTGACGTCGCCCACGGGCGAGACGCGGCAAATTCGCACGACCGGCTGCCTGACCGTGAATGACGGCCAGTCGCTTTTGACGGCGGCGTCGGCGGGGCTGGGCATCGCGTATCTGCCGAGCTTTCTCTACTACGAAAAACTGGACCTTGGTCTGCTGGAAGAGGCGATGCCCGAACTGCCGGTCGAGCGGCGCGGCATATACGCCGTCTATCCGCCGGGAAGGTATACCCAGCCGAAACTGCGGGCTTTCATCGATTTTCTGGTCGAACACTTCAAGACCAAGGGCCCCGAAGAGTGGTAGGAACAAACGCTTAGGTGCGGGAAAGGCCTGGTTTCCGCTTCGGCGAAACCGGGCCTTTTCAATTTCGGGCCGGGCTTTTCGTGTTCGGCCGGACGCGGTGGCGGAGGGTGAGACCGCGAACCAAGCGGGCATTTCTGCCGCAAACGCATCGCTCGCAGGGGAAGGCAGGCGAAGCTGTGGCTACCGGGCTAGCCCTCCGGCCGACCAGCCGTCGAACCGTCTGGCCGCCTAACCGTCTGGCCGCCTAACCGTCCAGCCGACCGGTCGTCTAGCCGGCTAGACGAGTGGATTTCCCGATAAAGCGTTGAAAAAGATCGATAAAGCCTGCACATCGGGAAACTTGTGCGCGGGTTGGGCCGGTGGTGTCACGTGGCCAAA